>JAKBCY010000276.1 GCA_021807445.1 Pseudomonadota bacterium
GCCTTGAAGGTGCCGCTATCGACCGATGATCTGCTTCGCATTCACCAGGCGCTGCCCCCGGGTGCGGCCAAAGGCACGCGCTACCCAGAGGCCGGACTGAAGGCGCTGAATCGCTAAAGCCTGCAGCAGCCGCATTCCTGCAACCACGCGCAACTGCGGTGGAATCCTTTTGTCCGTGAGCGTAGAGTTGAGGTGGCCTCACAGGCCAACCCTTCACAACGCAAGGCGCCACAAGCGCCCTACAACACGGAGACCTTCATGCTTCAAAAAGCAATCCCGCAAAACCATCTGTCCTACATTGATCCCCAGGCCGACAGCCCTTGGCTGACCTATCTTTCCCAAGTTGAACGGGTACTGCCTTACTTGGGCGATCTGGCGCGATGGGCGGAAACCCTCCGCCGCCCCAAGCGTGCTCTCATCGTGGACGTTCCCATTGAGATGGATGACGGCACCGTACGGCACTTCGAAGGGTATCGGGTCCAGCACAATCTCTCGCGCGGGCCGGGCAAAGGCGGCGTGCGCTACCACCCGCAGGTCACGCTGGAAGAGGTGATGGCACTGGCGGCGTGGATGACGGTGAAAAATGCCGCGGTTGGCCTGCCCTATGGCGGGGCCAAGGGGGGCATCCGCGTGGAGCCTTCTGGACTTTCGCACAAGGAGCTCGAGCGCCTGACGCGGCGCTACACGAGTGAGATTGGCATCATCATCGGGCCGCAGCAAGACATCCCGGCGCCGGACGTGAACACCAACCCGCAGATCATGGCGTGGATGATGGACACCTATTCGATGAATATTGGTGGCACAGCAACGGGTGTGGTTACCGGCAAACCCGTACAGCTTGGTGGCTCGCTTGGACGGGTAAAGGCCACCGGGCGCGGGGTGTTCGTTACGGGAAGCGAAGCAGCGCGGCGCATCAAGCTGCCGCTGCAAGGTGCTCGCGTGGCCGTGCAGGGGTTTGGCAACGTGGGATCCACGGCCGCCGAGCTGTTTGCAGCGGCTGGTGCAAAGGTCGTGGCGGTGCAGGATCACACGGGCGCCGTGCTGCATGAGCCGGGGCTGGATGTGCCCGCCTTGCAGGCGCATGTGCTGGCGCACGGAGGGGTGGCTGGATTCAAGGGCGTGCAGGCGATTGCCGCAGCGGATTTCTGGGATGTGCCCTGCGAGATTTTGATTCCCGCGGCGCTGGAAGGCCAGGTTACCGAGGAGCGCGCGCGCAAGACCACGGCCAAACTCGTCCTCGAAGGTGCCAACGGGCCTACGCTGCCGGGTGCCGACGATATTCTGCACGAGCGTGGCGTGATGGTGGTGCCCGATGTGATCTGCAATGCTGGGGGCGTCACCGTGAGCTACTTTGAGTGGGTGCAGGACTTCTCCAGCTTCTTCTGGAGCGAAGACGAAATCAATGCCCGCTTGGACAAGATCCTTGGTGCTGCCTTCGCGCATATCTGGGACACCGCTGACAAGCTCCAGATCACGCTGCGCACGGCCGCCTTTGTCGTGGCGTGTGAGCGCGTCCTGCTGGCACGTGCAGAGCGTGGGCTTTACCCCTGATCGTCTGGCCGCGAGGGACGGCGCGCTCGGCGTGCAAACTGCTGATCCACGCCTGCACGCGTGCCTCGGCGGGCGCGCTCGCACGCATCGGCGGGCGACTGTTGCGGCGATTTTCACAGGCGCGCTTGGCATCTAAAACTGGATGCCGGCGCCTTGGAAGCGGGCGACTCAGCGCAGCGCGTACGCCACCACCGTTCCCGCAAAGAGCGCAAAACCTAGCCAGTGGTTGTGTTTGAACGCTGTGAAGCAGTGTTCCGGGTCACGATTGCGGATCAGCACGTAATGCCATGCCGCCATGGCCGCAGCGCTGAACAGCCCGAGCTGAAAAGGCCAGCCCAAACCCAGCTGAAAGCCCGCCGCCAACCACATGGCAAGGAAAAGCGCGTAGCTGATCATGACTGCGGCCACATCCATCCGGCCAAAGGTGATGGCAGAGGTCTTGATGCCAATTTTCAGGTCATCGGTGCGGTCGACCATCGCATACTCGGTGTCGTAGGCAAGGACCCAGAACAAATTGCCAAGCAGCAGCCACCACGCCATGAGCGGCACGGAGTCCTGGGCCGCTGCGAAGGCCATCGGGATGCCAAAACTGAAGGCCACGCCAAGATAGGCCTGCGGCAGCGCCAGCCAGCGTTTCGTATAAGGGTAGGCAATCGCAATGAGCAGCGCAGCAAACGACAAGCTGGTGGCCAGCGTGTTGGTGAGCAACACCAGGCCGAAGGCGGCCAGAGCCAAGGCTGCACCGACGCCCAAGGCTTCGCGCGTGGACACGGCACCGCTTGTCACGGGTCGACGCGCGGTGCGGCGCACGTGGCGGTCGAACTCGATGTCGGCGACATCGTTGATGGTGCAGCCGGCCGAGCGCATGAGGATCGTGCCGAGAGTGAAGACAGTCAGGAGCAGCCAGCCGGGAAAACCACCGGACGCTATCCACAGCGCAGACAGCGTGGGCCATAGCAGCAGCAGCCAGCCCGCAGGACGATTCCAGCGGATGAGGTCGAGCCAAAGACGAAGACGGTTGGGCATGGCGGAATTATCCCTTGTGCGGGGCAGCAGATATGGCCGATGGCGTCTTCTGTCAGCGTCCGCGAGCCCAATGCGTTAGGGTAGAAGCTTTTTCACGACAACCGAGGAGTTGCATTGATGCCAAGCCCCTTGACCTCAGCCATGATCGCGCTGTTCGGCGCCGCCGTCGCAGCCACGGGCGCACAAGCCCAAAGCGTGTCGCTCAGTATTGCCGGGCAGATCAGCCCCGGCGTGTACGGCCGTGTGGACATTGGCAACGTCCCGCCCCCAGTGGTCTATGCGCAGCCCGTCATCATCGCACCCCCGCCACCCTCAGTGGTGGTGCCGGCTCCTGTGTACATGCACGTGCCGCCAGGCCAAGCCAAGAAGTGGGGCCAATACTGCGGGCGCTACAACGCCTGCGGCGTACCGGTGTATTTTGTGCGTGGCCCGGAGTACGGCCCGGGCGGGGATCGCCCAGGCGGGCATGAGGACAAGCATGGCGATCGCGGTCATGGACACGGTCACGGCCATGGCCACGGCTGACATCGGGTATGGTGTGGCGGCGCGGCTTTCAGCGCCGCTCGCC
>JAKBCY010000277.1 GCA_021807445.1 Pseudomonadota bacterium
GGTGGCCATGCCCGACGATGGAGGGCGTGTTCCGAGCAGCTTTGGCTTGGCTGTTGAGACGGACATAAGACCTGAGCATCTTGCCTATGTCATTTACACATCCGGCTCAACCGGGAAGCCCAAGGGTGCCCAGGTTCTGCACGGCGGTCTAGCCAATCACTTATTGTGGCTCAACGGCGCGTTGGGTCTGACTGCAGCCGACCGGATTCTGCAGAAAACGACGATCAGCTTTGACGCATCGATCTGGGAATTTCTATCTCCGCTCATTTGCGGGGCACAAGTCGTGTTTGCCGAACCCGGTGCCCAACGCGATGTATCCCGCCTCCTGCGGATCGTGCAGGAGCAAAACATCTCGATCATGCAATTTGTCCCGTCAGCGTTGCGCACCATGCTTGCCGAGCCGCATGCCAGGCAGTGCAACAGCCTGCGCTATGTGCTCAGCGGCGGCGAAGCGCTTGATTGCGCGTTGGCTCAGCAATTTCTTGAGGTACTTCCCGGTGTGAGGTTCGGGAACTTCTACGGCCCAAGCGAAGCGACGGACATCAGCGCCTGGCTGGAAATCCGTGCCCCCTTGCCGGACCGCTTGAGCGTTCCCATCGGCCGCCCAGCGGCGAACGTGGCGCTCTTCGTGCTGGACGCTTACCAGGAGTTGCAGCCGATTGGCGTAGTGGGTGAGCTCTACATTGGAGGCGATGGAGTCGGGCGTGGCTACTTGAACCACCCAGACCTTACCGCCGAGCGCTTTCTCCCCAACCCCTTCCGCTCGGGCGAGCGCATGTACCGTACCGGCGACTTTGTGCGCTGGCTTGGCGATGGACTGATGGAATTCATCGGCCGCGCCGACCACCAGGTGAAACTGCGCGGCTTTCGCATTGAGCTTGGTGAAATCGAGGCTGTGCTCAACACCTGTCCAGGAGTGCGCATGAGCGCGGTGTCCTTGCAGGGGGGTGACACGGCAAGCAAAAAGCTCACGGCCTATATCGCTGCAGATCAGCCGGACCTCCAGGCACTGCGCAAGGCTCTCAAGGAGCAGCTTCCCGAGCATATGCTTCCCCAGGTCTACGTGATGCTCGAAGCGCTGCCGGTCTTGCCCAATGGCAAGATCGATCGCAACAATCTTCCAGCTGCGCACGATGCCTTCACGGGCGACTTTGTTGCGCCACGTTCGGGTCTGGAATCGGGTCTGCTCGAAATCTGGCAGGCGGCGCTGCTTCGGCAGCGCATCGGCGTACGAGATAATTTTTTTGAATTAGGGGGCGATTCGCTGAGCGCCACGCGAGTCATGTCGCAGATCCGGGCCATCTTTGGCGTGGACATGCCTTTGCGGGTCTTGTTCGACCGACCGACCGTGGCCGAGCTGGCGCAGACCCTGCAGTCCATGCTGAACCGCGGCGAGGATGTCAGCCCCATCGACCCAATCATCCCGGTGCCTCGGGCCGGGCCTTTGCAGGTGTCGTTCTCTCAGCGCCGCATGTGGACGTTGCATCAAATGGATCCGAAAGGTGCTGCCTACAACATGCGCGTGGCACTGCGACTACGCGGCAACCTGGATCGATCCGCACTGCAAGCGGCGCTCAATGCCCTGGCGGCGCGTCATGAGGCTTTCCGCACGGGTTTTGTCTTTGGCGAGACCGAGCCGGTTGCCTTGGTCAACCCGTCTGCGGCCGTCCAATTGCATGAACTGGACATGCAAACAATCGCAACGCAGGGACGGGATGCGATGTTTGAAGACGCTGTCGTCCAGCTCGCCGCAGCGCCCTTTGACTTGAGGAGAGGCACACTTTGTCGCTTCATCCTGGCACGACTTGAACCCCAGCATCATGCCTTGATCATGGTGATGCACCATATCATTGGCGACGACTGGTCTTGGGGCATCGTCCTCGACGAGTTGAGCGCCCTGTACCGTGCCCACCACCGGGGCCTCACGCCAGCATTGCGGCCCAAGCCCATTGACTTTTACGACTATGCAGCCTGGCAACGCCAGCGCATCGATCACGCCCGCTTGGCCCGGCACGCGGACTACTGGATGCAGCAGCTCGATGGTATGAGCCCGCTGAATCTTCCCACGGACACCTCAGTCGTGCAACGCCAAAGCAGTCGTGGCGCGCGACTGAGACGGCCCTTTGACGACCACTGGCTTCGCAGCCTCCAGCAATTCAGTGCCGCACAGGGTGTCACGCCGTTCATGACACTCCTCGCAGCCTTTCAATGCTTGCTTTCGCGTTGGTGCGCGCAGAGCGACATTACGGTGGGCGCGCCAGTGGCCAATCGCACGGAGGTCGACGCAGAGACCGTCGTGGGATCCTTGGTGAATACCCTGGCAATGCGCAGCGAGGTTCGCCCTGACATGAGCTTTCGCGAGCTGCTGCAACAGGTCCGAGGCATGACATTCGGCGCCTTCACCAATCAGGATCTGCCGTTTGACTACCTTGTCGAGCGGCTGCGTAAGGAAGGTGCGGGAGCCAGCGCGGCCGATCTGCGAGTTCTATTCAATGTGCTCAACACGCCCCGCAAGACCGTTCAGTTGGAGGGCCTGCAGGTTGACTATCTGCCGCTTTCGCTTGGTGCCGCGCAGTTCGACCTTTCCTTGCATGTCGATATTGCAGGCGAGCATGCGTTGATTCTCAGTTACTCCACTGAATTGTTCGTCGAGAAGACGATGGAGGGATTGCTCGAAAGCTTTCTCCTTCTTGTGGATGATGCCATGCATGACCCTGACCGCGCGCTCAAGGATCTGCGCCTGACGACGCTGGTCGATCGCGCAAGCCTCGACACCTGGAATCGCACTGCACGACCCTATCGCTCCGACTTGACCGTGACGAGCCTCCTGGCTGCTCAGCGCAAGCGTGCGACACCCGCCATCCAAGTTTCTGACGGCGCGGGCTTGAGCCATGCGGAGCTATGGCTGGCGGTGGATCGGCTCACCGAAGTCCTTCGCCAGCGTGGCGTCCACCGCGGCGATCTTGTCGGCCTGAGCGTTGATCGCGGCGCAAGCATGGTGGTGGCGCAATTGGCGGCGCTCCAGGCGGGCGCGGCCTACGTGCCACTCGATCCGACCTACCCTTTTCAGCGGTTGCATGAGATGGCTGAGGACGCCCGCCTCAGCCTGCTGATCACTGAGCAGTCTC
>JAKBCY010000278.1 GCA_021807445.1 Pseudomonadota bacterium
TTGATGAGCCCGGCATTGTTCGCCGTGCCGCTGCTGGACTGGTTCAGTCCCTGGCAATACAGGGACAGCGTGGACTGGCGCGTGTGCGGCGTCGCGCCTGGCGAACCCAGCGCGAACCAGCGCGCGGCGGTGACGATTTCTTGCTCCTTCAGCCCGCAGACGTTGGCCGCGACCGCCGGAGTCATGTCGCGCACCTGTTCGCGCAAGGACGCATAGCCGCTGGTGTGCGCGGCGATGAAGTGCGGGTCGACCAGATCTTCCCAGACCATCACATGCAGCATGGCGTGGAACAGCGCAACGTCGGTGCCGGGCAGCAGTTGCAGATGCAGGTCGGCGAGTTCGGCGGTTTCTGTGCGGCGCGGGTCAATGACGACGATGCGCATGGCGGGCCGCCTGGCCTTGGCTCGTTCGATGCGGCGAAAGATGATGGGATGCGCCCAGGCCGCATTGCTGCCGACGAGAAACAGACTTGCAGCGTGGTCAATGTCTTCGTAGTTGCAGGGCGGAGAATCGGCCCCCAACGTGGCCTTGTAGCCCGCCACCGCGCTGCTCATGCACACGCGGGAATTGGTGTCCACATTATTGGTGCCGATCAGCCCCTTGGCTAGTTTGTTGAAGACGTAATAGTCCTCGGTCAGCATCTGGCCCGAGATGTAGAAGCCCACGCTGTCGGGCCCATGCTCGGCAATGATGGCGGCGAAGCGCTGCGCCACGTGGTCCAGCGCGGCGCTCCAGCTTACGGCGTGGCGCGGCGCGTCGCGGCTCGTGCGCAGCTCGGGCCGCAGCGCGCGCACCTGCGGCAGAAATTCCGGCTTGGCGCTGAGGTGCAGGGCGCTGCCCTTGGTGCACAGCTTGCCGAAGTTGGCCGGATGTTCCGGGTCGCCGCGCACCCCCGTGATGCGCCTGCCTTCGCTCTTGATGATGACGCCGCACCCCACGCCGCAATACGGACAGGTTGAGCGCGTCTCGCGAAGCGCGCCATCGGGCACGACGGCGATGGAGTCTGCGAACAGGTCGGCGGGGTTCATCAGCTGACGCTCGTGTACGCGGTGACGTCGCAGCTGGCAGCGGTCATCGGGACAATTGGCGCTAACAGCTGGTCGCGGCGAAGGTAGACCTGATCGCCTTCCACCTTCACGGCGAAGGCGGGGGTGCAGCCCTCGTCCGGCGCCTGGGCGCGGCCGTCAACGAGTCGGATAGTCCAGTTGTGCAGCGGGCAGGCGACTGATTCGCCGAACACGATGCCTTGGCTCAGCGGCCCGCCTTTGTGTGGGCAGCGGTCGAGCAGGGCGTAGATGCGGTCGCTGGTGGCGCGGAACAGCGCGATGTCAACGCCATCAGGGCGGCGCACGCGGCGCGCGCCCAGCGCGGGAATGTTGGCCAGGGTGCAGACAGCGATCCAGACAGCATCTGCCTCGGCGGACGCGGCAAGATCGACGGGGGAAGGGGGGATGCAAGCGGCGGCGCTCATGCCGGCTCTCCTTGCGTTGCCGGGACGGGCACGATGGGGATGAACTGCCGCGCATCGACTTGTGCCTTCTCGGTATCAAACCAGGGATCGGGCTCGCCCTGCAGCGCGAACTGCAGCCGCTCCCAAAGCGCCTTGCGGCCTGCGGCGTTGTCGAGCACGCGCTGCTTCACATAGTCCAGCCCGACGCGGGCGATGAAATGCACCGTGCGCTCCAGGTACCAACCCTCCTCGCGGTAAAGCTGAATGAAAGACCCGGTGTATTCCAGCACCTCCTCCTGGGTTTTGAGCTTGACGAGGAATTGCGCCACCTCGGTCTTGATGCCGCCGTTGCCGCCGATATACATCTCCCAGCCCGAATCCACGCCGATGATGCCCACGTCTTTGATGCCGGCCTCGGCGCAGTTGCGCGGGCAGCCGCTCACCGCGAACTTCACTTTGTGCGGCGCGTACATGCGCCAGGTGGCGCGCTCCAGCAGCTTGCCCAGCGCCGTGCTGTCCTGCGTGCCGAATCGGCACCATTCGCTGCCCACGCAAGTCTTCACCGTGCGCAGCGCCTTGGCGTAGGCGTGGCCTGACGGCATGCCGATGGCGTTCCACACTGCCTGCAGATCTTCCTTTTTCACCCCGAGAAGGTCGATGCGCTGGCCGCCGGTGACCTTCACGGTTGGGATCTTGAACTGGTCCACGGCATCGGCAATGCGGCGCAGCTCGGCGGCCGAAGTCTCTCCGCCCCACATGCGCGGGATCACGCTGTAGGTGCCGTCCTTCTGGATGTTGGCGTGGCTGCGTTCGTTGATGAAGCGGCTTTGCGGGTCATCCTTCGCCTCGTGCGGCCAAGTTGAAATGAGGTAGTAATTCACTGCCGGGCGGCAGCTCGAACAACCGTTGGGCGTGCGCCATCCGAGCATGGCGTAGACGGCTGGGATGGTCAGCAGGTGTTGGTCGCGGATGGCGTCGCGCACCTCCTTGTGGCTGGAATCGGTGCAGCCACACATCGGCTTCTTTTTCGGCGCGGCGGAGAAATCCCCACCTGCCGTAAACATCAGGATCTGCTCGACCAGCCCGGTGCAAGAGCCGCAGGAGGCGCTGGCCTTGGTGTGCTTGCGCACATCCTCCAGCGTGAACAGGCCTTGGTCCTTGATGGCGTGGACAATGGTGCCTTTGCACACGCCGTTGCATCCGCAAACCTCGTCACCGTCGGCCATCTGCATGGCCTTGCTCTGGCCCTGGTGACCGGCATCGCCCAGCGCGCTTTCGCCGAACATCAGCTTGTCGCGGATGTCGTGCACCTTGCGGCCTTCGCGCAGCAGCTTGAAGTACCACGAGCCGTCCACGGTGTCGCCGTACAGACAGGCGCCGATCAACTTATCGTCCTTCACGACCAGGCGCTTGTACACGCCGGAAGACGGGTCGGACAGCACGATGTCCTCGCAGCCTTCGCCGCCCATGAAGTTGCCGGCCGAGAACAAGTCGATGCCAGTGACCTTGAGCTTGGTGCTGGTCTGGCTGCCTGTATAGCGACCGATCCCCATCTGCGCCAGGTGATTGGCCGCCACCTTGCCCTGCTCGAACAGCGGCGCAACCAGGCCGTAGGCAATGCCGCGATGCACGGCACATTCGCCCAGGGCGTAGACGCGCGGATCGGTGATTGTCTGCA
>JAKBCY010000279.1 GCA_021807445.1 Pseudomonadota bacterium
CCGACTATGCCGCAGCAGCACGCGGTGAGGCAATCGCATTGCGCGAAGCCATCGCGGTTGCCCAAACATTCTGAGCTACGCCCAGCGAACCCTCATTTTCCATGCCAGTGAGTCCAACCCTGATATGACATCGCCGCTCACGCATTTCGACGCTACCGGTCAGGCGCATATGGTTGACGTGGGCGCCAAGGATGAAACGGCACGCGTGGCCGTGGCAACTGGAGCAATCCGCATGCGAGCCGAGACGTTGGCCTTGATTCACTCGGGCACCGCCAAAAAGGGGGACGTCTTGGGCGTCGCACGCATCGCGGCGATCATGGCATCCAAACGAACGGCGGATCTCATCCCGCTTTGTCATCCCATTGCGCTCACGCGTGTGGCGGTCGAATTCACTGCGGATCCAGTGACGTGCACCGTACGGTGCACGGTTCGTGCAGAAACGCATGGCCGCACTGGCGTCGAGATGGAAGCACTCACAGCCGTGCAGGTTGGGCTGCTGACCATCTACGACATGTGCAAGGCGGTCGATCGTGGCATGGTGATCAGTGATGTGCATCTGCTCGAAAAGCAAGGCGGCAAGAGCGGGCTATGGCAGGCGGCTGCTGTTGCAGACTGATGCCAGCGGCCGCTGGCATGAGGCGCGGCCCTCAGCGGATGCAGATCTTGCGCTCCTTGCTTGAGTTGGCTGCGAGTCCTGTATTCCCAGCGTTTTGCCGTGGGAGCTTCCCACGCCAGTCGAGTGGGCAAGCGGCCCTTTCTACAATCTCGGTATGAATATGCTGATCGAACCTACTTTATTGCGCTTGGACGAAGCGCGTCGTCTGCTCCTGACGCCCTATGGGATTGACGAGTCGACATTGCAAAGTGCCTTGGCTCGCGCCTTCGAACATCGGCTCGACTATGCAGACGTTTACTTGCAATACACGCGCTCGGAAGGCTGGAGCCTCGAAGAGGGGTTGGTTAAGAGCGGCAGTTTCGGGATCGAGCAAGGTTTCGGGATTCGCGCAATTGAAGGCGACAAAACTGCGTTTGCCTATTCCGATGACATTTCGGCGGTCAGGCTGATGGAGGCGGCTGACACCGTGCGTGCAATCGCCCGTCAAGGGCGCGGCCGCGCGAGGTTGGGTGGCGGCACGAGGGCAAAAGATGGGCATGCGCTTTATGAGGCTATTGACCCTCTGGCAGCGCTGGACTCTGCTGCGAAAGTCGAGCTTTTGAAGTTTGCGGATGCCATGGCACGTGCCAAAGATGCTCGTGTGGGTCAGGTCATGGCCAGTTTGGCGGGTGAATACGATGTCGTGTTGGTCATGCGTTCGGATGGCATGCTCGCAGCCGACGTGCGTCCGTTGGTACGGTTCAACGTCACCGTTATCGCCGAACACAACGGGCGTCGGGAGACGGGCTCCTCGGGAGGCGGAGGACGCTACCCCTTGAGCGCATTTACCGAGGCCACAGTGCAGCACCATGTGGATGAAGCCGTACGCCAAGCCCTGCTCAACCTCGAGTCGCGCCCCGCGCCCGCTGGCGAGATGAGCGTCGTACTTGGAAACGGCTGGCCCGGCATTCTGCTGCATGAAGCGATCGGTCATGGATTGGAAGGTGACTTCAATCGCAAGGGTTCAAGCGCATTCGCCGGCAGGCTCGGCCAAAGAGTGGCAGCCAAGGGTGTGACTGTTCTGGACGACGGCACGCTTCCAGAGCGCCGCGGCTCGCTCAATGTGGACGACGAGGGCAACCCGACCGAACGCACCGTGTTGATCGAAGACGGTATTTTGGTGGACTACATGCAGGACACGCTCAATGCACGCCTGATGAAGCGCAAGCCTACGGGCAACGCGAGGCGCGAGAGTTATGCGCATGCTCCCATGCCGCGCATGACGAATACGTATATGCTGGCAGGCGACACCGACCCGGAAGAAATCATAGCCAGCCTTGACCGTGGTTTGTATGCGGTGAACTTTGGTGGGGGCCAGGTCGACATCACCAGTGGCAAGTTCGTCTTCTCCGCAAGCGAGGCATGGTGGGTCGAAAAGGGCAAGCTCCTTTATCCGGTGAAAGGCGCAACCCTCATTGGAAACGGCCCCGATGTGCTCACACACGTGAGCATGATTGGGTGCGACTTGCAACTTGACCCAGGGGTAGGAACTTGCGGTAAAGAGGGACAGAGCGTCCCTGTCGGCGTCGGCCAACCGACCCTGCGCATCGAGAAGATGACCGTTGGAGGAACGGGGTAGGCGATTGCGTTCGCGCGCACAGTGCGGCAAACGTGGCGCGCCCACGTCCATCGTCGTGCACGCAATCTACACTCAGTGCGAGCTAAGGCAAAGGCACCTAGCATACGGGTAAGTTGCCATTCACGTGCCTGATGCCATGTCAAGAACCGCCGTATATAACGTTCCCGCCCGCTGGCTCCATTGGTCCATTTTCGCCCTTATCGGGTTGGAGTTTGTGATCGCGTGGACGATGCCCGATATTCGCCGCGACACACGCCCCATTGGATTGGTGGCCTGGCATTTGGGGTTGGGGACATTCATCTTGAGCTTGATGCTGCTGCGACTGTTTTGGCGAGTCGCCAGCGGCGTTCCGGACCCCCATCCAGCACCGGCTTGGCAGGAGTGGATTGCGCGCTTAACCCACGTTCTGCTCTACGCTGGATTCATCGCCTTGCCAGTGTTGGGTTGGGCCAATGTTTCAGGACGTGGCTGGACGGCGCATTGGGCTGGTTTGATCACCCTTCCGGCGCTGGCTGCACAAGGCGCTGCTTGGGCCAGGCCACTCGGTGACGTGCACCAATTGGTCGCCTACGGCCTGCTGGCGCTGATCGCATTGCACGTGTTGGCGGCGGTGCATCATCACTTCATCATGGGTGACGGTCTGCTGGCCAGAATGTGGCGATCATCGCATTGATCATTCGCGCGGCAAACTTCCCCGTGCGCTGGGAGGAAGGATTGCGCAGATGCCACATGCATCCTGTGTCGATTGATGCAGGGCTTGATATGCTGGATATTTCCCCGGCATGAGGCACCGAAACACCGAAGTTTTAACTGGTCCCGAGCGGCCAGCAGCGTCGCGCGATGCACCATGTTGCGTGCGCGCGTC
>JAKBCY010000280.1 GCA_021807445.1 Pseudomonadota bacterium
GCCAAAGCGCAAGCCAATTCGCCGCTAATCGGCTGCGGCCATTGCCAACACCAGGCAGGAACCCCGTTGGCGTTCGGCCGAGGTTTCGTATGAACGCTCCCGTCGCCACGCAGACTGAGGAGCGGTTGTCGCGTGGGTTTCCAACGGCAGCGATCCGCGCTGAAGGGCATTGCTGCTGCCCAGACTGGCCACGATCACCGTAGGCGCGCCTTCGGATCGTCCGATCTGGCTGCTTCTGGGGCACTCGCAGCGTGTGCTTGCGATCGCACGCTCGGTGCGCGCCAGAGAATGGCAAAATCCATGCTTTGCTGCCTTGGATGCGCTGGCTGCGGCGTCGCCTGTGGCCTTGCAGCCCTGATAGACGAACAGTGCAGTTGAAACCTTGTTAACGGGATGGATGCGGCGGCATGCAGCACATTCGCGCGAGGTGGATTGCGTCGAACGGCATTACGCAGCGTGCTCGCGCGCGGCGCCTTGGGCGCCACGTACGCTTTCGTCTTGTCCGAGGCCTTGCGCAGGATCGCATTGGGCACCCCGCACGGCCGGGCGGTGGTCTCACCGGAGAACTGCGCGTCGGGCCGCTCCAGGAAGGTGACTGCGCGAGTATGGGTTCATGCCCGGCCAGTGCTTGTGGCGCCACGCGCTGTGCGAAGCCCTACCATGGCATGACCCATTCGGACCCGCGCACGTCCCATCTATGCTCAACCGTCTTTGGCTCGGCTTTTTTCTTGCAGCGGCGACGGCCGCTCTGGCTCGCTGGTTGGTGGGTGGTGACACCGCAGTGTTCGCAGCCATCGTCGAGAGTCTTTTCGCGATGGCGAAGCTTTCGGTTGACGTCATGCTGCTCTTGTTTGGCACGCTCACACTTTGGTTAGGGCTGCTGCGGATCGCGGAGCGGGCTGGGCTCGTCAATGCGCTCGCGCGTGCGCTAGGGCCGCTGTTCAGGCGCCTGATGCCCGAAGTCCCGCAGGGCCATCCGGCCATCGGCCTCATCACGCTAAATTTTGCCGCCAACGTGCTGGGCCTTGACAACGCGGCAACCCCGGTCGGCCTGCGCGCAATGCGTGAGCTGCAGACCCTTAACCCGAGTAGCGACACTGCCAGCAATGCCCAGATCCTGTTCCTGGTGCTCAATGCCTCGTCCTTGACGCTGCTGCCAGTCAGCATTTTTATGTACCGCGCGCAGCAGGGGGCGCCCGATCCGACATTGGTGTTCCTGCCCATCCTGCTGGCCACCAGCGCATCGACCTTGGCGGGACTTCTCAGCGTGGCCTTTATGCAGCGACTGAGGCTTTGGGATCCGGTGGCGCTGGCCTATCTTGCTGCAGTCGCATTGCTGCTTGGGGGGCTGCTTGCGTTTTTGGGCACGTTATCTGCAGCGGCTCTTGCCAGCGTATCGTCGTTGGTGGGCAACCTCGTATTGTTTGGCATCATCATTGTTTTTCTGCTCGCCGGTGTCATTAAGCGAGTGCCGGTGTACGAGGCCTTTATCGAGGGTGCCAAGCAGGGATTCGACGTGGCGCGTGACTTGCTGCCTTACCTCGTGGCGATGCTGTGCGCCGTCGGTGTTTTGCGCGCATCAGGAGCCTTGGGCTATGCGATTGACGGCATTCGCTGGACGGTGAAGGGCTTGGGCCTCAATACAGATTTTGTCGCGGCACTGCCGACCGCGCTGGTCAAGCCGTTTTCCGGAAGTGCCGCGCGCGCCATGCTGATTGAAACCATGCGGCATTATGGGGTCGACAGTTTTCCGGCGCTGACCGCCGCCACCATGCAGGGCAGCACGGAAACGACGTTCTACGTGCTGGCTGTGTATTACGGCGCCGTGGGCATTCGCCGGGTGCGCCACACGGTGGGTTGCGCGTTGCTAGCGGACTTGGCTGGAATTGTGGCGTCGATCGCGGTATGCAACTGGTTTTTCGGAGGTCGATGATGGCGTTATGGCGCGCCGCTTTTCTTGTTTCCACGCCGGAAGACCATGCAGAAGCTCGCGGGCGCGATCTCTGCCTATAGGCGGCTTGGTGAGCGCGGCCACCAGCTCGCGAAGAAGGACGCGAAGCGGGTCAACCTGTTGCTTCGCTCGCCCTCAGCTGCAGACGGTCGGCCTTGAGAATCGCATGTGTTCGCCGGCTCGCGCCGCCATGTGCGCATACAAGGTCAGAGTGTCGCCGCTGGAGGCGATCAGGGCGTCGGCACCCAATTCGATTGGCTGCAGCGTGTCGGGGCCCCGCGAATTACTTCGCCCAGCCGTTCCGGAGCGAGCTTGGGTTCAATGTCTGAACGTGCCGCTTTTGGTGATGCTCGTCACATCCACATAGGTTGAGCCAGCATGGTCAGTGGGTGAAAAATGCACCAGGAAGCCGCCCAGATCGTCGGCATTCATGGTGTTGAGAGCATCGATGAGGCTGGTTCGCGTTGGCGTGTGCCCGGCTTTGCGCAGTGCCTGAACCAGCACCTTGGCATCGATATAGCCTTCAAGGCTCGTGAAGTCGTAGTCGCTTTTATGGTCCGCTGCCGTCATGCGGGCCTGATACTCACGCACAATAGCGGTGGCCCCAGAAAAGGGGAAAGGTACAACCTGGGTGATCATCACTCCATCGCCTTGAGGTCCGAGCGCCTTGGCGAGCGCTTCGGAGCCAACAAAGCTGACGTTTGCGAACTGCCCTCCGTAGCCTTGGGCGCGCGACGCCTTGATGAAGGCAGCTGCTTCCGTATAGGTGCCCACTTCAACAATGAGGTCGGGCTTGGCGGGAAGAATGGACTTCAGCGCTGCAGCGATATCCACGGTGTTGCGCCGCACCGTGCCCGTGGCCACGGGCTTGAGGCCGTGCGCCGCGAGCGCAGTGTCAACACCGGACAGGCCAGCCTTGCCGAATGCGTCGTCCTGGTAGAAGACGGCAACCTTTTTCAGGCCGAGGAACAGAAAATTGTCGACGATCCGTCGGGTCTCGTCGTTGTAACTGGCGCGGATGTTGAAAACGTAGCGATCCACAGGCTCGCGCAGCGCCATGGCTCCGGTAAATGGACCCACGAGAGGTATTTTTGCCGCGTCAATGATGGGCTTTGCAGCCAGAGTCGTCGGAGTGCCAACGTACCC
>JAKBCY010000281.1 GCA_021807445.1 Pseudomonadota bacterium
ACATTGGGCAAATGGGTGGCCGGCGCGGATCAGGCGCTGCTCATCAACAACGCAGGTCTCTTGGGTCCTGTCGGAGCGCCAGCATCGCACGATTTGCAGATCGTGACGCGGACTTTGGCTGTGAATGTCGTTGCGCCTCTTCTCATTGCCGCGGCCTTCGCGCGAGCGGCCGCCAGCGTTCCGGATCGCCGGATCGTGCACCTGTCGAGCGGCGCTGGACGTAACGCCATCGCCGGTTGGTCGGTCTACTGTGCGAGCAAAGCTGCGCTTGATCACCATGCCCGCACGGTTGCCGCGGACGGGGTTCCTGGCCTGCGCATTTGTTCGCTAGCCCCTGGCGTTGTTGATACAGGCATGCAGGAGGAATTGCGCGCGTGCTCGTCCAGAGATTTCCCTTTGCACGCACAATTCGTGGACATGAAGAGAAAGGGAGCATTGGCTACGCCGCAGTCGACCGCTAACCGCTTCCTCGATTGGTTGCTTGGTGAGCGGTTCGGGAGCGAGCCGGTAGGGGATCTTCGAGACGCGCGTTGATCGCCACCGCCCTGCGGCCCCGCTGCTCGGCCTGGACGGTTGGATTGATGGTGGCTTCCTAGGCGTCTTCGCCTGCGGCGAAGACCCGGGTTGCCATCCATGTGAGGATCACGATGAAGCCGATAAGCACGGCGAGTGACAGCCACGGCGGATACACGTATCGATCGAGAATGGCGCCTCGCATCAAATCAGCCGCGTAGGCGACTGGATCCGCGTGAGCCAGCCACCGCAACCAGATTGGCGCGTTCTGCAGCGGGAACAGAGCGCCGGACAGAAAGAACATTGGCAGCAGCACCGCATTGCCAATGATCGGAAATACCGTTGTCGACCGGAAGCGCGCGGCCGTGGCTACGCCAAGGGCGGAAAACGTAAGCGACGCGAGAATCATCGTGGCGAGCAATTGGAAAAACGCCCCAACGGATAGACTGAGGTGGAGCAGAGGCAGGAGAGCGAGGAGGATCGTGGCGGGAACCAGTGCCTGGATCGCGCCTGATACGACTTTTCCCAGTGCAATCGCGACGCGAGATACAGGCGCTACAAGGATTGCCTTCAGAAAGCCGACTTGACGGTCGAAGACGATCAGCATGGCAGCGAAGACGGCGGAGAAAAGCAGCGAAAGCGCAAGCACGCCCGGATAGATGTAGTGGAGGTAGCCGGTTCGGCCGAGCGTCGAACTCGCGCCCAAACCGGAACCCAAGACGAAAAGATAGAGTAGCGGCTGAATCAGGCTTGATATCAGGCGAATGCGATCCACCCACAGTCGCTTGAGGTCGAGAATCACCACCGCCAGCAGCCCCTTCACTGCAGATTCCCCGTTCGTTTGGACCCCGCAGGGCCGGTTCCGTCTTCGAGCGTTCTCCCGGTAAGCCTCAGGAAAACGTCTTCGAGGCCGGGCTCATGCACTTCGGCGCGAAGTGCTCGTACTGGCAACTGCGCGAGGACGCGCGGCAACACCGCAGCCGGCTCCGACTCGACAAGCAGTAGGCCTCGTGCACTGGTTTCCGGCGAATAGCCATGTGCGCGCAGCCAATCCGCCGCACGAGCATTATCTTCCGTAGAGAGCAAAAGCACGCCGCCGCCCACTTGGTTTTTCAGGTCTTGCGGCGAGCCAACAGTCAGAATACGTCCCCCATCTATCAAGGCGATACGGTCCGCGGGCTCGGCTTCATCCATGTAATGCGTGGTGAGGAACACGGTGCCGCCATTGGCGACAAAGCGCTGGATCTCGCTCCAGAAGTGACGCCTGGCGTCGACATCAAGGCCCAGCGTCGCCTCGTCCAAAAACAGTACCTCAGGGCGTGCCACCAGTGCGCGCGCGAGTTCAACTCGTCGCTTCTGACCGCCGGAGAGTCGGCTTGTCTCGCGAGCGGCAACATCACCTAACCCCAGCGTGTTGAGCAGGTCGTTGGCGCGCGCGCGGGCGGAGCGTATGGACAGACCGTAGAAGAGTCCCATCAGCAACAGGTTGTCACGCACGGGCAACTTGCCCTCCAGCGCGGGTTCCTGGAAGACGATGCCGACGTTCCGTCGAACCAGCGATCGTTCGCGTACCGTATCGTGCCCGAGAACGCGTGCCTCGCCTTCGCTGGGCTTGATCAATGTTGCAAGGATCGAGAATAACGTCGTCTTGCCAGCGCCATTGGGGCCCAGCAGCGCAAACATCTCCCCGCGCCAGACGGTCAAATCGATGCCGCGCAGCGCATGGACGGCGCCATAGTGCTTGTGCACTCCATGGGCTTCTAGCGCGGGGAGGTCACTCATGCCGGCTTCACTGCTTCCCGTGGGGTCCGGCAAGCGAAGTTGCGCTGGGCGGGAGATAGCGGGCGAACCAAGCTAGCGCGCGAACGAGTACATCGCGCTTGTGTGCAGGGTCTACGAACCCATGCCCCTCGTCCGGATACACCACCAATTGAGTCGGGACGCCCATTGCCTTCAGCCCGTGCCACATCTCGAAGGACTGGGGCGCCGGGCATTCCGCATCGTACTCACCGACGAGCAGCAATGTCGGAGTTCTGTCGTGCTTGATGTAGTTGATGGCCGAGCTGCGTGCGTAGGCGGCGGGGTCATCGTAGACGGTAGCCCCGAAGAACGGGGTCATCCACTGGTCTATCGAATTTTCACCCGTGTAACTTAGCCAATCTGAAAGTCCCGCCCCGGCAACTGCGGCGCGAAATACGCTTGTTTGCGTGGGCGCGAACATGCTCATGAACCCGCCGTAGCTCCAGCCGGTTATGCCAATGCGATTTGGGTCGACCGGATAGCGGTGCTCCACGGTCCGGATTCCTGCGAGGATGTCGCGCAGGTCGCCGTAACCAAAATCTCGGCGATTCGCCTGGGTGTACTTTTCTCCCTGTCCGAAGCTGCCGCGCGGGTTCGGGAAAAGAACGAAGTAGCCCATGGCTGACAGGGGTGCACCGCCGTAATCGACGCCTGGCCAGCGGGGTTGAACGGCGTAGCTGGGTCCTCCATGGACTGCGACGACCAATGGATATTTCTTGTGCGGATCGTAGTCGGCTGGATACAACAGCC
>JAKBCY010000282.1 GCA_021807445.1 Pseudomonadota bacterium
CGCTACCTGCCGCTGCATCCCGGCACCAATGCCCTCATCCACGACTACCTCGACGCCGCCGGCCACGGCGCGGACGAGGCCGGGGCGCTGTTCCGGCCGTTGCGCAACAACCGCACCGGCGAGCTCGAGAAGGCCATCACGCCGGACGGCGTCTACAAGCTGGTGAAGGGCTACGCACGACAGCTGGGCTTCGCCATCGGCGCGCATGCGCTCAGGGCCACGGCGGCGACCAACGCGCTCGACCACCAGGCCGACATCGCCAAGGTGCAGGAGTGGCTGGGTCACGCCAACATCGCCACCACACGCATCTACGACCACCGCCGCACCCGGCCGGAGGACAGCCCGACCTTCAAGGTGAGCTACTGACGCCATCCGGATCCACGGCGGGCTCGGGTTCGGCCGCGACCGGCAACCTCCGCATCGCGCTCTCCGCCCAGCGGGCCGGTCTCTCAACTTTGCGGTTGGCCGAAAATCCAGGGGCAGGTCACCATCACCGAGCGCAAGGCCGGATTCCGCTCGCTGGGCGACGCATGGGCGGACACCATGACCGCACACGGGCGGCTCATGCTGACTGTGCTGGGCGGCCTTGCCGAGTTCGAGAGGGAGCTAATCCGCGCATGGACAGGCGAAGGCCGCGCGCGCCGTGGCGCGTGGTGTGAGGCTCGGACGCAAGCCCAAGCTCACCCCGCACCAGCAGAAGGAAGCCCTCGCCCGCCGCGAGCGTGGCGAGGAAACGCTTGCCGAGATCGGGCGTAGCTACAACGTCAGCGGCTGGACGATTTCCCGCCTATGACGGAAGCCGTTGCTATCCCCTCTTATCGCCCCGGCGCGCGCACCGGGAGGGGTTTGGCGGGTGTCGGTGCTGCGGCCGAGGTGTTTGCTGACTGAATTTCTGGAGTCGCAGGCTTCGCTTTTGCTGCAATTGGCTGAAAATTGGCCGTAGATATACTGCCCGCGTACTTGACGTAGGTATCGGAATCGACGCTTGCCGATGGGGTGCCAGCAGCCTTCATCTTGGCAGCCCGTAGCGCCTGAAAATTCGCGGTGGACATGCTGTCACCGACGAAGCCGCGTAGTGCCTTTGTGGGCGAAGGTTTCTCACTCATAGCTGCACATCATGCTTGTTCCTATAAGAACGCCATTGGTTCAAAATCCATGAATTGCGGCGGGTCTTGAATTTTTCGAGTTCGCGGTAGGTCTCACTCCCCGTCCTTGTCTTGCACATGTGATTTTTTGTTTCGGAGTCATTTTCAATACAGCGCAATACTTCGTCCAGAAAATTGGCAATAAGTTTCTTCGTCGAGGCGGCAATCCTGCGTTCGTTGTGGAGGAGCGCCAACGCTTCCAGCAGGTTAAGCAGTTCCGTAAACTCGAAATCATGATGATTTTCGGGGGCGTCCCGCACACGGCGCATCGCGGTGCCAAGCCGTTCCACAATCTCGATGCCGTTAGCGAAGTCCACCGACCGCCCTTGAATCCGCTTTGCGTGCCATGCCACCACCAGCGACACGAAGGCCGCGACGGCAGAACAGGCAGCGGCAAACGCCGACCATTTGTTTGCATCCATCAGGGCTTGGCTGTCGCACCCGTGCTTGCCGGTGCCGGTGCCGGTGCCGGGCTGGCGGGAGCCTGCGTCGCGGTGGCGGGTTGGGCTGGCTTCGGCCCAAGGGATTGGAAGTTCGACGAGCTGAGGGCCCTGCCCAGCTCGTTGCCGGTCGTGGGGACATTGCCCATCACGACCAACTTGCCGTCAATTTTCTTAAGCACGCGACAAGGCTCCTATGGCAGTATCGTTCCTGCATGTAGAGGCAAGTAGGCACTAATACTACAATACAGGCCCAAGCAGGACTATATTTTTTATTTTCGAGTACTCAAAGCGTGACCGAGGCGGGAAGATGGACGCGGGCGACCATGATATGGCCCGCGCCACCCCCTACGCGCGCAGGCCGGCCGGCAGATGCAACCGCCACCCGCGTAATGCGATGATAGCCGAACCCGCGACGGGCCGCAAGGTGGGATGTCGGCTTGATCCGCCATGCCTATTTTGCCGTTTGGCGGCTGGGCCGTCATGGTGTCGTATAAATATCACAGGTATATATTCCCAGGTCTATATCGAGAGATATACGTTGACTATATATACACTTTACGACAACTTGGCGTAAGGTTATGGCGGTATGCAGTTAGCAGTGGATGGATGGGAACATGTCGGGCATCGTTGAAAAATGGGGGGTTCCGGTCGCGGAGCGGGGTTTCACGCAGATACCCAACTACCTGCTGCTGCTCAATCAGTTCCTCGACAAGGAGCACCGGCTCAGCCCGGTGGAGCTGCTGGTGCTGTTCCAGCTTGCCGGGAGTTGGTGGCGCAAGGACTCCATGCCCTTCCCCAGCATGAGCACGCTGGCGGTGCGATGCGGGGTGTCGGAGCGCCAGATACAGCGGGCCGTCAACCAACTGGTCAAAATCAAGCTCATCAAGCGGGTGAACCGGCGGAGCAACGGCATCATCGCATCGAACGCCTATGACCTCGCGCCCTTGGTGGACATCCTCGGTCAGATAGCCAAGGCGTTTCCCAACGAGTTTCCGCGCAACTTGGACAGGGCGACGGTACGGGCGATTAGCGCACGCTTGGGTGCTGCCTCCCAGCCGCATGACGCCCCTGCTGAAGCAGAGCCGACCTCGGAAGCGACAGGCTAGCCGCCGCCTCCGCTCGTCGCGGCTGGTGAGCACGCGCGTCGGGCGGCGGCGTTCCTGCGCTCGGGCAACGGGCCGGGATGCAGAGGCCCAGATACCGTAGCGTCCCGGCCCGTTGCATCACGGGGCGCTGCCTTTGCCACCTGCGCGGCGAATGCCGCTGGCGTCAGGCGTGGCTGCCGTTGCGGCCACCCGTTTTCGGCCCCGCGTGTGCGGGCCTGCAAGATGTTCTCGACACGACTCGCCGGCGAGGGCAACCCTATGCGTTGGCGCGCGACTGGGTCGCGGCGCCGACCGAATCGTCAACCCTTCTGGAGAGAGCGAAGCCCAGAAACAGCAAACCCCGCCGGAGAGGGCGGGGCTGCATACCGG
>JAKBCY010000283.1 GCA_021807445.1 Pseudomonadota bacterium
CTTGTTCGAGCGCATGCATGGCGTGCTTGTCGACGACGATTCTGGCGCTGACGGCGCCTTGGGCAAACTCGCCGTGCTCGAAGGCGTGAAGCAGTTTCCGGCGCGGGTGAAGTGTGCCATGCTCGCTTGGCACACGTTGCGCAATGCGCTAACGCAGGCCACGCGCGTGGCCAACACGGAAGACCCATCGGAGCCGGGGAGTTGAGCATGGACAAAGCTGTTGATTCGGGCACCATCACCGTGCTGCGCGACGTACCCGCGACCCTGGTGCCGTCGGGTACTGCGGGAACCGTGCTCAAAGGCAGCGCGGTGCGCATCACCCAGCGCTTGGGAAGCCACGTCACCGTCGTGTCGGAGGGCCGCATGTACCGCATTGACGGCCGCGATGCCGATGCGCTCGGGCTGGACGAGGGACAACAGACGGAGGTTCCCGCGCCACAAACGCGCGAGGAAGCCGAAAACGCGGTGCTCGAACAACTCGCCACCTGCTACGACCCGGAAATCCCGATCAATATTCTTGAGCTGGGCCTGATCTATCGCCTGGATGTGCAGCCGGCCGACGCAAGTGGCACCGCCTGGACGGTGGATATCGACATGACGTTGACCGCACCCGGCTGCGGCATGGGCTCCATCCTGGTTGAGGAGATTGAGGACAAACTCATGCACATTGCAGGGATCGCGCAGGTCCATGTTGAGCTCGTCTGGGATCCGCCGTGGAGCCTGGAGCGCATGAGCGATGCAGCCAAGCTGCAGTCCGGGCTGTGGTAGCTGGGCGCCGGGACTTGACGCCCTGGCCCGCATCGTTTGCGGGGCAGGGACCTTACGGCGTTTTCCGGTAAATCTCGCGTCTGTTGCCCACTTGCACCACGAGCACGCGCAAAGCACTGTCTTGAACACATGCCCGCGCATTCTCCTTTCTCGCACGGCCTGACGCGCAGCGTCGCTCAGGCGACGCCGACCGGGCAGAAGGGGTCAAGCTTGGTGCCTGCCCGCCGTCAGCCTGGCCAGGGACCGGTGCGCGGGCATGGGGCTCAGGCGACGACCTGAAAGTCGATCTGCACGCCTTCGGGCGAGCGGCTGACGTATTCGATGCGCACCTTGTTGCCGAAATGCTGTTCGATCTGCGCAAGCAGGGGCAGGGGGTCATGGTCGTTAAAGAATGCCATCGTCTCGCCGGGTTCGAGGGCGCTCAGCGCGCCGAAGATCGCGGCATGGCGAAAGCGCTTGGCGATGCCGCTGGCATCAAAGGCGTAGCGCTGATCGGCGCGTCGGTGGGAATGGGGTTGGTTGATGACGTTGAGCGTTTCCATGATTCGTCTTTGGATTGAGGAGGGTTTGGGTTGAAACGGCGGCTGATCGGGCGTGGACTTCAGGCCTGACCTTCGAACTGCGGGAACAGAATGTTGTTTTCCGTGTGGACGTGCTGCATGAAATCGGTCGTGAACTTGCCCACGCCGGTATACAGCGCACTCCAGGTGTTGCATGCATCGGCGGGAAGCGTCAGGTCGTGGGTGAGGTTCTGAACGCGCTGGAGCATGCGGCCATGCTCTTCATGCTCGGTACGCATGCGCCCGATCGGCGGGGCGAGAAAGCCACCGGGATTGCGGCGCATCATCGGAAAGAGAATCTGCTCTTCCTTTTGCATGTGTTCCAGCAACTCGTCGAGCATGCTTTGCAACAGCGCCGCCAGGCCGGCGGGAACGTCCGCATGGTCCTTGTGCACGCGCTCAACCTTGGTGGCCAGGGTGATCAATTCCGGAAGTTCGCGCCGGTGCACGTCGTGGTAACGGGCAAGAATGAGATCGATCAAGGCGTTGGCGTCGCTCGGCGTCTCGCTCGGTGCATGCACATCCAGGGCCGAGAGTTCGCGCTCGATCGCGGCGACATCGAGCTGACGCTCACGCGCAGCGGCCTCCAGGGTAATGTTGCCGCCGCAACAGAAATCCAGCCGGTAGCGGCGAAAGACGGCGGTGGAGCCGGGAAGATCACGCGCGAGTTGGCCCAAGAGGCTGGCGGCGAACGGCGATGACGAGCTTGCGGGGGTGTCGAGGGTCGGCATGACGAAATGTCCTGTGCAGGTGATGGATAACAAGCATTAAAGAGGTACAATGGATGCCACTATAAAATGCTTGAGTGGCATTTGCAATACCTTTTTAAACGGCTCTGATCATGCGACTGACATCTTTCTCCGACTTTGGCTTGCGAGCCCTGCTCGTGTTGGCCGGCAGCGAACGCGAGACCTGGTCGAGCGTCGAGCTTGCGGCCAAGCTCGACATTTCGCGTGATCACCTCATCAAGGTGCTGCAACGGCTGGCCGCTGGAGGCTATGTGCAGACCACGCGCGGGGCGGGCGGAGGCGTGAAACTGGCCAAGCGCGCCACGGCGATTCGCATCGGCGAGGTCCTGGAGTGGCTGGAAGACGACGCAGCGCTGACCGAGTGCTTTCGCGGCGATGGCGGCCAGTGCCTGCTCACCGGTTTTTGCACCCTGCGCTCGAAACTCGAACGCGCGCGCAAGGCGTTCTACGCCGAACTCAACGCCACGACCCTGGCCGAGTGTCTGAATCCTGCGCTGCGCAAATTCGTCGGCGTCGCGCTTTCGGCGGCCTGAGCCCGTCTGGCCTCATGGCACCGGACCGCGACCCTAGCGCTGTGCACAGCGCCATGCCACGTGCTTGTGCATCAGGTACGCGAGCAGCGCCGCCGCGTTGTTGTGCTGGGCGTCGCGCGCCGCATACAAAAAAGTGACACGCGCATGCCTGGCCAGTTCCGCCTTGAAGGCGCCCAGCGCATCTTGGTTCGCTGCAAGCTCTGCGGCATAGCGTTGTGCGAACACAGACCATTTCGCCGGATCGTGGGCGAACCAATGGCGCAGCGCGTCGCTGGGCGCAAGGTCTTTGACCCACAAATCGATCTGGGCCTTGTCCCGGCTCGTGCCCCGCGGCCAGAGCCGGTCGACGAGCACGCGAAAACCGTCGCTTGCGTCGGCGTCGTCGTAGACGCGTTTGATCGCGAGATGGACGGGCGACGTGCCGCCATGCCCACTGCCTGCCGTG
>JAKBCY010000284.1 GCA_021807445.1 Pseudomonadota bacterium
GGTCGAGGAAAACAATTCGTTCATCAAGACGATGCTGCGTAGGCTGGCAGCGGCCAGAATGCGGTGCATCCGTACCAGGTCGTCTTGCAACTTGCCGCGCTGGTTGGCGATGTCTTCCACGCGCTCGAAATGGGTCAACATGCGGTCGGACAGCAAGAGCGTGGCGCTGTTGGCCGCGACCGTCAGGCCCAGGCTGGCGATGTGGTGCAGTTGCCCGAAGGTACGCGCCAGCGTGGTTTTGCCGCCATGGTTGGGGCCGGTGACGACGATCATGCGTTCTTCCCCGCGCAAGGCAAAGCCGTTGCTGACCACCGCCTGCCCCGCCTCCACCAGATTGCGCGCCAGGGCGATGTCGAAGGCATCGTTCGCCTCGATCTGCCCGCGTTGCGTGGTGAGTTCGGGAAAGCACACGCGCAGACCGGCGCGGGTGAAGCGTCGAGTGAAGTCGTGCCATGACAGATACCAGGCCAGTTCGCGATCGAGACGCAGCAGGCGTGCGTCGGCAAAAGCCGCATGCTCGGCGCGAAACCGCGCCAGACGGCCAAACACCTCGGAGTGCAGCATGGCCACGCGGTCGAGAATCATCCCCTCGACGTGATTGAGCCCCGAGGCGGGCGTGAATTGTGCGCGGTAGTCGCGCACCTCGCCTTGACGAAAGCGCGCAAAGGTGCGGGCAATCGCCGCGCTGTAGTCGGGCTCCGCCGGGTCTTGCAGCACGACCACCGTGCCGCCGTCGACACGCACCGCATAGCGCACCTTGGCCAGAACATCCGCCAGCGCCTTGGCCTGGACAACAAACTCGGTCTGGCCGGGCGAAACTCGCAGGACAGCCAGATGCTGTCGCAAGGCGCGCAAGGCTTGCGACTGCAGTTGCGCCGCGTCCATCGCTCCGTGCAACGTGGCCACCGCGTCGCCATACGCCAGTGCCGCGTCGAGAAACCAGCGCTGGCCCTCGATGGCGTTGAACGCGCGCTCGGCGTGCCGCAGGCTTTCGCGCATGGTGCGCATGCCAACCTGGAACACCTGCATGGCACGCCAGACAGCCCCCTGCTGCAAGTCGCGCATCGTGTCCTGGCGGTAGCACACAACGTCGAGTTCGGTCAGCGGCGTGGCGAACAATGCTTGCAAGGTGTCATGCACCTCGGCGCGGTAGGGGGCCTCATCGTCGGGCCGCATGGTGTAGTGCGTGGTTTGTTCCTTGGGGGCAAAGCCGCCATACGCCGCGTCAAAAATTTGATCGAGGAACAAATCGTGGAACACGTCGCGCAAATCCGTGCGCGGCTGCGCTGCCGCCTCGTGCTCCGCCGACGGGAACACAATGCTGTGAAAGGCTGGCGGCTGGGTTTGCGGTGTGTCCATGAAAACTCAGAGATAGGGATTGACGAACTCGGCCTTGGGCCCCAATTCGCGCTCGATTTCCAGCAGGCGGTTGTACTTCGCCAGGCGCTCACTGCGCGACAGCGAGCCGGACTTCATCTGCCCCGCACCCACCGCCACGGCAAAGTCGGCGATGAAGGCATCTTCCGTTTCTCCGCTGCGGTGCGAAATCACCGTGCCCCAACCAGCTTGTTGGCATAGGCGCACGGCGGCGATGGTTTCGGTCACGGTGCCGATCTGGTTGAGCTTAATGAGCGCGGCGTTGGCCGTGTGCTCGTCAATGCCGCGCTGGATGAAGCGGGTGTTGGTGACGAAGTTGTCGTCGCCCACGATCTGAATGCGGTCGCCCAGGCGTCGTGTCATCGCAGCGAATCCCTGCCAATCGTCCTCGGCCAAGCCGTCCTCGATGGAGACGATCGGGTATTTGTGCAGCCAGCCAGCGTAGAGGTCGATCAGGTCCTCGCTGGTGTAGTGGCGATTGCCAGCACGCACCAGCCAATAGGCGCCGTTTCTGTCGAACGAGGTCGCGGCTGGATCGAGCGCGATGGCCAAGTCGACCCCAGGGCGGTAGCCAGCGCGTTCGATGGCTTGCACGATCAACTCGCAGGCCGCCTCGTTGCCACCCACCAGCTTGGGTGCAAATCCGCCCTCGTCGCCCACCGCCGTGGAGTTGCCCATCGCGAGGAGCAGCTTGCGCAAGGTGGCGAAGGTCTCGGCCGCATAACGCACTGCCTCGGAAAACGTGGGAGCACCCAGTGGCACGATCATGAACTCCTGAAAGTCCAGACTGCTGCTCAGGGCATGACGCCCGCCATTGAGCACGTTGAACATGGGCATGGGCAGCAGGAAGGTGGCTGCATCGCACAGGGTGCGGTGCAGCGGCAACTCGCAGGCGGCAGCCGAGGCTCGCGCCAACGCCATGCTCACCGCCAGCATGGCGTTGGCGCCGAGGTGGGATTTGTCCTCGCTGCCGTCCAGGCGGATCAGGATCTCGTCGATGCCCTGCTGATCCAGCGCATTGCGGCCCTCCAGCGCATCGGCGATCTCACCCTTCACATGGCCGATGGCTTTGCGCACACCCAAGCCGAAGTAGCGTTTCGGGTCCTCGTCGCGCAACTCGACGGCCTCATACCTGCCGGTGGACGCTCCGCTGGGTACGGCTGCGCTGCCGCTCGCGCCCGACAGCAGGGTGACGGTGGCCTTGAGCGTCGGCGTGCCGCGCGAGTCGAGGATTTCGATGGCGTCAAGCGAGGCAATCGGGCAAGTCAGGAATGATGACATGGGAAGTTCCAGCTCGTTGGGAAAAATGGAGATCAAAAGACGGGTTCGGTTGGCGCCGCGACCGCCGCGGCGTCCAAACTGTGGGACTGACGTTGCACCACCGCCGAATCGTTGGCGGACACGCCATTCTTTCTGGCAGGCTGGTCATCTCGGGCTCTGGAGGGATGCCACGTGCTGTCACGTCTCGGCCGGCTGTCGCTGCCATGCCGAGTTTGGACGAGACTGCGCAGCTTGTGCAGCCTCCTCGGCACTTGACTGGGCGTACATATACCCCCGATTGAACGGATAGTCGCTTTGCGCCGCGCGCAGCGTGCAGGTGGGATCCTGGCGCGACTCCACCACGCCATCGGGGCGCGAGCCCAGCACCTGGAACAGCGAGATCCAGCCCTGCTC
>JAKBCY010000056.1 GCA_021807445.1 Pseudomonadota bacterium
CGGCAGCCCACCACTGAGCGTCGATGAGCTACTCGCGGCCCTGCAGCTGTCCTACCCGCGCACCTCGAGCGCTCAACAGCAGCGCATCATCGCCATGCTGCGGGCCAAGCTGCATGCGCCCGGCACCTCGGCTGGGGCCCGCGCCCAGGTGGACGCCGGCATTGCCGACTGGCTGCTGCGTCTGCACACGACCGCGCCTGCGCGCTGGTGGCTGGAGCACGCCGTGCTCAGCACCGCCGAGCGCCAGTCGATCGCACTGCAAGTGGCCATCAAGCAAGGCGATCCGCAGCGCGTCCGCAGCTTGCTTGCAGCGGGCGCCGGGCGCGCGCTCGCCCCCATCGATCGCGTCGAGGCCTTGCGCGCCGCAGGCCATCCGCAGCGGGCGCTGGCGCTGGCCGATCGGGTCCTGGAGCAAGCAGCCGAGCAGGGCCGCAGCAGCCCGCAACTGCAGGCACTGGCCCGGCAAAGCGCCCAGGACCAGCTCGACCTGGCCAACCGCAGCACGCTGCGCTTCGCCAGCCAGCAAAACGATGCCGTGCTACGCCAGGGCCCGGAGCTCGCGCAGCGCCTCAGCCTCACGCCCCACCTCCAGCTCGGCGTGCACGTCGCGCGCGAGCACCTGAGCACGCGCAACGCGAATTTCATCACCGGGCTGCCGCGCACCTGGAGCGATGCGCAGGCCTCCCTGCGGTGGCGCGACGGGTCCACGCAGGTCTCGGGCAGCGCGGGGCACAACACCGCAGTGGGCAGCATCGACCCGCTGCAACTGGCCGCTGCATGGACGTTGCCGGGCGACGTGCGCGCGCACGTGCAGGCGCAACACAACGCGGTGGCCGACGAATCCGGTTTGTTGCTGGTGGCAGGCAAGCGCGATCGCATCGAGCTTGCGCTCAGCAGGAGCTTCGGACCGCTGTGGTTCAGCGTCAGCCAGAGCGCATCGCACTATTTCACGCGCGCCGGCGCCCCCCTCGGCCAGGGGCGCAGCCTCCAGGCCGAGGCGGGCATGTGGCTGCATGAGGGCGCGCCCGACATCGGGGTCAAGGTGCTTGGGTACACCAACCAGTTCAGCGCCACCGGCACGACCGAGCCACAGTATGCAGCCCTCAGCCCGACGCGGCTGGCGCCCGGCGCAAGCGCGTTTATCCCCGCAGGCGACGACGTGGCGGGCGTGGGCGTCACCCTCAATACGCTTGCAGCGGACCGCTACAGTTCGCATTGGCTTCCGTTTGGCGAGGTGGATGTGCTGTCGTCGCGCCGGCTGGGAAATGCCACGAGCATGAATTTGGGCATTCAGGGGCCCGTGCTCGGCGGCGATCAGCTCGCGTTCCTGTACCAACGGGAGCAAAACACGACGGGGCTCGACCGCCAGTGGAGCCTCCAATACCGCATCTGGTTCGGGCCCTGACCACAGGACCCGACCTGCGCCCTGCTCATCGCATCTGCCTACCGCCGACTGCCGCCGCCGACACCGCCATTCATGCCTGCACTGCCAACCCGATCCGATCCACAGGAGTTCACCATGCGTTCGCTCGTCCTTCGATCCACGCGTTTTCAACTGCCACGCTTGTGGCTTGGCGCCGTCCTGAGCCTGTTGCTGGCGGCGTGCGCCACCACGGCGGGGTTCTCGCATAGCCTGCAACTGCAGGCCGGTGGAAAACTCGCCGTGCTGCCCTTTGTGAACGCCACCGAGGTGCCGCAGGCCGAGGTCCGCGTGCAAGCCATTGCGGTGGCGCTGTTGCACGAAAAGGGGTTGCAACAGGTGCTCGTGTATCCGCAGCCCGCGTCGGCCAATCCCCTGGAAGCGCCGGCCGCGGCCACCCCGAGGCAGGCTTTGGACTGGGCGCGCCGCCACGGGGCGGCCTATGCGCTGAGCGGCACCGTGACCGAGTGGCGCTACAAGACCGGCGTGGACAGTGAGCCCGCGGTGGGGCTGACGCTGCAAATCGCCGACGTGGCCACCGGCCAGGTGGTGTGGTCCGCCGCAGGTGCGCGGGCCGGCTGGGGTTACCAGGCGCTGGCCGCGGTGGGCCAGGCACAGCTGGCCGATTTGCTGCGCGGCGTGCACGTGGTGAGAGCCCCAGCCAAGGCGCCCGCCAAACCCTGAGCCGCGCACGCCGAGTCCACTGCCGATGAGCCGCATCACCCGCTTGCGCGCACGCATCACGCGACGTCGCGCGCTGTCAAACGTCTCGCGTTGGCGCCGGCTGTGGCGCGTCCTGCGCTTTTGGCGACCCAATGCCCAGGCGGACCGGCTGCTGGCCGTGGTGGAAAGCGCCGGGCTGCCGGGCCTGGCCCTGTACCTGGGCTTGCGCATCAGTCCCGAGGACCCGCTGGGCTTGCACGGGGGCTTTCCGTGGGTGTGGTTCGGGCCCTGGCTGGCGGCCGTACGCTACGGCGCCGGCTATGGATTGTTCGGCGCGGCCCTGTACGGGGGCGCCTGGGCCTGGTTGTTCCACCAGGGAGGCAGCACCTTTCCCGGCGAGTTTTTTCTCGGCGGCGCACTGGTGAGCCTGATCCTGGGCGAGTTCGGCTCGGCCTACAAGGTGCAAAGCACGCGCCACAGGGAGATCCAGTCGGACCTCACCGCGCGCCTGGAGCGCACCAAGCGCCGCTTGTTCATCGTGAAAGAGTCGCTCGCCACGCTGGAGCAGGAGCTCACCGACCGGCCCCTGACGCTGCGCGATGCGCTGCTGGAGTTGCGGCGGCGCCTGGCCACGACGTCGCCGCCGGCCGAACACCTGCCAGACCCTGCGTCCTTCCTCCAACTGCTCAGCCAGGCCTGCCGCGTGATCGAGGCGGGGATCTTCGTGCGCCGCGCCACCGGCCCCGAGCGCTGGGTCGCGGTGGCCCGGCTGGGCCACAGCCTTGACCGGCTGGACACGGACAACGTGCTCATTGAACACGTCCTGGAAACCCGGGAAATCGCCCACATTGCCCAAGCCGGCCTGGCCGAGACGCGCTCCAGCCAATGGGTGTTTGCCGCACCGCTGCGGCAGGATGTCTTCGAAGAGGTGGACGCGGTGCTGGCCGTGCACACCATGCCCTTCATGGCGTTCGACGACATCAATCTGCGGCGCCTGCAAGTCCTGACCTCGTCCTATGCCGACTTCACCCAGCTCGAGCTGCTCGTGGAAGACGTGCGCGCCGTGTGGCCTGAGGCGCCCATCGGGCTGCAACAGGAGTGGGCGCAGCTTGCCGCGCTGCACCGTGTCTCCGGGCTGCGCAGCTACTGCGCGTTGTGGATGGGCCAGGCGCGCCTGAGCGTGGAAGTGCTCGACGAGTTTTCCGGCATGCAGCCGGCCGAGAGCAGCGGGTGGCGGCTGGAAACGCCCAAGGGACACCTGGTGCTGGTGGTGCTCATGCCCATCATCAGCGGCGCGAGTCTCACCGCGTACCGGCGCGAGATGATCGAGTCGCTGGAGGCCATTCTCGCGCGCAAGGACATCCCCAACCAGACCGTGGGCGCGGATTTCTACCCGGTGCGCCACGCCGGCGACTTCGCCGAACTGCGCAAGCGCGTGCACAGCCAGTGAGACCATGACCGTGATCCGGCTCTACAGGTTCGGCCTGCTGGCACTGTCGCTGTCGATGGAAACCGCTGCGCTGTGGCTGCTCAACGCGCACGGCGACAGTCGGTACGTTGCGTTCTGGCTCCTGCATGCCGGGGCGTCGGCGGCGGCGAGCGGGTGGGCGTGGTGGAGCCTGCCGCGCGCGTGGCGCGAGTCGCGCGCCCTTGCGCTGGGGCTGGTGTTCGTGTTCGCGCTGTTTTTCACGCTGGTGGGCCTGGCCGGCCTGCTGCTGGCCTCGCGCGTGGCTCTGGCCTTGCCCAAGCGCGCGCGGGACCCGAATGCGGTGCATGAAGCACCGCGCCTGGAGATCTACGCGCTGGGCGCGCAGCTGGACCAGGGACCGGACCTGCTGCCGCCCGGGCAGGTTGCCCGCATCGCCGCTGACCCCAAGGCGCCGGCGGCGCAGCGCATTCGCGCGGTGCTGGCACTGCGCGACATGCCTGCGCGGCTGGCCCTGCCCCTGCTGCGCAACCTCATGGGCGATGCCAACGAGGAGATTCGCCTGGTGGCCTACGGCATCGCCAGCAACTGGGAGCAGCGCCTCACTGGCGAATTGCAGGAGGCCCAAAAGGAACTCGACGCGCTGCAGGCCCGGGGGGCCAGCGGCAATGCCCTGGCGCGTGCGGCACAACGCGTGGCGGAGCTGCAGATGGAGTTCATCTACCAGGGGCTGGCGCAGGGGGATCTGCGCGCTTTCGCCCTCGACAAGGCGTGGTATTACACCAATCTGGGCCTCAACGCCCAGCCCGCGGACCCGGCCCTGCTGATCCTGCGTCTGCGCCTGAGCCTGGCCCGAGACGATCTCGACAGTGCGCAAAGCACGCTGCTGCAGCTCGAGGGCCGCGCCAGCGCCTCGGTGTGGGTGCCCTACGCCGCCGAGCTGGCCTGGAAGCGGCGCAACTTCGCCGCTGTGGGCGCCACCCTGGACAAGCTCAGGCACACCCAGGTTGCCCCGCGCCTGCGCCCCATCCTGCGCCTGTGGGCGACCCGCAAGGACATCGTGTGATGCAGATTGATGTGATGCTGCTGCTCGAAGGCAGCTATCCCTATGTGGCTGGCGGCGTGTCGAGCTGGGTGCACCAGATCGTCAGCGGCTTTCCCGAATTGCGCTTTCATCTGTGCTTTATCGGCTCCCGGCGCGAGGACTACGGCGACATGCGCTACACGCTGCCGCCCAACGTGGTTGGGCTCACCACGCACTATCTGTTCAGCGCGGATGTCCTTCCCAAGCCGCACGCCAGCAAAGGCGACGCCGCCACCAGCGCGCTTGTGCGCGACCTGCATGAGCAGTTGCGCGCGCCATGCGGACAGGCCGAGGGCCGCCAGGCACGCGCGCGCGTTCTTGAGCAAAGTCTCGGCGCCATGCAGGGCAAGCTCGATCTGGCCTATTTCCTGCATTCCACGCAGTCCTGGAACTACCTGGCGGAGCAGTACCAGCAGCGCTGCACCGATCCCTCGTTCGTCGATTATTTCTGGACCGTGCGCACCATGCACACGCCGCTGTGGACCCTGGCAGAGGTGGCGCGCCAATTGCCGCCAGCGCGGATCTACCACAGCATTTCCACAGGCTATGCCGGCTATTTGGGTGCCGTGCTTGCCCACATCACCGGGCGCCCGCTCGTGCTGTCCGAGCACGGGATCTACACCAAGGAGCGGCGTATCGACCTGTTTTCGGCGCAATGGATCAGCGACAACGTGCCGGTGTTGGAACGCAATGCCGGTGACGCCGGGTATTTCCGCGAGCTGTGGATTCGGCTGTTCGAGTCGCTCGGACGCATGTGCTATGACGCGGCGGATCCGGTCATTGCCCTGTACGAGGCCAACCGCGTGCGCCAGCTCGACGACGGGGCCGAGCCGGCCACGACATGCCTGATCGCCAACGGCATCAACGTGCCGCCGTTTGCCGCCACGCGCACGCAGCGCCCGGCGCCGGCGGTGATGTGCCTGATCGGCCGCGTGGTGCCCATCAAGGATGTGAAAACGTTCATCCGTGCCGTGCGCGTGGCCGCGGGGCGCATGCCGGGACTGCAGGGCTGGATTGCCGGGCCCGAAAACGAAAACCCGGAGTACGCGCGCGAATGCCACGAACTTGCCGAGAGCCTGGAACTTGGCGACAGCCTGAAATTCCTCGGCTTTCAGAATCTTGTGGAACTGCTGCCCAAGGTCGGCGTCGTCGTGCTGTCGTCGATCAGCGAGGCCCTGCCCCTGGTCGTCCTCGAGGCGTTTGCCGCCGGGGTTCCGGTCGTCACCACCGATGTGGGCTCGTGCACGCAGCTTGTCCACGGGCTCGGTGCGGAGGACGCCGCGCTGGGCGCCGCCGGCGCTGTCGTCGGCATCGCCGACGCCCAGGGCTTGGGCGAGGCATGCACCACGCTGCTGGGCGATCCGCACGGCTATGCGCGCGCGCAGTCGGCAGGAATCGCACGGGTGGAGCGCTACTACACCCAACCGGTGATGTTCGCCAAGTACCGCGCGGTGTACGCGGACGCGCTGGCGCGCAGCGCGCAGCCCGTGGAGGCTGCCCCGCGCGGACGCATCGCCGGCGCCTTGCGCGAAGGCCACGTCCCGACGGGCGCGGCCGTGCCCGCACAGACCGAGGAGCGTCGCTGATGGCGGGCATCGGCTTTGAATTGCGCAAGCTGCTTCGCAGCCAGTCCTATCTCGGCATGCTGCGCGCGTACAGCTACGCCTCGATCATCAGCTCCGGGCCGTGGGTGTTTTCGATTCTCGGACTCATTGTCACCGGGCTTTTGTCGCTGAACGTGGTGCGGCCCAATGCGCTCATCACCCAGTTCCAGGTCACGGTGGCGTATCTCATCATGGCTTCGCTCGTGCTCTCGGGCGGGCTGCAACTGGGCTTCACGCGCTGGGTGGCGGACCAGTTGTTTGCCAAGCAGCGCGAGCAGGTCGCCCCGGCCTTTCTCGGCGTGCTGCTGGTGAGCACAGCCGGGGCGGGGACCCTGGGATGGCTGGCCGCGCTGGTGCTGTTCCCCCATCAAAGCAACCTGTACCGGGTGCTGCTCTGCGGCGGGCTTGCGCTGCTGTGCAATATCTGGATCGTCACCGTCTTTCTCTCGGGCCTCAAGCAGTATCGCGTCATCGTGGCCTTGTACGCCAGCGGCTACACCCTGTCGGTCGTGCTGGCGTACCTGCTGCGCCGGTGGGGGCTCGAGGGCCTGCTGGGCGGCTTTCTCGGTGGCCAGTTCGTGATGTGGACGGCCATGATGGGCCTGGTGCTGCGCAACTTCCCGCCCACACAGCCCCTCAACCTGCGTTGCTTCGCGCCGGGCGCCATGTTTCCGAGCCTGCTTGCCGGCGGCACGCTGTACAACCTCGGCGTGTGGGCGGACAAGCTCATGTTCTGGTTTACGCCCCAGACGTCCATGCATGTCATCGGGCCCCTGCGCGCCTCGCCCATCTACGACCTGCCGGTGTTCCTCGCCTATTTGTGCGTGATTCCCGGCATGGGTGTCTTCCTCGTCAAATTCGAAACCGATTTCGTGGAGTGGTATGACAAGTTCTTCGGCGCGGTGCGCTCCGGGGGCACGCTGCACGACATTGCCCGCTTCCACGACGGCATGCAGGACACGGTGCGCGAAGGCATCTACCAGATCATCAAGGTGCAGGCCATCACGCTGTTGGCGCTCTACACGTTCGTCAACGCGCTGTTTCATGCCATTGGCATCAGCGATCTGTACATCCCTCTGTTTCTTATACAGGCAGTGGCGGCAAGCTTTCAGGTCCTGCTGCTGGCTGTGCTCAACGTGTTCTTCTATCTCGACCGCAGGCGTGAGGTGGTCTTCATCACCGCGCTGCTGACCGTGCTCAACGTCGTGCTGACCCGCGTGTCGATGGCACTCGGCCCGGTGTATTTCGGCTACGGCTTTGCGATGGCCCTGCTGCTGACCCTGGTGGTGGGGCTGATGCTCGTGCAGCGCCTGTTTCGCCGCCTGGAATACCAGACTTTTATGCTTCATGGATAACGGCCGGCTTGTGAATCCTTGCCTCCCTGGGAGCCGCGCGATATCAAAGGCCGTGGGCCCTTCAAAAGGTGGATTGCAAATGTGCGAAAGCGTCTCAAGTTGGTTTGTGCCTGAAGGCGCTTGAGGTAAACGTAGGTGCATCGACTTGCAGTGCCTGTTTGGCAGCGCACGCAGTGGTCGGGGTCACGATTCAGCGAAGGCGTCATGCTCCTCCCGTCCGCTCGGGCACCTGCACAACCGCTTTATCCCGGGGCCAAGAACAAAAAGGGGATATCTGGCATTCGCGCAATCCTTCCCCCGCCTCAATGCCGGGGCTTGTCGCGCGTCTGGCGATCACGACGGCTGAGCCAGAAACCCGGTGTGCGGCGATTTCGCATCGCCTTATGTGCGCAACCGAACAGTCGGCAAGCGCCTTCTGGTCTATGGTGCACTTGGCGCGACCCTCTGACCAAAGCGTCGCTGCACCCGACAACTCAAAGCCACGCAACTCTTGCCCGCGCTCACGCCTCGAAAGCTCCAAACATCCCATGCCCGACCTACACTTGCTTTCCCCGATTTTGCTTGCGCTGCTGGTGGTGGTTGGCTTGTTCCTGGCAACGTCGCTGAAAATCATCTACGAATATCAACGCGCCGTCGTCTTTCAGCTTGGCCGGTTCCTGAAGGTCAAAGGACCCGGACTAATCTTCGTGGTCCCGATCTTCCAGCGCATGGCTCGGCTGGATTTGCGCACCGTCGTCCATGAGGTTCCGTCTCAGGATGTGATTTCGCGGGACAACGTCTCGGTCAAGGTCGACGCGGTTCTTTATTTCCGTATCGTCGATCCCGAAAAGGCCTTCATTCAAGTGGAAGACTATTTTTCGGCCACCAGCAAACTGGCCCAGACGACGCTTCGCGCCGTCCTGGGCAAGCACGATCTGGACGAAATGCTCTCCGAGCGCGGGAAAATCAACGCGGACATCCAGGCCATACTCGATGCACAGACGGAAGCCTGGGGCATCAAGGTCAGCGTGGTCGAGATCCGCAACATCGAGCTGACGGAAGACATGGTGCGGGCCATCGCCAAACAGGCTGAGGCCGAGCGTGATCGCCGCGCCAAGGTCATCCACGCGGACGCCGAGTTTCAGGCGGCGCAGACGCTGGTGAACGCAGCGGCAATCCTGGCCTCGGCACCTGGAGGAATGCAACTACGCTATCTTCAGACCCTCTCCGAGATCGGCACGGAAAAAAATTCCACTGTCATTTTCCCCATGCCCATCGATTTGATCAAACCGATCCTGCAGATCATCGAGAAGGGGGAACAGACTCACTGAGGGGCGCCAGCCCGCAGCCAGCTCGCTCGAAGCGCAGGTGTAAGCCAACCGCTGCTAGGGGTGCGCGATCGTTGACGCGCCAGCCCTGCTTGCAGCGTCATGGAGGGACGCCGACACAAGAGGCGCGGCATGATCAGCAAACTTGGTACACGGCGGGGAAACGCCGCGATCACCGCCGCAACGCCAAAGGTTCATGCGACACGCCGCAATCATCGTGTGGAGCGAGGCGAAGCGCCAAACAAGAACAACCCGGGCAAGCGCGCCTACCGGGAAGTCTGGTCTCAAACGATGCGAGGTGCACGAGCGCGATCCCTCGGCGTCCTCCCTCCCCAGCCACCGCAGCGCGCGGCTCGAACGGGCCAACCCGGACCCTACCGGTCTGGCCCCGCCCACACCTTACCTTGGACACCATCGCGCATGTGTAGCAACCATTGAATATTCGTTCTGCAGTTTCCTGGTTCAACCTGGCCTATTTGCAGGGCCGTATCGCTCGCCAGTCCGTTCTGCGTCGAAGTCTTGAACACGAACCCGCTCTGCGTTCGGAGCTGTTCAGTACCGCCCAGATGGACCTGTATGGAGCCGTGCTTGCCAAGCGGCATCGATCCACTGATGTATCGCGGGACAATTCCCTGTTGGCGCGTTTGTCGGACAACGAAGCCATTCTTGGACAGGCCAGCGAGATGTTTGCGCTGGCCCTACGCACGGGCCGCCGCCTCACGCCCGCGGGAGAGTGGTTGCTCGACAACTACTACTTGGTCGAAGAGCAGATCCGCACTGCACAAAGGCATTTACCCAAGGGCTACAGCCGCGAGCTGCCAAGGCTTCTCAACGGCCCCTCTGAAAAGTTGCCCCGGGTCTACGACATTGCGCTGGAAGCCATTTCCCACGGTGATGGCCGGGTGGACAGCGAGAGCCTGAGCTGCTTCGTCGCTTCGTACCAGAGGGTGATCGCCCTCACACTCGGTGAGCTTTGGGCCATTCCCATCATGCTCCGGTTGGCTCTGATCGAGAATCTGCGCCGCGTCGCTGTGCGCGTCATGGACGACTCGGCCGGCCGCAATCTGGCCGGCCAGTGGGCCGACAGAATGACACGAATTGCAGAAAACGACCCCAAAAGCGTCGTGCTTGTGGTGGCGGACATGGCGCGGTCGGATCCACCGATGGGAAGCTCGTTTGTCGCCGAATTGACGCGGCGGTTGCAGGGTCAGGGACCGGCTCTGGCGCTGGCCCTGACCTGGCTCGAACAAAGGTTGTCCGAATCGGGCCACGGGGTCGAACACCTAGTGCAGATGGAGGCGCAGCAGCAAGCGGCCGATCAGGTCTCCATCGGTAACAGCATTGGAAGCCTCCGCACGCTTTCGGCGATGGACTGGCGCGAATTCGTCGAAGCCATGAGCAGTGTCGAGCGCGTGCTGCGCCAGGATCCTGCCGGGATCTATGCCGGGATGGACTTTGCCACGCGCGATCATTACCGCCACGTGGTGGAGAGTCTGGCAAGGTACCGGACCATATCCGAAACCGAGGTGGCGCACGCTGCCATCCAATGTGCCAAAACAAGCAAGCTGCAGGGCCCCCTGGGGATCGTTCAAGCGCATGTCGGCTTTTTTCTGGTGGACAAGGGTCTTGCGGCCTTGAAGCAGCAAATTGTCAAGCCGCACAAAGCGGCAAGCGCCGTGCAGTTGTTGATCGACCGGGCGCCACTGCCGATCTACGTGAGTCTGGTGGTGCTGCTCACAGCGCTGCTTGCGCTGCCCTTGCTGAAGGTTGCGGAACGCAGCGCCCCACACGGTTGGACATCGTTGCTCATCGCCAGTGCCGTTGTCTTGGTGACCAGCCAACTGGCAATCAGTCTGGTGAATTGGCTCGTTACGATCTTCGTGACGCCGAGCGTGCTGCCACGCATGGACTATTCCAGCGGGCTGCCCGAAGACAATCGCACCCTCGTCGTGATTCCTTCCTTGCTTTCCGAAGCGCAGGATGTCGAGGATCTCGCCGAAGCCCTGGAAGTGCACTTTCTGGCCAATCGCGACCCTTACCTGCACTTCGGGCTCTTGACCGACTTGCCCGACGCCCAGGCCGAGACCCTGGACTCGGATGCATCGCTGCTGCTTCTTGCGCGAGAACGCATCGATGCGCTCAATGCCGCCTATCCCGACACCGATCCCCACACCGATCGTTTCTTCCTCTTTCACCGCCCACGACAGTGGAATCCCGTGGACAAGCTATGGATGGGTCACGAGCGCAAGCGCGGAAAGCTTGCAGCACTCAATGGGTTGTTACGCGGCCGGTGTCGCGAGCAATTCTCCCTGATTGTCGGCCGCACCGCGGCGTTGGTCGGTGTCAAGTATGTCATCACCCTGGATGCCGACACCCAGTTGCCGCGAGACTCGGCACGCCAGTTCATCGGCACCATGGCGCACCTTCTTAACCGCGCCGTCTACGACCCCCTCAAGCGGCGCGTCGTCGCTGGTTACGCCATCTTGCAACCACGCGTGGGCATCAGCCTGCCAAGCGCTGCGCGCTCCAGCTATGCCAGGCTTTTCGGCAGCGATGCAGGCATCGATCCCTACACACGCGCGGTGTCGGATGTCTACCAGGATCTGTTCCATGAAGGTTCCTTCGTCGGCAAGGGGATCTACGACGTCGACACCTTCGAACAGGCCTTGGATGGCCGCTTCCCCGAAAACAGCATCCTGAGTCACGATCTGGTCGAGGGCTGCTACGCGCGATCAGGGCTGATCAGCGATGTTCACCTCTACGAGGAATATCCCCCGCGCTACCTCGCCGATGTGAATCGGCGTCACCGCTGGATTCGTGGTGACTGGCAACTTCTGCCATGGCTGATGCCCTGGACGCCTACGCTGGACCATGGCTGGAAGCGCAATCCGCTCACTGCGCTATCACGCTGGAAGATTCTCGACAACCTGCGCCGCAGCCTCGTCCCGTCCACCTTGTTGGCCCTGCTTGTGTTCGGTTGGATCGCAATCTCGCAAGTGGCTGCGTGGACCCTTGCGGTGCTGGCCGTGGTGCTGCTGCCTGCGCTATTGGCCTCCGTGTTGGACTTTGTTCATAAGCCGCGCGACGGGCAACTCAAGCAGCACCTTCGCGCTGCCTTGCACGGAGCTGGACAGCATCTCCTGCGGGCGCTGCTTTCTCTGGCTTGGCTTCCGCACGAGGCGCTGTACACCCTCGATGCTGTGGCGCGCACGCTGTGGCGATTGGCCGTCACCAGGCGCAAACTGCTGCAGTGGAATCCCTCCAGAGATGCCGGGCGCGCCAGCCCCAACGATTTGACCGGCCTGTACAGGTCGATGTGGATCGCGCCATTGCTTGCGCTAACGGGCGCGCTTGGGTTGCTATGGGTGCGCCCGTTCGCGCTGCCCACAGCCCTGCCATTCCTGCTGCTGTGGATGCTCGCGCCGGCAATCGCCTGGCGAATGAGCAAATCGCCAGTGCCGGCCGCGTTTGTCCCGACCCCGGAAATGCTGCAATTTCTGCACAGACTCGCGCGCAAGACGTGGGCCTTCTTCGAGATTCACGTCAGCGCGCAGGAAAACTGGCTGCCACCCGACAATATCCAGGAGCAACCTACCGCAGTGACTGCACACCGCACCTCGCCCACCAACATGGGGCTGGCGCTGCTGGCCACTCTGGCGGCCTACGATTTAGGCTATGTGACAGCGGGCCGTTTGTTGGAGCGTACCGGCCATGGCCTGCGGACGATGCAAGGCATGGATCGGCATCGCGGCCATTTTTACAACTGGTACGACACGTTGACTCTGCAGCCACTGCCGCCGCGATACGTCTCGACCGTGGACAGCGGAAACCTCGCTGGACATTTGTTGACATTGGGCTCTGGCTTGCTCGCGCTAGCCGATGAGCCCCTGTTCGACAAGCGCGTGTTCGAAGGTGTGCATGACACCTTTGCACTTTTCTGCGAAGCGGCCCGTGCTGATTTTGCCCATGCGGACCCGCTGACTGGTTTGCGCGATGAACTCGCTGGCGCGCTTGCCGCCACGCCGCAAACAATGGCGGCAGGAACAGCCTGCATGCAGCGGCTCCTCGACCATGCCGAGGCCATCATTGCACCCGCACACGATGCCGCGTCGGCAGGTGAGGCGCAGTTCTGGCTGCAGGCGCTGGTCGATCAATGCCGTGACGCCCATTCCTATCTCGTCCAATTCAACTTTGCGTCCCCCGCTCTTGCGCCCGACGGGGTCGATGGAATTCCCACATTGCGCCAGCTGGCAGATCTTGACGTGCGACCTGTGGCTTCCATGGCCCAAGCCACCGCAGCGACGGCCATGCGAGGCAAGGCCGCTGCTCTCATCGCGACCATCGCC
>JAKBCY010000057.1 GCA_021807445.1 Pseudomonadota bacterium
GGGTCCAACTTGAGCGTGACCTTGCGGCGCTGCATACTGGTATTGTATCCAGTATTGAGCAGAACAACAAGCGCAAACCGCCCGCTTGACACCCTCCTGACCGGACGGCGTTGCCTAGGCGACGCTGCGCGTCGGGCCGGACGAGGAAGGGGAATGCGCGGGCACATGTTCAAGCACTGGGCGGAAGGGCGCGCGGGCGTATTCATGTGTACCACGCCGACGCGGTTCGAAAACGCAATGGCTGGCACGCGAGGTGGAGTCAGCCTCCGATGTAGGACATCTCCACCCGGCGTTCCGCTTTCAAGGCTTCGGCAGCAGGGGTCCCCCGCAATTCCGAGTAGCGGTCATCGCGTGCGCCCCATACCTGGGCCAGAACGGCCGCCAGGTCTTCATCACTCACCGCGGCAATCCCTTGCGCGGCGTCGCCGCGCAAGAGTGCGCGCAAGTCATGACCGTGCGTGGCAAATAGGCACAGATAGAGTTTGCCTTCCATCGACAGTCTGGCGCGATTGCAATCGTGGCAGAACGCGCGTGTCACGCTGGAGATGGCGCCAAGTTCCAAACTTCCGTCATTGAGCATCCAGCGCTCTGCGGTTTCCCCATGCACGCTGGGGTCCAGCGCATGAATGGGGTGAAGCGCGGCAATGCGCGCAAGCACCTCGCTTGAAGGCACCACTTGGTCCATGCGCCAGTCGTTAGTGTTGCCCACGTCCATAAACTCGATAAAGCGCAGCACTACACCTGTCGACCGAAAATGATCAATCATGGGCAGGATCTGGTCGTCGTTGACGCCGCGTTGCACCACCATGTTCACCTTTACGGGGCGCAGCCCGGCGGCCTGCGCGGCTTCTATGCCGTCGAGAACCGCGCTCACGGGGAAGTCCATGTCGTTCATGCGTCGAAAGACAGCATCATCCAGTGCGTCGAGACTGACGGTGATTCGGGAGAGTCCTGCCTGGGCCAGTGCCCGGGCCTTGCGAGCCAAGATGGAACCGTTCGTGGTCATCGTCAGCTCCACTGGGCTTCCGTCCGGTGTGCGGATTTTCGCCAGCATTGCGACCAAATCCTCCACGCCCCTACGCAAGAGAGGCTCTCCTCCTGTGATGCGCAGCTTGCGCACTCCAAGATTCACGAAGAGGCGTGCGAGGCGGTCGATTTCCTCGAAACGGAGAAGCTCGGCGTGACGCAGGAACTCATAGTGCGTACTAAACACGTCCTTCGGCATGCAGTAGGTGCAGCGAAAGTTGCAGCGGTCGGTGATCGAAATGCGTAGGTCGTGCAACGGCCGCGCAAGTCGGTCTGCTACAAGGCCTGCGGGAAGCTTTGTATTCGCAGGCACGCGCGGTACGGTCGATGCGTACCGATGGTCGATGATGGGAATGGTGCGTTCGGACATGGCTCCATTATCGGCAAAGCGCGGCTTTGCGTGCGTATTCGGCATAAAAGCCGTACAGACGGGCACCGCGAACTTGGCGTGGCGGCGTTGTTGCGGCACCGCCTCGCTCGTACCATGCACAGAATCGATCGCATTGCCGCCTATTTCCTGGCGGCAATAGCCGCTCAACGGGAGGCATGGCGTATGGCTTACACAATCGACTTATCAGGCCGAGTGGCCTTCGTCACCGGCGCGTCAAGCGGCTTGGGTTGGCAATTCGCCCGCGCTTTGGCTCAAGCCGGCGCTGGGGTAGTGCTGGCAGCTCGGCGCACGGAGAGGTTGAAGGAGTTGCGGGCACGCATTGAGGCCGATGGCGGCGACGCTCACGTTGTACGGCTTGACGTGACCGATATTGCCAGCATCGGATCGGCAGTGGCACACGCGGAGACCGAGATGGGCAATATCGACATCTTGGTCAACAATTCAGGCATGTCCGTGGCGCGCAAACTGACCGACATCACGCCGGACGACTACGACCGCATGTTCGATACGAATGCGCGTGGGGCTTTCTTTGTCGCGCAGGAAGTCGCCAAGCGCATGATCGCGCGCTCTCAAGGTGCAGCTCCGGGCACTTGGGCAGGGGGGCGAATCATCAACGTCGCATCCATGGCTGGGCTGCGCGTTTTGCCGCAAATCGGCGTGTATGCGATGAGCAAGGCCGCGGTGGTGCACATGACGCGCGCGATGGCCTTGGAATGGGGGCGTTTCGGCATCAATACCAACGCCATTTGCCCAGGGTATATCGATACCGAGATCAACCACAGCCACTGGCAGACTGAGGCGGGTCAAAAGCTGATCCAGATGCTGCCGCGCAAGCGCGTGGGCAAACCCGAGGACCTTGACGCCGTGCTCTTGATGCTAGCCGGCGGGCAGAGTGACTTCATTAACGGCGCGGTGATTGCTGCCGATGATGGATTCGGTGCCTGAGGCTGCCGGAGCGACATCATGCGCCTGACACTGCCTGAACACAAGAAATTGGTCTTCGAGATCACCGTTCCTATCCGCTGGGGTGACATGGACGCGATGGGCCACGTCAATAACACCGTCTACTTCCGCTACATGGAAATCGCACGGCTGGATTGGTTGAGCAGTCTCAGCTTGGGAGCTGCTCCGCAAGGGCAAGGGCCGGTCGTGGTCAACGCGTTTTGCAACTTCCATCAAGAACTGCGCCACCCAGGGGATGTGTGCGTGCGCATGTTTGTGGGCAACCCCGGGCGCAGCAGTTTTGACACGTATTACGAGCTTCGTCGCAGCGACGACCCCGCAACCTTGTACGCCAGTGGCGGTGCCAAAACGGTGTGGATCGATTACGCGCTGAGGAAAGGGGCACCCCTTCCGGATGCGCTGCGACCTCTGATCGCGGATTGATGCCCCGTCGGAGACACGCATGAATCAATCGGACAGCAAGCAGCCAGCAGAGCTCGCGGAGACCGATGAACCGGTTTGGAGGCCCAGCCCCCAGCGCATCGCGTTCGCTCATGTCACGGCGTTTCGCGACTTTGTGAACAAACGCCACGGATTGCAACTTGCAGACTATGAAGCGTTGTGGCAATGGTCCACGTCTCACCTCGGGGATTTCTGGGCTGCCGTGTGGGATACCTCGGGCGTCGTTGCCGAGACCCGCGGTGATCAAATCTATGTGCCCGCTGCCAGCATGCCGGATGCACGTTTTTTCCCGAACGCGCGCTTGAACTTCGCACAAAATCTGCTACGCCGACGTGATGACATGCCCGCCCTGCTTTTCTGGGGCGAAGACAAGGTGCGGCGCGAAATGAGCTGGCGCCAGCTGCATGATGAAGTCTCGCGAATGCAACAGTGGTTGGCCAGTCAGGGTGTGGGCCCAGGTGATCGCGTGGCGGTCTGCCTGCCCAACATGCCTGAGGCTGTCATTACCATGCTCGCGGCTGCTTCCTTAGGGGCGGTATTCACGTCCGCTTCCCCCGACTTTGGTGCACAAGGTTTGTTGGAGCGATTCGGCCAGGTTCAGCCGAAAGTGCTGGTCGCCTGCGACGGCTATTTTTATGGCGGCAAGACAGTGGATGTGCGAGACAAGCTAGCGCAGGCCGTGCCGCACATGACAAGCTTGAAGGCAGTGCTCGTCGTGCCTTACGTGGCTGCGGCACTCGAGATGCCGATCGATGTGTCGGCAGTGCCCAAGGCACGCCCGTGGACCCAGGCGCTGGCGCCGTTCGCGGCGGCGGCAGTGTTATTCGTGCAACTGCCCTTTGATCACCCTCTTTATATTCTTTACTCAAGCGGCACAACGGGCGTTCCTCAGTGCATTGTCCACCGCGCTGGTGGCGTCCTGCTCAAGCATCTCAGCGAAATGCGCCTGCATGCTGACGTGCATGCGGGAGACCGGGTTTTCTACTTCACCACCTGCGGTTGGATGATGTGGAACTGGCTGGTCTCTGCGCTCACTCAAAGCGCCACCCTTTGTCTGTACGACGGCTCACCGTTCGCGGTGGATGGCAATGTGCTTTTTGATTATGCGGACGCCGCCGGATTTACCCATTTCGGTACCTCGGCCAAGTTTCTTAAGGCACTGGACAAGGCGTCTCTTTCTCCCGCAAGGACCCACAGGCTTGCAGCGCTGCGCAGTGTTTTTTCCACTGGTTCGCGATTGGGTCCCGAAGGGTTTGACACGGTCTACGAACGCATCAAGCGCGATGTCTGCCTTAGCGCCATCTCTGGTGGCGCCGACCTGGTGAGCTGCTTCACCTTCGGAACACCCACGCATCCGGTGTGGCGCGGGGAAATCCAGGCGGCCGCGCTCGGCATGGCTGTTGCCGTGTATGGGGAAGATGGCAAACCACTGCGTGAAGGTGAAAAAGGTGAGCTGGTATGCACTCAGCCCTTTCCGACCATACCGCTTGGTTTTTTGGTCGACGGAAGCCTGGAAAAGGGTCGAAGCAGGTTCCTCGAGGCCTATTTCACGCGCATGCCTGGGGTATGGCACCACAGTGATTACATCCAACGCACGGTGCACCAAGGCTACGTCATTTATGGGCGGTCCGATGCCACGCTCAATCCGGAAGGGGTGCGTATCGGTACCACGGAAATTTACCGGCAAGAGGAAGGCTTCCCGAAGTGGTGAGGTCGCTGGTGATCAGCCAGAATTGGCTGCAAGGCGCCTAAAAACGATGTGCGCATGGTGCTGTTTGTCAAATTGCGAGAAGGGCTCGTGCTTGATGACGCGCTGATCAAGCGGATTAAGCAAACCATCCGCGTCAATACAACCCCTCGCCACATTTCTGCCCTTGTCGTGCAGGTGCACGAGATGCCGCGCATCAAGAGCAACGAGGTCGTCGAACTTGCGGCGCTGGCCAATCCTGAGGCGCTGGAAGAATACCGGCAAATGAAAAACACGCTTGAAGCCTCTTTTTGATTGGCGGTCGCTCGGGTTCGCGCCAATTCACCGCTCCCATTTCGCTCTCCATGCCGCCCACAGCATGCGCACAGGGGGGAGGCTCATGCGCTGATCGAGCAAGGCATAGCGATCGCGTTCCATCTCGCGCAGCAGGGCACGTGCCATGCGTGAGAGCGCAATGCCTGGCAGCGCGGCCTGACCCATATTCGGCGGACGCAGCGCGTCGGCCTTGACGAGGGCTGTGCGCGCCCTCATCGCCGCATGCTCCAGGAGCGCGCGAACCTCGCGGCTATCCTCGCCTGCCAGCAGCTGGCGGGCCTTCACGCCATGGGCGGCCAGTTCATCAACTGGAATAAATACCACGCCGCGTCGCGCATCGCGCCCCACGTCGCGCACCATGGCTACCTGGGCGAGCGCTACACCAAGCGCTCCGGACCAAGCCAACGCTGAGGGCGCGCTTTGCCCGGCAAGCTGGCAGCATACCCGGGCAACTTGCCCCGGTCCGGAATCTAGATGGTTTTCAATGGCAATCCAGTCGAGCCAGCGGTTCTGTTGCAAGTTCGCCGAGACATTCGTAAGGGCCAGAAGGAGGGCGTTGGGCGCCACGCCAGCTTCGTGAAGGGTGGGTTGCAATTGGAGCAGCAGGGGATGATCGGGCCGTTTATCTTGGCAAAGGCGTACCTGTGCTTCCCACCACGCGAGCTTGGCCGCGGCTACCGAAGGCTCTGACACCGTGTAGGGGATCCTGCGGACCGCGCACCACCAGGCTTGCAGCAACAGGAGATTTCGCCGCCTTGCAATGGGTTGGTGCAGGGTGGCGTAGTACCAGGCGGTGCCCCGTGGCGCAAGACCGAGGTCTGATTGAAATTCAGGGGACATGGGGCAGCGCGCGTGAGGATGGATGCCATTGCACAAAGCGCATGGCAAGGTACAGGATAAAATAATATGTTTGCCGGTGGTAGAACACGCCCCCATCGCCTGCCCTGAGTTGGCGGGCTAAGGCGGGTGTGGGTAATCGGCGCAGTATGCGCATGGCCCCCTGCGAGGGTGGCGAAATTGGTAGACGCACCAGGTTTAGGTCCTGACGCCTTCACAGGCGTGGGGGTTCGAGTCCCCCTCCTCGCACCACAGCATCCTCATTTATTTTCACGATCGGATTTCCCATGACAGCCGTAGAAACATTGGATAAGTTGCAGCGCCGCATTACGGTGTCTGTGCCCAAGACCGAATTGCAGAGCGAAGTATTGGCCCGCCTGAAAAATCTGTCACGCACCGCGCGCGTTTCCGGCTTTCGTCCGGGTAAGGTCCCCTTATCGGTGATGCAAAAGCGCTACGGCTCTTCGGTCGAGGCCGAGGTGCTACAAGACAAAGTTGGCAACGTGTTCTATGAAGCCGTGAATGCGGCACATGTGCGGGTCGCCGGAATGCCAGCATTCACGCCGCACGAGGCGAACGATGGCGCCGACGCATTTGCTTTCGATGCGGTCTTTGAAGTCTACCCGGACGTAATCCTGGGTGACCTCACGAGCTTGGAGTTGGAGCGCGCCACGTGTAGCGTGGACGATGCTGCCATTGACAAGACGATGGACATTCTTAGGAAGCAACGTCGCACCTTCAAGGATCGCGTTTCTGATGACAATGTCGCGCGCGATGGTGATCAGTTGAGCGTGAATTTCCTGGGAAAAATCGATGGTGTGGCTTTTCCCGGCGGAAGCGCCGATAACTTTCAATTTGTGTTGGGCGAAGGCCGAATGTTGCCGGAGTTTGAAGCCGCAGCGCGCGGTGCGGCGCCAGGTTCCACGGTGGAGTTCGATCTCCATTTCCCCGAGGACTACCAAGGGCGTGAAGTGGCCGGAAAGACGGCGCGATTCTCGCTTGACGTGATTAAGGTCGAGGCGCCTGAGTTGCCTGAACTCAACGCGGATTTCGCCAAGGCATTGGGCGTTCCAGATGGCGACGTCCAGCGCCTTCGTGATGACATTCGCAAAAATCTTGAGCGTGAAATTGGGACGCGGTTAACAGCACGTAATAAGAGTGCTGCAATGGATGCGCTGCTGAAGGTCAATAGCGTGGATTTGCCTTCCAGCGTGGTCAACAGTGAGATCGAGCAATTGATGCGCGCCGCACGGCAGGACCTGCAGTCGCGCGGCATGAAGGACGTCGAGAAGTTGCCGCTGTCTCCCGACATGTTCCGTGAACAGGCTGAACGTCGCGTACGTCTCGGACTGATCGTGGCCGAACTTGTCAAGGAGAATGAGCTGCACGCCAAGCCAGAACAAGTGCGTGGCCATGTGGAGGCGCTGGCCTCGAGCTATGAAACTCCGCAAGATGTCACGCGCTGGTACTACGGTGACCCGCAGCGCTTGTCAGAGGTGGAATCGATTGTCGTCGAGAATAACGTGGCCGAGTTCGTCTTTAGCCAAGCCAAGACGACAGAAAAAGCCCTGAGCTTCGACGAGGTTATGCAGTCGACGTGATCGCCGCCGAGATCGCGGAAAGGCCGCCCGCTTGCCGTTTGACCGGCGATCGGGCGGTTTTTTGTTGCGTGCGCATCACTTGACACCCCTGAGCGGCAGGTTTTGTGAGGCTTGGCATTGCGCTTGGCTGTGCCATGCTAACCTTGCCCCATTGCTTACTCATCTCGATCCATGAGCTCCATCGAAACCCAAAATCTTGGCATGGTTCCCATCGTCATCGAACAAAGCGGACGTGGGGAGCGGGCCTATGACATCTACTCGCGCCTGCTGCGCGAGCGCGTGATCTTTCTTGTTGGACCGGTCAATGACCAGACCGCGAACCTCGTTGTGGCTCAATTGTTGTTTCTGGAGTCGGAAAATCCGGACAAGGATATTTCCCTCTACATCAACTCGCCGGGCGGCTCCGTATCGGCGGGTATGGCGATCTACGACACGATGCAGTTCATCAAGCCCGACGTGTCTACGCTTTGCACGGGGATTGCTGCGAGCATGGGCGCTTTTCTTCTCGCTGCTGGCGCCAAGAGTAAGCGCTATTCCCTGCCCAATTCTCGCGTGATGATTCATCAGCCTCTTGGTGGCGCGCAAGGCCAGGCGACTGACATTGAAATTCAGGCGCGTGAAATTCTTTATCTGCGGGAGCGACTCAACGCCATTCTGGCCGAGCGCACTGGCCAATTGATCGAGAAAATTGCGCAGGACACCGATCGGGACTTTTTCATGTCGGCAGATCAGGCCAAGGACTATGGCCTGATTGACGAGGTGATTGCCAAGCGGGCCTGAGTGCCGTCCCCAATCCAGATTTACGAGTAGCGAGCCATGGCTGACAAGAAAACACCCGCAGGCGAGAAGATCCTCTACTGCTCCTTTTGCGGAAAGAGCCAGCACGAAGTGAAGAAGCTCATCGCGGGCCCATCGGTGTTTATCTGCGACGAGTGCATTGACCTGTGCAATGAGATCATCCGCGACGAGGCCGTAGGGTCCGAGAAGGCTGATCGGCTGGGCAAGTCGGACCTGCCCATCCCTCAGGAGATCAAGGACATTCTCGACCAGTACGTGATCGGCCAGGAGTCCGCCAAACGGATTTTGTCAGTCGCGGTGTATAACCATTACAAGCGCCTTCAGCACACGGGAAAGCCCGGCGAAGTTGAGTTGGCTAAGAGCAACATTTTGCTCATCGGGCCGACCGGGTCGGGCAAAACTCTTTTGGCACAGACCCTCGCTCGCGTGCTTAATGTGCCATTCGTGATCGCCGATGCTACGACGCTCACCGAGGCTGGCTATGTGGGCGAAGATGTCGAAAACATCATCCAAAAGTTGCTACAAAGCTGTAATTACGAGATTGAAAAGGCTCAGCGTGGTATTGTTTATATTGACGAGATCGACAAAATCTCGCGCAAATCGGAAAACCCGTCGATTACCCGCGATGTCTCCGGTGAGGGTGTGCAACAGGCGCTCCTCAAGCTGATCGAAGGCACAATGGCCTCTGTGCCACCGCAAGGCGGCCGCAAGCACCCCAATCAGGATTTCATCCAGGTTGACACCACGAATATCCTGTTCATCTGTGGCGGCGCCTTTGATGGGCTGGAAAAAATCATCCAGAATCGCTCGGAAAAATCTGGTATCGGGTTTTCAGCTACCGTACGGTCCAAGACGCAGCAGAGTGTTTCAGAGACCTTCCAGCAAATCGAGCCGGAAGATCTCATCAAATTTGGCTTGATCCCAGAGTTGGTGGGGCGCCTGCCGGTGGCTGCTACCCTTTCCGAACTTGACGAGGCGGCTCTTGTTCAAATTTTGACAGAGCCTCGTAATGCGTTGGTCAAACAGTACCAGAAGCTGTTCGAGATGGATGGCGTCAAACTGGAGTTCCGACCATCGGCGCTCTCGGCAATCGCCCACAAGGCTCTGCAGCGGCGTACAGGCGCGCGGGGCCTGCGCTCGATCGTCGAGCAGTCGTTGTTGGAAACCATGTTCGAGATCCCCAATCTCAAGGGTGTAACGAGTGTGATGGTGGATGAGAATACGGTCAATGTTGGCGGCAAGCCTCTACTCACATTTGAAGATCCGCCCAAGGCGGCGGGTGCCTGAACGGTTTGCCCGTCGGAGCACGCGGGCTGTCTTGTAATTCGGGCAACGCGCCCCATTTGTTCACCATTACTTTCCAGGGTGCTCCCCATGGCTGAAACCCAAATTTCCCCGACCTTGGCCACTTCCGCGGTTCCGCTTCTGCCACTGCGTGACGTGGTCGTTTTTCCTCACATGGTCATCCCGCTCTTCGTGGGTCGGCCCAAGTCAATCAAGGCGCTGGAGTCGGCCATGGAGGCCGGCAAGCAGATCATGTTGGTCGCGCAGAAGACGGCGGCCAAAGATGAGCCAAAGCCCGAAGACCTGTTTGAGATGGGCTGCATGTCCACGATCTTGCAGATGCTCAAGCTGCCCGATGGCACCGTCAAGGTGTTGGTCGAGGGCGTGCAACGTGCCAAGGCTAGCCAGGTTGAGGACAACGGTGATTTTTTTGTGTGCGACATCGAATTGGTGGAAGCCCCAAGCGAGGCGTCCGCCGAGTCGGAGGCGCTGCGCCGTGCTGTCGTTACCCAGTTTGATCAGTATGTAAAGCTGAACAAGAAGATTCCTCCGGAAATTCTCACGTCGATTTCCGGCATTGATGACCCAGGTCGATTGGCAGACACCATTGCTGCACATTTGCCTCTCAAGCTCGAACACAAACAGATGGTGCTCGAGTTCGCGGACGTTCACGCACGATTGGAAAATCTCCTCGAACAACTCGAGCGTGAGGTGGATATCCTGCAAGTCGAAAAGCGCATCCGCGGGCGGGTCAAGCGCCAGATGGAGAAGAGTCAGCGTGAGTATTACCTGAACGAACAGGTTAAGGCCATCCAGAAGGAACTCGGTGAAGGCGAGGAAGGCGCTGACATCGAGGAGTTGGAGAAAAAGATCAAGGCTGCGCATATGCCCAAAGAGGCGCGCAAAAAGGCTGATGCCGAGCTCAAAAAGCTAAAACTTATGTCGCCCATGTCGGCAGAAGCGACGGTAGTGCGCAATTATTTGGATGTGCTCGTCAACTTGCCTTGGGCAAAGAAGTCAAAGGTTAGGCATGATCTTTCCTTCGCTCAACAAGTACTTGACGAGGATCATTATGGTCTTGAGCGCGTGAAGGAGCGCATTCTTGAATACCTTGCGGTTCAGCAACGCGTGGACAAGGTTAAGGCTCCTATCCTGTGCCTCGTGGGGCCTCCTGGGGTGGGAAAGACGTCCCTGGGTCAATCTGTGGCGCGTGCAACGGGCCGCAAATTTGTGCGCATGGCTTTGGGAGGTGTGCGTGATGAGGCCGAGATTCGTGGCCACCGCCGCACGTACATAGGGTCCATGCCAGGCAAGATCCTTCAAAGCCTGAATAAGGTCGGGGTACGCAATCCGCTGTTCCTTCTTGATGAGGTGGACAAGCTTGGGATGGACTTCCGCGGCGATCCATCATCGGCGTTGCTGGAAGTGCTCGACCCCGAGCAAAACCATACGTTCAGTGATCACTACGTGGAGGTGGATTTTGACCTCTCTGACGTGATGTTTGTCGCTACGAGTAATTCGCTGAACATCCCGCCTGCGCTGCTCGACCGCATGGAGGTCATTCGACTTTCTGGTTATACAGAGGATGAGAAGGTCAACATCGCTCAGCGGTATTTGCTGCCTAAGCAGATGAAGAATAATGGGGTCGCCGCGTCCGAGCTCGATGTCACGGAAGATGCGATCCGCGGGATTGTGCGCTACTACACCCGTGAGGCTGGCGTGCGTTCATTGGAGAGAGAGATCTCGAAGATCTGCCGGAAGGCCGTCAAGGGGCAGATGCTGAAGAAGTACGTCGGCAAGGTTGTTGTAACGGGCGAGAACTTGAATGAGTTCCTCTCCGTGCGCCGCTTCAACTTCGGTCTCGCCGGTCGCGAAAACCAAGTCGGCCAAGTCGTTGGGCTCGCCTGGACTGAAGTTGGTGGCGAACTGCTTACCGTTGAAGCGACGAAGATGCCAGGGAAAGGGGCGATCATTCGTACAGGTTCGCTTGGCGACGTCATGAAGGAATCAGTTGAGGCGGCACGTACGGTTGTGCGTGTGCGCGCAAAGCGCTTGGGTATCAAGGATGAGGTTTTTGAGAAGTTTGACCTTCACATTCACGTGCCTGAGGGCGCAACGCCCAAGGATGGTCCAAGCGCGGGCGTTGCCATGACCACAGCCATTGTGTCAGCCCTGACCGGTATCCCCGTCCGCGCAGACGTCGCCATGACGGGCGAGATTACGCTGCGCGGCGAGGTTCTGGAAATCGGAGGCCTGAAGGAAAAGCTCTTGGCAGCGCATCGAGGCGGGATCAAGACGGTCTTAATCCCTGAGGAAAATGTCAAGGACTTGCAAGAGTTCCCTGAGAACGTCAAGAGCAACTTGGAAATCATTCCAGTGAAATGGATTGATAAGGTGCTTGAGTTGGCTCTAGAGCGCGCGCCAGTCCCCTTGCCGGAAGAGCCGGCTCCTGTTGTTGTATCCACGACAACCGGTGCAGCCACAGATGCGCCTGTAGTCGCCGACGCTTCCACGCGTCACTGAGCGCTGCCCGCGCGCGGGCCCCACAATTTTCTGGCAGTGGGGCTTGCGCGTTTGCAGCGGCATGCCTTATGATTTCGCTCTTTGCTTGTGGGGGTATAGCTCAGCTGGGAGAGCGCTTGCATGGCATGCAAGAGGTCAGCGGTTCGATCCCGCTTACCTCCACCACTCAGTGGTTGTTTGGAGTTGAGTTGTACAAGTCCTGTCCCCTTCGTCTAGAGGCCTAGGACACCGCCCTTTCACGGCGATAACAGGGGTTCGAATCCCCTAGGGGACGCCAGCCCTAACAAGCTGAGCAGCAGTAATGGTCGTTGGAGTGGTAGTTCAGTTGGTTAGAATACCGGCCTGTCACGCCGGGGGTCGCGGGTTCGAGTCCCGTCCACTCCGCCAACATGTGAGCCCAAGCATTTGATCTGCTTGGGCTTTTTTATTTTTGGTCGCGCTCACTCTTACCGTCGATCTTCCCGGGCAACCCGGACTGCCGCACTCAAGCGCCATGGGTGTACCGCATCGACAGGCGGCTGGAGCTCAACCTGCGGATCAAGCCACGCAAGAGGCTGGTGCGCGACAAGCCCGAGCCATTGAACGTGCCGCAGGCCATCAATCAGGTCTGGTCCATGGACTTCATGCATGACCAGCTGGAAGACGGCCGCAGCTTCCGACTGTTGAATGTCATCGACGACTTCAACCGCGAGGCCCTTGGCATCGAGATTGACTTCTCCTTGCCTTCCGAGCGTGTGATCCGGGCGCTGCGCCAAATCATCTCCTGGCGCGGCAAACCCAGTGTCATTCGCTGTGACAACGGGCCAGAGAACATCAGCAGCACGATGACCAAGTGGGCCAAGGACTGTGGCATTCGCCTTGAATATATCCAGCCAGGCAACCCACAGCAAAACGCCTATGTTGAACGCTTCAACAGGACCGTGCGCTATGAGTGGCTTTCCCAGTATCACTGGGCCGACCTGGACGAAGTTCAGCTCCACGCCACCCAGTGGATGTGGAAATACAATCACGACCGCCCAAACATGGCGTTGGGCGGCATCACCCCTAGCATCCCCCCTAAACAGCGGTTGGTCATGGCCGCTTGACCTGTCTACTTCTGACCGCGGTGCAAATTGGGGGGATTACCATCGACCCGAAATGCCGCCGCCAGTTGTAGATCGTCTGCTCGCTGATCCCGTGCTGCTTGGCCACCTCGCCCACGGGCACGCGGTCGGCCTCCCGCAGGATCGACACCATCTTCTCTTCGCTGAGCCGGCTCTTT
>JAKBCY010000285.1 GCA_021807445.1 Pseudomonadota bacterium
CCTCAGCACGGCCAGCTACTGGGTGGGGATGTTCACCGGCCCGGCGCAGGTCACCGCAGGCGGAGCTGTTGCGGGCGGAGGCGGAGCGATGATTCGCGACGACCGCGGCTGGCAGTCGAATTTCCCTCAACTCTTTGCATCCCGTCTGGCGTGGATCGGCGTGACCATGGCGCTTGTGGGCACCATGATGCGCTGGTTTGAGAGCTATTTGGTTGGCCCGGACGTCGGCCATATTCCGCTGTCCAATCTGTACGAAGTGTTCGTGCTGTTTTCATGGCTCACGACGACGCTCTACCTGTACCTCGAGCACAGATACAAGACGCGCAGCATGGGTGCATTCGCCATGCTGGTGGTGAGTGCCGCGGTGGTTTTCCTGCTGTGGTACAGCATGGTGCAGGGCGCTTATGAAATTCAGCCGCTGGTGCCGTCGCTGCAAAGCTGGTGGATGAAGCTGCACGTGCCCGCCAATTTCATAGGCTATGGCACGTTCGCCATCGCGGCGATGGTGGGCTTCGCCTATCTCATCAAGGCCCATGCGCAGGAAACGTCGTGGTGGAAGCTCGGGCCGCTGTGGGTTCTGGGTTTCGTGATGTTTTTCGAACCCCTGGTCTTTCGCCAAGGCGGTATCTCCGAGTATTGGGGGGTGTTCGCTGGCGTCTCGGCGCTGGCCGTGGGCGGCATCCTGTATGGCCGCCAGCGCATCGCCTCGCATCTACCCTCGCTTGAGGTGATGGACGACGTCATCTACAAGTCGATTGCCATTGGGTTCACCTTTTTCACCATTGCGACGATTCTCGGTGCCATGTGGGCGGCCCAGGCTTGGGGCGGGTACTGGAGCTGGGACCCGAAGGAAACCTGGGCACTGATCGTGTGGTTGAACTATGCCGCCTGGCTGCACATGCGCCTGATGAAGGGTTTGCGTGGGCAAGTCGCCGCGTGGTGGGCACTCGTTGGACTGCTGGTGACGACCTTCGCTTTCCTCGGGGTCAACATGTTCCTTTCCGGTTTGCATTCCTATGGCAAGCTGTAAGGCGGGCGTGATCCCTGCATGAAGCGGGCCCTTCGGGGCCCGTTTTTACGTCTGGACGGTTTCTGCACCTGCGGCGATTAGCCGCCTGAACAATAGGGTTGCCAATGCCCGTGTAAGGTTTGGCCTCGTCGTCCGACTAAGGACCGGTGCTCACGCAGAGATTGAAGACCAAGGCGCCGCGATGCCATCGCTTGATGGGCAGCCATCATCGAGACAGCGTGGAGCGCGGTGGCGCAACACCCATCCGATCGCGAATCGAATGCACATTTCCCGGAGTTCGTCATGAACAAGCGACAAGATGAAGGGTTTGATCATGGAGTGCCATCCGAGATCACGCCGCGCGATGTGTATCACGCTCGCCGGCGCCTTCTTGGCATGGCCGGCATGGGGGCAGCAGCGGCCGTGGCGGCGGTGGCGGCAACGCGTACGCATGCGGTGGCGGCCGATGCAGGCCCTCCCGGCAAGCTGCCCGTGTTGGCCTCGACCAGGAATGCGGCCTTTTCCACCTCCGAGGCGCTGACCCCCTATGCGGATGTGACCACTTACAACAACTTCTATGAGTTTGGCACCAGCAAGAGCGACCCTGCCAAGTACGCCGGCAGTCTGCAGACGAGGCCGTGGACCGTGGTGGTGGAGGGTGCCGTGCGCAAGCCGCGAACCTTTGGCATCGAGGACTTGCTCAAGCTCGCGCCGATGCAGGAGCGCATCTATCGCCATCGGTGCGTAGAGGGATGGTCGATGGTGATTCCGTGGATCGGCTATCCGCTGGCGGCTCTGCTCAAGGCGGTCGAGCCCACGGGAAACGCCAAATATGTCGAATACATCACCTTGCTGAACCGGGCCGAGATGCCCGGCCAGAATGACCCCGTGCTGCAATGGCCGTACCTTGAAGGACTGCGCATGGACGAAGCCATGCACCCGCTCACGCTCCTGACTTTTGGTCTGTACGGTGAAGTGTTGCCCAATCAGGACGGGGCCCCCATGCGCATGGTCATCCCTTGGAAATATGGATTCAAGGGGGGCAAATCGATCGTCAAGATCCGTCTCGTGGAAACCCAGCCGACGACGTCGTGGATGCGCGCTGTGCCGCAGTGGTACGGCTTTTACTCCAACGTCAACCCCCGCGTCAGCCCGCAGAACTGGAGCCAGGCCAACGAGCGACGCATCGGCCAAGGCGCCTTTGGAGGACTGTTTGCGCCGCGTATTCCGACCCAAATCTTCAATGGTTATGGCGCGCAGGTGGCCAGCATGTACAAAGGCATGAATCTGACCAAGGATTTCTGAGCGCCACAGGCGAACCCAGGCATGAAGCTCCTTTTTCGGATCCCGGCGCCGGCGGCCGCCGCCATGCAACTGCGCCGTGTGACTGTGCAGGCACGAGGGTTGAAGCCCATCGTATTTGTGGCCTGCCTGACCCCTCTGGGCTTACTGGTGTGGCGTGCGCTGGCCGTCCAACTTGGCCCCAACCCGGAGCAAACGCTCATCTGGACGACGGGTCTGTGGGCCCTGCGTTTGCTGCTGATCACGCTGGCGATCACGCCGCTGCGCGGGGTCACCGGCTGGACTGAGCTGGCGCGGCTGCGACGCATGCTCGGATTATTTGCCTTCACCTACGCGCTGCTGCACTTCACCTGCTACCTATGGCTGGTGAACGGGTTCAGCCTGTCGGCGGTGGCCAAGGACGTGGTCAAACACCCCTTTGTCCTGGCTGGCATGACGGCTCTGACGCTCATGCTGCCGCTTGCCGCCACGTCCACCAACCGCATGATCAAGCGCTTGGGCGCTGCGCGCTGGAAGGCACTACACAAGCTCGTTTACGTCGTGGGCGTGGTCGCCGTTTTTCACTACTGGTGGGGCAAGCTGGCCAAGAACAACACGGCGGACCCGAAAATCTATGCGCTGGTGCTGGCCCTGCTTCTGGCCTGGAGACTGATCAAGGCATGGCAGGTGCGGCGCAGGCAGGGGCGAGGGCAACCTGCCGAGATCGGAA
>JAKBCY010000058.1 GCA_021807445.1 Pseudomonadota bacterium
TTGAGCGGCGGATAGAAGGTATAAAGCACGCTCGAGGAATTGTCGAACATGGCGTAGGCGGCCATGAGCGTGCCCACAAGCATCAGAGCGTAGGTAAACCAAGCCAGCCCCATATTGTGGCGCAACTTGAGTTCACGAGCCGGCAAATACATCAACCAGCCGGAAATTGTGAAGAACGTGAAGACAAAGGCGTTGAGCACTCCATGCATCGTCAAGCCCTGGTAGTAGGACTTGAGGAAGGGCTGTAGGTAGGGATAGAGGTCGATACCAGCGTAGTTCGTACTCTGCAGTACGCCTATGAGAATACCGACCATCAGCGCGAGAAATCCCGTGACCCAGAAGGCCAGCAGCATCTTCTTTTCACCCGCGATTTCACGGGTCGTGGGCACAGAACGTGCGGCGGGAGACAGGACTGCGCTCATGATTGCTTGGCTCCAGTGATGACAATCTTGCCGATCATGGCTTGGTGCCCCGCGCCACAATATTCATTGCAGATGATGTAGTAGGTGCCTGGCTTGTCGAAGTTGTAGCTCACGTGCCCCACTACGCCGGGTATGGCCGTCAAGTTGATGCTGGTGCCTTGGACTTCGAAACCGTGCAAAACATCGCCACTCGTCACATAAAAGGTCACATGCGAACCAACGGGAAGCGTAATCGGTGAGGCAGTCCCGGGCGTCCAGCTCCACGCGCGCGCCATCTCATAGACCTTGTAGCTGGTCGGCCCGGTTTGCTTGATGCCCGTGCCCTGGAAGTCGGCCAGGGTCGCCGGGGTGTCCGGATTCGCATAAAAGCTTGTAGTCTTGGCCACGAGGCCATAATCGTGAACCACGAGATAGACCGCCGCAATGAACAGCACGGTGATCATCGCCACGGCGATGAATACCCAGCTGCGTTCGTGCCGAAGCGCGACGTGGTGGAATTTTTCTTCGAATTCATCATGCGTCGTTGTTGCCATATGTCCTCCTCAAGCGTGGATGGAGAAATAGATCGCCACCATCGCCCAAAGCCCCACGACAACAATGAAAAGGGCGGCGACGATAACCCAAGCGCCAAGCGGCCGGGCGAATTTCATCTCTGGCATGGGCAAATCCGCTTGATCCCTCGCACGGCCATCAGAGCCGATCACGGCTAGCGGTATATAGGGCATTTCTTCTTGCATCAAACCTCTCCTCAGAGTGTGTATCGCGATTGGTCATTGCGCTTCACTGCCAGACAACGGCAGTCGCCAATATAAGCAACGGCGGATGTTGCACATTGCGCCAAGTCATATGCAGAATACTCGAAATGTGAGAAATGTTGCTTTTTGTATCTTTTTTTGCAAGCGTTTAAAAGCCGTACGCCAAGAGGACCCCAAAAAGCGGGATGACCACCATCACATGCGCCTGCCACATTAGCCAGCGCCGCTGCGTGCGAATCGCATTTTCCAGCGGAGGATTACGTCGCCAGCGCTGTAGCGCAAGGCTCGAAGGAATCGACATGAGGGCCATCAGACCAAAAAGCGAAACTTTGATCCAAAGCAATGGATTGTGGGCATACCATCCAAAACCCTTGACGCCCCAAACCATGCGAGCAAGACCGGTTCCCAGTACCGCTACGAAGCTTCCCCAGAGCCAGAGATCGAGGCGCCACAGGCGCTCGGCCACACTTTTGCGCCCTTCGAGCAAATCAGGGCGCATCAGGGCTGTCTTGCTCGTAAGAAAGACAACCACGAGCAAGATGGCCGAAATATGGACATAAGCAAGCAAAGACTCGAGGATCATTGATGTTTTTCGGCGAATGTGCGACGCGCGGATCGCGCCAATGGTGGCTGGTCACTCCGACCGGGTGACCGAACGCACAGAGCACGCGAGGTGCGCCTGCCCACGACGACCACTACCGGCGCGCACGAGGGCGCTTTCGCAACTCGGTTGATACACCAAGGCGCGCTGCGGCGTTCCACTATTGCCCCCGCCATGGCAAACGCCCGCTTGTGCCTGAACAGCAGCCGTGGCTCGCCTGCACAGTGGGCTTTTTATCGGAGGTGTTAAGGATGCCTCGCATCGAGAAATCCAAAGGGTGCCCGGACCGGTCATTTTGATTCATGACAAATGAATGTTATTGTGTACCATCCAAATTCACAAGCAAAAAGAAGCCGCACCTACGCGGCGGCTCAGCGTCTTCGCAGCGGCGGAGGCCGCGAGGCTGACGCTCCCGGTGGGCTCTTTGACTTTTGTGATTGTCCCTGTAAAAGAATCGGCACATAGAGGTTTCTTGTCGTCGGGCGCAGATCGGCCAAGGTAAGCGCATCGAGCTTCGAGAAAAATGCGTTGAGCGCCTCATGCAGCTCCTGCGCGAGTCGACAATCCGGCGCAAGCACGCAGGCCGCGTTGCCCCCGTGAAAGCATTCCACCAGATCAACATCCTCCTCAGTGCTGCGCAAAACCTCCCCAACACCGATCAACTCCGCAGCACGCGCCAACCGCAACCCTCCCCTTCTGCCGCGCACGGACTGCAAGTATCCGCAACTCGCCAAGTGCATCACAACCTTGGTGAGATGACTGCGTGAGATGCGGTGAAACCCGGCAAGCTCGGTGATCGTCACCAAGCGATCTGGGTGTGCAGCTGCGTACATCAGCACGCGCAGCGCATAGTCGGAAAACTGGGTGAGGCGCATGGTGGCTTGAAGGTAATGCGAAAAGCGTGTCGAATGCGAAATTGTCTACCCTAACGCTAAGTTGCAAAGCGTTCTTCCCCTTTCCTGTTCGCGCCCCCATGACAGCAAGCACTGCTCCACGCCAACAATTCGCCAGCGACAACCTTGCCGGCATTTGTCCCGAAGCTCTCCAATCGCTTCTTGATGCTAACGCCAGTGGTCACCAACCGGCGTATGGCGACGACCTCTGGACGCAAAAATCTACCGACATGCTCCGTGAGCTTTTCCAAACCGAGTGCGACGTCTACTACGTGTTCAACGGTACGGCAGCCAATTCCTTGGCGCTTGCATCGCTTTGCCAGAGTTACCACAGCGTCATTTGCTCACCCGTTGCGCACATTGAAACCGATGAATGCGGCGGACCGGAATTCTTCTCCAATGGTTCCAAATTGCTCGTCGCAGAAGGCGAAAGCAGTGCCGCCCGTCTAGGCAAGTTAACTCCCGATGCGGTGGAACATTTGGTGACCAAACGCCGCGACATTCACTACCCCAAGCCGAAGGTTGTATCCATCACCCAAGCCACGGAATTGGGTACGGTATACACGGTGGAAGAGGTGCGCGCGATCGCTGCGATCGCGAAGCGACGGCATCTCAAGCTACACATGGACGGCGCGCGCTTTGCCAACGCGGTGGCCACGCTCGATGTCCACCCGTCGGAGATCACTTGGCGCGCAGGCGTAGACGTGCTGTGCTTCGGGGGCACTAAAAACGGTCTTCCAGTGGGTGAGGCCGTTGTTTTTTTCGACCGCGACCTCTCGGCTGATTTTGCATGGCGCGTCAAACAGGCCGGCCAACTCGCCTCCAAAATGCGTTTCATCGCGGCGCCGTGGGTAGGCATGCTTGAGCAGGACACGTGGCTGCGCAATGCCCGCCATGCCAACGCCATGGCGCACCGGCTTGAACGGGCCATCCATGCCCTGCCTGGTGTACACGTCCTGCATTCGCCACAAGCCAACGCCGTATTTGTCCAACTACCCAGTGCAAGCATCGCTCGCATGCATGCTCTAGGCTGGTCTTTTTATGAGTTCATCGCCGGCGGCGGTTGCCGCTTGATGTGTGCCTGGGACACCAAGCCCGAGACGGTTGACGCATTCGCCGCAGACCTGGCCGCTGCATGCGCCCAAGCGGCCTAAGCTGGCACGGGCAACAGGCAGACCCAATAGACAGCTCCATTCCTCTCCAGGATTCATCATGGCCGTTTCGGTATTCGATCTGTTCAAGATCGGCATTGGGCCGTCGAGTTCGCACACGGTTGGACCAATGCGCGCTGCGCGCCTGTTTGCATCGTCATTGCAGCAGCAGGGTCTGTTGGGGGCCACGGCGCGGGTGCAATGCCGCCTCTATGGCTCGCTGGCCGCTACAGGTAAGGGGCATGGCAGCGACAAAGCAGTCATTCTGGGGTTGATGGGCGAGGACCCACAAACGGTCGATATCGAGAAAATTCCCGGGCGAATTGAAAGTGTTCGCCAAAACTCGCGCTTGGCGTTGCTCGGAACGCACGAGGTCACCTTTAATACACAAGGCGACCTTTTGTTCCAGCGTGGAAAGCCGCTACCGCTGCACCCCAATGGAATGCGGTTTTCCGCGCTTGATTCAGCGGGTCGACTACTCAGTGAGCGCACCTATTATTCGGTCGGCGGTGGTTTCGTGCTCAACGATGAGTCCTTGGCTGATAACTCGCGCCATGCCAGCATTGCGCCGGACACCTCGCTGCTGCCCTTGCCATTTGACAGTGGCGCCGCATTGCTCGATACGGCAGCGCGATTGCGGTGCAACATTGCAGATGTCATGCGCATCAACGAACGACATTGGCGCAACGATAGCGAGATCGACAGCGGGTTATTACGAATTTGGGATGCGATGCGGGCCTGCACGGCGCGCGGGTGTCGAACCGATGGTGTGCTGCCCGGCGGATTCACAGTCAAACGCCGCGCCCCGGACCTCTACCGCGCGCTGCAAGGCAAGGCTGTGACAAGCCCCATCGACCCCTTGCGTGCGCTTGACTGGGTCAATTTGTGGGCGCTTGCAGTGAATGAGGAGAACGCCGCCGGGGGCCGCGTGGTCACGGCACCAACCAACGGCGCCGCCGGCATCGTCCCCGCTGTTCTCCATTATTACGAACGTATGACCCCTAGCGCCGATGAGCAAGGCGTGATCGACTTCCTGCTTACCGCAGGCGCGATCGGCCTCCTTTACAAGGAGAATGCCTCAATATCCGGCGCAGAAGTTGGCTGCCAAGGTGAGGTGGGTGTCGCCTGCAGCATGGCCGCTGGTGCCCTGTGCGCCGTCCTCGGCGGCAGTCCTCAGCAGGTGGAGAATGCGGCGGAAATCGGCATGGAACACCATTTGGGGCTGACCTGCGACCCGGTGGGCGGGTTGGTGCAGATCCCATGCATTGAACGCAACGCCATGGGTGCAGTGCAGGCTATAAACTCAGCGCGCATGGCGCTGCGCGGCGACGGACGCCACTACGTATCGCTCGATAAGGTCATCAAGACCATGCGCGACACAGGCTTTGATATGCAAAGCAAATACAAGGAGACTTCCCGAGGAGGACTGGCCGTCAACATCATTGAGTGCTGAGCCCGAGCGCAGCGACGGTCAACGTCTCCTCCTTCTCGACAAAGGTCGTTCATGACGACTAAACGCGCCTCGGTTAGGGTGCAGTCGCAGCCCTGGCGGCCACCCAAGCCGATGCCTCGTCCGCTCCTCACGGTGCAATTGCGCGGCAAGCACGCGCGCGCCTGATCCGGCGCCCTGGGCGTTCAGCGATGCGCTGCCGGTGCATCCCTATCGAACCGCGCCATCTGGGTCGAACTTCCCCAAATGGCGTCCGGCGGGCCGATGGCATCAAGGGATACTACATAGCCGTTCTGGGCGGCTACGCGCCTAGCCCACTGCGCAAAGCGCGCCCGGCCCCATTCAAAACGATGGCCCGCATGGCGCTTTGTGCCTGGTGGCATTCCGTGCAGCACGTTGTAGTCCTGGTTGGGGGTTGTCACGAGCACTAGGCGCGGGCGCAGATCGCCGAATACCGCGCGCTCCACGTGCCCCAGACGCGCAGGGTCAATGTGTTCAATCGTCTCCACCAACGCCGCCGCATCGAACCCGCGAAGCTCGGCATCGGCCTCCTCAAATGAACCATAGCGCACCTGCAACCGCGCAGAAGGATCTGGCAGCCCGATCCCAAGCGCCATGCGGGCCTCGAGCAGTGCGTCAGGGTCGATATCAATCCCGATCACACGCGTAAAGCAGGACTCCGAAACCAGCCGAGTCAGCAACTCCCCACGGCCGCAGCCGAGATCAAGCACGCTCCGCGCACCACTTTGCACAAGCAGTCGCGCGACGGTGTCCAATCGCAAGGCGTGCAGGTCGTCGATGGGTTCACGCTGCATGCAGGGCCCTTGAGCAAGCCCGCTGCTCGGATTTTCGGGGTTCGCGCATCATTGCTTCGTGTGCATCTATCGATTGAACGGCGCCACCGCCATTGCGCGGCGAAGTGAACGTCATCCCATGGGGTGTTTCACGCAAACATTGTCAAGCGTGTGTCCGCAGGCAGGGCGCACCCTCCGTTACGCGAGGCGCCCGACGATCGGCAACCGATAAACGATCGCAAAGACTCCCTCGCGCCTGCGCGCCGAACGACTTTGCCCCATTATCCGCTGCACCGCCCAAATGCCTGCACGTCAACAGCGATACCACCTTTACCTGCAGGTCGTCCGCAGGGGCCAAGCGCCCCCAATTCTCTACCCGCCACTGCCGCGGCATCCCGACAGCATGAACACTTCCATTTGCGAAGGGCTCAGGGCACCGCCCATCCACCTTCAGAATCCTGACGCACGGTCTAACGTCTCCGCGATCACGTCGCGCAACGTTTCAATCGTGTTTCTGCTGGCGTCACGCAAGTCCGCAATCAGCTTACCCTTTTGCTCCAAGAGGTAAGCATCTTCTGCACGCATGACAGCCTGCGCAATATTCATCAGTCGAATAGCACCCGTTTCCAAGCAAATGCCCTTCAACGCATGGCTGGCATCACGGGATGCTTTAAAGTCTTTCGCTGACAGTGCGTCGACAATTTTCATCGTATTTTTTGTAATATCCTTATTGGCGCTCTCCAGCAATTCAACAATAAATCCATTCCGCGTGCCGATATTTTTTAATCTTTCGATGACGTCCATATCGACATAAACAACCGGGATTGGCCGTAATGGCCTCACAACCCGAGACGACGGCTGCTGTATGGCAGCGGCTCCGTCAGCCACCTCAATTTTGCCTTGCGCCGAATTTGAACTCGCACACGCATGATCAACCGCTGCTCGTAATTCCTGGGATGTGACCGGCTTTGTCAAAACCCCGAGTGCTCCCGAATTTTTCAGCTTGAACGCCGTGACCTCCGTGGCGTCTGCGGTAAGAAAATATGCAGGAACCGGGTTTATGCAACTAAATCGGTACGTTTTCAGTACTTGGCCACCGTCGATTTCGCCTAAATTATAATCCAAAAGAAGAAGATCGAATTTATTATCTCCAGCGAGGAGCTGAAGCGCTTGATCTCCATTTGAAGCCGCTAAAACGGCATACCCCTCCGCGCGAAGAAGTTCCTGCAGAAGGTAGCGATTTGTCGCATTATCATCAACCACCAGAATCTTGCGCTGCCGAACCATTTTTGGATCTGGAAAGGGCACAGCGTCACTTCCCACTGGAGCCGCTTGCGCAGTAGGACCTAGGCCCGCACGCGGCATGCGCAGATCAAACCAGAATATGCTGCCCATCCCCGCTTCAGAGCTCACGCGCAAGGTACCCCCCATCAGCTCGACAATCTGCTTGCTGATTGCCAATCCCAGCCCGGCGCCCCCCATCGAGAATGAGCTTCTCGGCGTGACCTGAACAAATGGGTCAAATATCTCCCTTTGACTGCTCCTTGGGATTCCAACACCAGTGTCTTTGACAGTAAATCGCAAAATATATTCAGCGCCTGATTTTTGCACCAATGAAATATTTAAAGACACCTCACCAACTTCTGTGAATTTAACTGCATTACCTAAGAGATTGATTAATACACGGGCAAGCCAACGCGCGTCCACGACGACACGATCGACGATTTGTGGGTCCAGCACAGCGGAAAAAGATATTCCTTTTTTCTGGGCATTGGATTCAATCGCGGCCCGAACCAAATCGATTTCCTGCGATAAATCAACTGGGTCACTTGATAACTGCAACTTTCCAAGGGATAGCTTGCTTTGGTCGAGCAGATCATTGATATCGGCTAAGAGATGTGAGCTCAATGCGAGAATTGTGTCGGCAAGATGGCGTGGCCGCTTGGTCGAGGCCTCCCGCTTGATCAATTCGGCTGCGTTTGAAATCCCTCCGAGCGGTGTGCGCAACTCGTGGCTCACCCTTGCCAGCAAATTCGTCTTCGCTTTACTTTCACTTTCTGCGAACTCAATAGCGAGATGGAGTCGATCCGTGAGCCCTCCCGCATACCAAGGAATGATGAGCACGCCAATCAGGCAGGAAGCCCAAGCAATCGGATTGCTGTGCCAGTACGGCGCCACAAAAGGAAGAGTGGCGAGACCAAGAAAGGACGCCGCTTGGGAAATTTGCAGAAGCCTTCGGCTTCCACTTCGCATGCCATAGCCGATCGTTGCAAAATTGTATAGTGGGGTCATCAATGCCCCAAATTTCCCCAACAGAATGATCCATACCGTGAGCATGAATGCATCGGTGACTGCTGTGATCACGACAGGTGATTTTGAAAAGTCACTTTTCGCTCGATTGATCGTCACGTAAACGAGCAAGGCATAAATGATATGTAATGCCGCCATCATGAAAATTGCGGGCGATGGCCTTCCGATAAAGGGAATCAAGAGCATCCCCGTCGTGACGAGCGCAGAGACGAGCCACAAACGCAGTTTGGCCTGCTTTTTTAATGCCAGCGCAATGTCAAAAATAGCGGGATTGCTCATGATTATTGGCTCCTCGGAGCGCCAGGTAATGAGTTGCATGGCGCACATCTCCACTGCAGTTCTGGCACGAATGCCATCTTGATCAGGCTTGCCCAGCTATCGAGCATCAGTGCTGAGGTCCGTCCAGCGCAATTAAGAAAATTCGGCCGTGAATCGTGAGTCACCCGCGGCCCTTGATCGCTCCACGATGAGCGTGGCCGCTCATGCGCTGCCGGAGCGCGGTCGGACAATGAAGCCGCGTGCGCTCGTGCCTTCATCCGAGACCACCCGCCGTCGCGGCAAGCGCTTTCCAGATATTCGTCTGCAACGGCATATCAGTCGAGTTCTCAAGACATGCGCGCCGGATAGAATATCCACCCCGCATATCATGGTTTCCACTTTCCGTGCGCCTGCACTGTCGGTGTCCAAATGCGTGGGTACGCAGTCGTGCCCGTCTTTTCAGAAATGCCGCATCGGCGGTTGAAGAAAGCCTGTCAGGCATGGTAAGGTCCCAGGTGACGCATCGAGGCAAATGCCAAGGGACTGGAAACGCGCGGTCGGATGAACCGTTGGTGCGGCTCTATCGCGCGATTGACTGGATTCGCAACGTCCTCTTGTCTAGCCCTACGGCGGTTTAGGAGAACGCTTCCACCCCATCGCTTGCACAAGGATGAAAAGTTTGCACGTGAAAGCGCACCGCATTTATCAGCGTGGCAAAATGACATCCGGGCGCATCTTGGAAATTTCCGCATCATATGAATGAGATTGCAATCACAGGTATTGGCGTTATTTCGCCGATTGGGATGAACGAATCATCTGTCCTGGAAAGTCTCCTCGCATCGAGATCAGGGATCCGCATGATCGCCCCCCCGGAGTTGCCAAGAACATTTCCTGTGGGTCTGGTTGACGCGCAGTTCTCGGAGCACTTCACCAGAATCGAGCTACCTTTGCTCGATCGTATTACACAGATGGCGCTTCTTGCGGCTCGACAGGCCACAGAAAACGCCGGAATTGCCAATTTTTCCGCATTTGGAGAGCGCTCCGGGGTCTTTTTCGGAACGGGGCGTGGCGGCGTTACCACGGAATGGGAGGCAATTCAGCAATTCATGGAAGACACCATGAAGCCTGCCAAGCCATATGTACTAATGGCGTCGATGCCGAATGCCGCCACGGCGCAAATATCCATCCGCCATCAAGTCCTAGGACCAACGGCAACCCATACGTCTGCCTGCTCCTCTTCGGGAGCGGCGATCGCTGATGCCTGCCGGCATATTCAAACGGGCGAAATTGACATCGCCATCGCTGGCGGAGCTGAAACAACGCTGGCTTCCATCTTTCTCAGAACCTGGGATGGGCTGCGCGCCATCGCAGATGTTGACGAAGACCCCTCGCGAAGCTGCAAACCATTTTCGCGTCAACGCACCGGCTTGGTACTCGGCGAGGGAAGTGTTTTCTACGTGCTGGAGTCACGCGAACACGCCGAACGCCGAGGAGCCACGATTCACGCATTCATCGCCGGTTTTGGAATCGCGTCGGACGCTCATCATATTGGCTCGCCACACCAGCGTGGCCAGGTCGCATCGATGCGCTCAGCCTTGCGAGCCGCTGGCATCGAGGCATCGCAACTTGATTACATCAATGCGCACGCAACTGCCACGCGCGGCGGCGACCCGGTCGAGGTCGCGGCCCTCAAGGAGTTTCTTGGTCAGGCTGTTAGCAAGGTTCCAGTCAGTTCGACGAAAGCTCTCCACGCCCATATGCTTGGTGCAGCAAGCGCCATGGAACTGCTGGTGTGCATTCTGGCTGCACGGCATTCCTTCATCCCTGCCACAGCACACCTTGACGATATTGACCCGGAATGCAAGGGCATTCAGCATGTCACCGAAGTCATCCGCGACCGGCCCGTCCGACACGCGATGAGTTTGTCCGCGGGGTTTGGCGGGACCAATGTCGCCTTGGTCATACGATCAAATGAGGATTGCGCGTGAACAACAACACGATGTACCGTCCCGAGGCCAAGGTTCTTGCGTTTTCCCGGCCCCTCGTGGAGACAAGATACGACAGCGCACTACGCGTATTGTGGATCAACATGGCCCGCCAGAAAGGTCAGCCACAGAACTTCTCGACGTTGTTATTGCAATCGTTGCAAAACCTGATTGATTGGGTTAACGATAACGGGTGTGTCTGGAGCGACGGGTTGCAAGAGCAGCCCGTGCATTATGCGATCCTTCAATCCGGCCATCCAACGTACTTCAGTGTTGGCGGGGATCTCAAGCATTTTCTCGAATGCATCCAAGGCGGCGATTTTCAATCACTGCGCAGTTATTCCATGCAGTGCCTTGACATGATGTATCGATGGGCGACAAATATTACAAATAAATCCACAACCATCGCACTTGTCCAAGGGCGCGCTTTGGGCGGCGGATTTGAAACCGCCTTATCCGCAGATTACATTATTGCTGAAGAACAATCGGAATTCGGCTTACCGGAGATACTCTTCGGACTTTTCCCCTGCACGGGCGGGATGAGTCTTTTAGCGCGACGGGTCGGTCTCAACGAAGCCGAAAAAATGATGCGCAACGGCCGCATCTATTCCGCGGTGGAACTTTACGAGATGGGAATTGTGGAACACGTCTGCGCTCGAGGCAGTGGTGAGCGGGCGACGCGCGATTTCATCGCGGAACATGGCAAGAGACGTAAAGCGCGGCACGCACTTCAACAGGCAAAACACAGAATGATGCCGCTGAACTACGAAGAGCTAGCCAAAGTCGTGGATGATTGGGTTGCGGCGGCCATGCACCTCACCGACGAGGAGATGCGCGTGCTCGAAACGTTGGTGAGGATGCAACGCTCCGAATTTGCACACTGAATGGCTCAGAAAAATGTCCGAGCGGCACTACCTTGGTGCCGTTTGCCGGGTGCAAGATGGCTAAATGGGCGAAACGCGACAGCCTGACCAATCGGCCGCGCTCCAATAAACTCTCCTGCCGCTCAATGCATGGCGTTGTCACGGCGGTTTCCCACTTCGGCGACTCGAGCGTGGTGCTGTGTCTAGCGCCGTGACTGACCGTGTTCTCCATGGGCGGGACTTCGGAACGTTCCCCCCCGCGGCAGAATAGTTGCCGCCTCGATAGAACCTTCGAACTGGGGGCGCTGATGGAAGAGCTGAATGGCCAGGTACGGACAAGAATTCAAGGACAGAGCGGTGGCGCGGTTGCTGCCGCCGGAGAGCGCGTCGGTGGACGCGGTGTCGCGGGAGATTGGCGTGAGTGTTGCCACGCTTGAGCGCTGGCGCAGCGATGCGCTGTCCATGCCGGGGCGAGCCCCGGCATGGACAGCGGCGGCCCGTCTGGAGGCGGTGCTGACGACTGCGGCCATGGACGAAGCCGCCAGGAGCGCCTGGTGCCGCGAGCACGGCGTGTACCCGCAGGAGCTGGAGAACTGGAAGGTGGCGGCCACGCAGGCGCTGGCCTCGCCGGGCAAGGTCGGCACGCCGAAATCGGCCAAGGAGGAGCGCCGGCGCATCAAGGAGCGCGAGCTGCGGCGCAAGGACAAGGCCCTGTCCGAGGCGGCGGCACTGCTGGTGCTCTCAAAAAACTCTCGGCGATCTTCGACAGGAAGGACGAGGGCGAGGACGAATGATCGGACTTGAAGATCGCCGAACAATGGCCCAAGGGATCCTGCAAGCCCACGCCGCCGGGGCCCGACTGCATCGCGCCTGCGAGGTCGCCGGCATCGATGAGCGCACCCTGCAGCGCTGGCAAGCCAGCGACGGTCTGCAGCGCGGCGACGGCCGCCCGTTGGCCGCTCGTGCGAAGCCCGCGCATGCGCTGAGCCAGGCCGAGCGCGCGCAAGTCCTGGAGGTCGCCAACGAACCCCGGTTCGCCGACATGCCGCCGGCGCGCATCGTGCCGATGCTGGCCGACGAGGGGCGCGACATCGCCAGCGAGTCGACCTTCTCGCGCATCCTGCGTGCGCATGGACAGAACGCACATCGTGGCCGCGCTCGGGCGCCCACCAAGGTGCGCCCGCCGAGCACGCACGTCGCCACGGCGCCGGGCGAGGTCTGGTGCTGGAACATGACCGACCTGCCCGCCGACGTCACGGGGCGTTGGTACCACCTGTACCTGATCCTCGACCTGTACAGCCGCAAGGTCATCGGCTTGGAGGTCCACGACCGCGACGACGCCGATCACGCCGCCCACCTGGTGCGCCGCACGGCGCTGGCCGAGGGCATCGCTGCACGCACCACCAGGCCCGTCCTGCACGGCGACAACGGC
>JAKBCY010000286.1 GCA_021807445.1 Pseudomonadota bacterium
GCGAAACCCCCGCTACAACGCCATGCGTTGAGCGGCGGGAGAGTTCATAGGCGGAGCATGCCACTCAACTCAAGCGTCGTGAGATGGGCGCAAAGAGTGTCCAGCTTGCATACCCACGGCGGCGGCCTGCGCTATGGCGTGAGTTCCCCGCATAGCGCACGCACGACGGCCATGACCTGCGGTGTCTTGATGCGGTAGTGCACGAAGCGACCATGCCGATCGGCATCAACGATGCCCTCGGCGCGCAGGCGCGAGAGTTGCTGCGACAACGCGGCCTGACGCATGCCAACGGCGCGCTCAAGATCGCGCACACACATTGGCCCATCGATGAGCAAGCAAAGGATACACAAACGCTCGCGGTGCGCCATGGCCTTGAGCACGCGCACCGCCAAGGCGCCCGAATTACCGTGTAATTGCTGGGCGCGCAGGGCACTGGGCTCGGGGCGTAGGGAGATCGGGCTCTGGACTGCAAGATTCATGCGGACAAGTCTATGGAGATGTTCTTGAACTTGTTTTGACGCAGGGCAAGGTTTTTTGCAGTGCGTGGCAACTTCCGGCGTCTGCAGCGCGTATTGGCAACCGCTGCTAGAGTTCGGGTCGATCTCTCATTCATGGCCGACTTCACTCCGCTCCCCGATCATCCCCCGCTGCGCATTGCGTTGGGCATGTGGGCGCTCGCGGCGGCGGCATACATGGCGGGATTTTTCCTGCGGGTGACCCCTGGCGTGCTGAACGGGCCGCTCATGCGTGACTTCCATCTCAACGCCGCGCAGCTTGGCAACCTCGCCTCGTTCTATTTTTACTTCTATGCGGCATCGCAGATTCCTACTGGGATTGCCAACGATCGGTGGGGCCCGAAGGCGCTCATCGTGTTTGGCACCCTGCTGACAGGGCTGGGGACTTTGCTCTTCGCCGCCGCGCCGAACTACGCGGTGGCGCTCGTGGCCCGTGGCATGATCGGCTTGGGCCACGGCGTGGCGTGGGTGTCACTGCTGGAAATTTCCGCGCGCTGGTTTGCTCCCCGGGTATTCGGCACCATGTCTGGGCTGTCGCTATCGGCTGGAACGCTCGGCGCGGTGCTGGCGCAGGCTCCCTTGCTGGCAATGAGTCGTTTGTTGGGCTGGCGTTGGGCGCTGGCGGGCGTGGCGGCGGCTTGCCTCCTGCTCGCGCTGGCCGCATGGCGGGTCATATGCAACTCGCCGGGCGAGCGCGGATACCGCGACTGGCTGCCGCCGCACGCTCCAACCTCGGCGCGTGAGGTGCTGCGAGGCTTGCGCGCGGTCTGGCATTGGCGCAACACGGCGCTGCTGTTCGTGGCTCCGAGCGGTATATGCGGCGCTTTTCTGACCTTCACAACGCTTTGGGGTGCGCCGTTTCTGGAGCAGCACCGGGGCATGAGCGGCGAGCGCGCTTCTTGGGTCATCGCCGCGATGCTCATTGGATTCTCCGGGGGGGCTGTTGCTTGGGGCCGATTGTCGGACCGGCTGCGCCGGCGTAAGCCGCCGTACGTGATCGGGGGAGCGCTGACGCTGGCCGGATTTGCGCTGCTCGCCCTATGGCCACAGGCGCCGAGCGGCCTACTCTTGCCAGTCTTGTTTGCGAGCGCCGTGGGCGCCGGGTCGATGGTCGTTGGCTTCGCTTGGGCGAAGGAGTCGGTTCCGCAGGACCTTGCGGGCACCGCCACAGGGGTTCACAACACGGGCGTCATGGTGGGGGCTCTGATTCAGCTGCCCCTCTTGGGCTGGGTGCTGGACGCCTTGTGGACGGGGCGCAGCCTTGCTGGGGTGCGGCAGTACGGGCTGCATGCGTTCCAAATGGCATTTGGTGTGTTGATGATATGGGTGGCCGTAGCGCTGCTGTGCCTGGTTCTGGCAGGGGAAACCCACGCACGACCGTACGTGCGGGCACCACAACCGTCCCAGTAGCCAAGAACGCCGGCCTCAGAAACGCGCGCCGGTACCCCGAAGCACCTCAGTGAGCATGCAGGTTCTGCCGCGACAGGGCCGAAAAGCCATCAAGAAACTCATCGATGTCATCGGTCGTTGGCGAGTTGGCCATGAGATTTTGCACGCGCTGACGGAAACCGTCGGCGACGGAGCCTTCGATAAAGATTTCCTTGCGGGCGAATTTGTCGACGATTTCAAAGCCGCCATGCCGCTCCGCTTCGTTTGCCACGCCATGACTTTCCATGACGCGATCGGCCCAGTCGAGCTGGAATACGCAAAATGCATCGGAATCGTAGATCATGGTTTGCATGGCTAGTCTCGCTTTCGGTGTATTGTGATGCTGCAATGGTTTTGGCCGTGGTCGGCCGAGCCGCCAACGAAAACTCACTTTCAGTGTTGGACAAAAGATATGGGCAAGCTAGCAAGAATCAAGCCCGGCGGTGAACTCGGGCGGGAATCCTGACCCCCTTGATCATTCAACGCACGGCACTCCACATCGGTGCACAGGCGCACGGCCCGACCATTTGTCAGAGAATGAAGCGGCGTGCCATTGATTTTTTCACCAGACTCCCCGACGAGCTTCGCCTTCGGTCGCTAACCCACCAAAGCGGTTTTGCGACAGTCTCTTCAGGCCGGGGAGGGACGGGGCTTCTCGGGGAGCCTGGTGAATAGCGCCTGACGGCGCCAAGCGTTACTCCTGCAACGCTTGGCGAAGCGTAAATAAAAGGAAATTCTCGGCGGACTGTTGCAGGCGAATCTGAACAGGCAGATTTTGCAATGCCGGCGCGAGCCAGACTTCGGCGCCCAGTCCAGCCGCGTCGCCGGGGTGGATGAGGTGCCAGCAGAGCAGCGTGCCAACGTGCGTGCGCACCAAGGCTTGCCCGGCGATGATGAAGTCCCAGGTGGTGGTGCCCGTGGGTCTGGCGACCTCAAATGCCATGTGCTGGCCGACGCGAAAATCCTGCGGGCGCATAGTGAGCTGGTGAGCGAGCTGCATGAAAA
>JAKBCY010000287.1 GCA_021807445.1 Pseudomonadota bacterium
CATACCGTGCTGCGCAGGGGGGGGCATCTCCTGATGACGACGCCATACCACGGCTACCTGAAAAACCTGGCGATCTCGGTCATCGGCGGCTGGGACCGACACGCCGACCCACTGTGGGACGGTGGCCACATCAAGTTGTTCAGTCGTCGCACAGTCACCCGGTTGCTCAACGAGGCTGGGTTCTGCGTTGTGTCATTCAGCGGGGTAGGGCGGCTGCCTTACTTGTGGAAGAGCATGGTGGTTGTGGCGGTCAAGGAGTGAGAGGTTGATGCTTGGCGATCAACTCGATCCCGCAGTCCACGGCAGCGAGCAAGCCTCGCTGACAGTCATCATTCTTACCTTAAACGAGCACGTGCACATCCGCCGCTGCATCGAGTGCGTGCGGGGGCTGGCGCAACGGGTGGTCGTGGTGGATTCAGGTTCGACGGACGACACCGTACCCGTTGCTCGTTCCTTGGGTGCCGACGTGCTGGAGCATGTGTTCATCAATCATGGAATGCAGTTGAACTGGGCCCTCGATCATGCCCTCATTGAAACCGATTGGGTGATGCGGCTGGATGCCGACGAATATCTTGATGGAGCGTTGCGTACAGCTTTGCCAGTGGCTTTGCGGAAGGCGGGCGCGGAGGTAGGCGGCTTCGTGGTTCAGCGCCCCACGACGTTCCTCGGCAAACGCATAGAGCACGGCGGGATGGCGCCGTGGCTTCTGCGAATCTGGCGCCGCGGGGAGGCGCGCTGCGAAGAACGCTGGATGGATGAGCATTTGGCAGTAAACGGCGGCAAGGTCCGGCAGTTGCCAGGCCGGATCGTGGACCACAACCTCAACACACTCACGTGGTGGGCTGACAAGCACAATCGCTACGCCAACCGCGAAGCGGTAGACCTACTGCTACTGCGAGCAGGCACCGGGAATCCCGGAACCGCAGCATTAAAAGGTCAGGCTGCGTTAAAGCGTTGGCTCAAATTGCACATTTATGCGCGTCTGCCCTTAGCCATTCGGCCCTTTGTCTTTTGGATCTACCGGATAGTCTTTCAGCTTGGTTTTCTTGATGGAGCGCGAGGACTGATTTACCACACGCTTCAGGGGCTGTGTTATCGGCTCTTGGTAGATGCCAAGGTGATGGAAGTGGAACGTGCGATGCGCACCCAAGGCCTGACGCTTCAGGCAGCAATCCAAGACCGCTTGCAAATCGATCCGACCACGCTCAAGACATCATCGCAACGCAGCGAGACGAGCTGATGCGGGTGCTGCACGTCATCACCGCGATCCCGCCCGCGTCCGGAGGGCCGACCTCGGTTGTGCGTGCGCTCACGGCTGAGCAAGTGACTGCGGGGCTGCAGGTTGCGGTGTGCACCAGCGATCGTGACAACCCCAGCAGTCGCGTGTTGAATTCCGGGTTTCTGCGACAGATGCTGATCCAGGAAGTGAACTTGCAGGTCTTCGCCTGTGAGTGGTCTGGACCAGTGCTGTCCCTCGACATGCGACGCTGGTTGCGCGCGCACATCGTCGAGTTCGATCTGGTGCATGTGCATGGCCTGTACCGCTTCCCGCCAAGTTATGCGGCTTGGCTGGCGCGTCGGCGCGGCGTACCGCTTATCATGCGTCCGCACGGCAATCTCGATCCGTTCCTGTATCGGCAAAGCTCGCGCAGCCTTCTTTTGAAGCGTTTGTGGGAGCGCTGGTTCGACCTGCCCAACCTCCATGGCGCATCCGCCATCCACTACACCAGCGAGGACGAGCGCAAGCGTGCGGCATTCCTGAATTTGCGTGCGCCGTCGTTTGTGGTGCCCAACGGGCTAGAGTGGGCACGCTTCGCCAACCTGCCGACGCCCGGCGCGTTTCGCGTACAACTCGGTATCGGCGATGTGCCGCTCGTGCTGTTCCTCAGTCGCCTCAACTTCAAGAAGGGTCTGGATCTGCTGGTGCCTGCGTTCGCTAAGGTGCACGCGCATCATCCGGATGCCGTGCTGGCCGTCGTGGGGCCGGACAATGAGGGCTACGGAGCCAAGGTCCGTGCGTGGGTCACTGAGCATGGCCTGCAGGCATGTGTCCGATTCGTGGAACATCTCCAGGGGGAGGCAGTGCTCCAGGCCTATGTCGATGCGGATGTGTTTGCGCTGCCTTCGTATACCGAAAATTTCGGCATGGTCGTCGCGGAGTCGCTGGCCTGTGGCACGCCGGTGGTCATATCCGACCAGGTGAACATCCACGGCGAGGTGAGGGAGGCCGGCGCCGGGCTGGTTACGCACTGCGATGCCGATGAAGTCGCCGAGGCTATTGGCTTGTTGCTGGCCGACGCGCCACGTCGAGCGGCCATGGGTGTCGCAGGGCGTGAGTTGGTGCAACGCAAGTGGACATGGGACGTCGTAGCCAAACAACTCACCGCCGAGTACGAACGGGTCATCGCCCGACACCAAAGCGGAGCTCAGGCGTGAATGGGCCGGCGTGGCAGCAGCTGGACCGCTTCCGGATGCCGCCTGGATTCCGCGGCCGCCAGGGGGTGGTACGTACAGCTATGGTGGCTGGCGCAGGCGCTCCTGTTCCGCCCTTCGCCGCAGGTGCTCTATGGCTGGCGGCGCTGGCTGCTGCGCCGGTTCGGCGCGCGCATCGGGTGCGGAGCGGTCATCCGCCCGAGCGTTCGCATCACGTATCCGTGGAAGCTCACGATCGGCGATTACGCCTGGATTGGCGATGACGTGGACCTGTACACCCTGGGCGAGATCATCATCGGTGCGCATGCGGTCGTCTCGCAGCGCTGCTATCTCTGTACCGGAAGCCACGATTACACGCGCGAGACCTTCGATATTTTCGCCAAGCCCGTGGTGGTGGGAGCGCAGTCCTGGCTGGCTACGGACGTGTTCGTGGCGCCGGGGGTCGAGATCGGTGCAGGTACCGTCGTCGGTGCGCGCAGGTCTGTATTGAAGAGGTTGTGTGCTAGCGTCGT
>JAKBCY010000288.1 GCA_021807445.1 Pseudomonadota bacterium
GTGGGGGTCGAGACCAGCCTTTCGGCTGGCATCCAGCAGCACATGCATCCAGCCCTCACTCTCCAGCCAAGCAGCGACGTACAAGCAGCGGCCCTTTTCCACAATCGCCGGCTTGCCGTCCTGAAAACGGCCGACGACATCATCGGCGTCGCACTCGATGTCTTCTCTCCAGCGGTTGGCAGCGACCAGCCGGCCACCCAGCGAGATCGCCCAGGTTATGCCCGGTGGCCACGATGACACGCGTGTGACGCGCACTCCGGTGAGTACGTTGAACGCACCAGGCGGCAACTGCGAAGGAATATGAAAATCTTCGCTCTTGGAGCCGGAGCGTGGGCCGAAAACCAGCCTTGCGCCCGTTGACTGCAGCTTTGCCGCCAACGCTTCGTCATTGCGCATTTGCACGGGCAAAACGATCATGGAGTAATGCGTGAAATCGGACTCGGGCGATACAACGTCGACATTCAAACCGATGTGGCGCAAAGCGCTGTAGGCTCGAAAGCAAAGCTCCACTGCATTGAAATCAGCACCTTGCGGTTGAATGGCGCTCATCCAAATACTTTGATAATCAAAAACAAGCGCGACATCCGCATGATGCTTTGGATTTCCGGCAAAGACATGCGGCCCCAGTCCTCGGAGGTCTTCATCCACCTGCCGGGCTTCCAGCCCGCCTTGATCAACGATTCGATCGGGTCTTTGCAACCCTGCATGCATCTGCTCTTGCGCGAAAGGCGCCTGCCGCCATCGAAAATAGCTGACCACTTCAGCACCATGCGCAAATGCCTGCCAGGTCCAGAGCCGCACCATGCCCTCTGCCGGCGCGGGATTCCAATGCGCCCAGTTCACCGGCCCTGGCTGTTGTTCCATCACCCACCACCGGCCACCGCACATCCCGCGATAGAGATCATGGTGGAAGGCCGAGACGTCAGGATGGCCCGTTTCCGCCCACAATTGCTTTTCTTTCTCGTTCAAAAAGAAATTTTGCGTCGCGCCGAGTGGATAGCTGTCCCAGGCGGCGACATCGAGATCCTTGGATAATCGATGGTGGTCGAAGCCCGTAAAAAATCCCATGAAATTATGCAAAATATCGCGACCAGGCGACTTGTTGCGCAAAATTTCAACTTGGATTCGATTAAAGCTGATGACCTCATCCGAGGCGAATCTTTGATAATCAAGACGATGCGTCGGATTGGCCTCGGTCACCGTTCCCACAGGGGGATCGATTTGTTCAAAATCGTTATATTCCTGACTCCAGAACACATTTCCCCAAGCCTCGTTCAAAGCCTGGATCGTGACATAACGCAGGCGCAGCCAGCGGCGAAATGCGGTGCGCGCGGCTGGCGAGTAGCTGAGGACGGTGCCGTGGCAGCCATACTCGTTATCGGTTTGCCAGGCGCTCAACGCGGGGTGTTGGCCATAGCGCTGCGCCAGCAATTCGGTGATGCGCGCGGCTTGCGCACGGTACGCAGGGCTTGAAAAACAGTAGTGCCGGCGCGAGCCAAAACCCCGTGGCCGCCCATGTTCGTCATGCGCGAGCATGTCCGGGTACCGGTCCACCAACCATTTCGGGGGAGTCGCGGTGGGCGTGCCCAGAACGATGTGCAGCTTCTCGGCATGCAGAATGGCAAAAACACGATCCAGCCAATCCCATTCCAGGCGCCCGGGCTCGGGTTCGATGCGGCTCCAGGCGAACTCACCGATCCGCACCATCCGCAGACCGAGTTCCCGCATTTCGCGTGCATCCTGCGCCCAGAACTGTTCCGGCCATTGTTCGGGGTAGTAGCAGACTCCGAGTTTCATGATGTCCCCGTAGGCGTTAGGCGAGTTGGGTCGCCGGCATCGCCGATGGCGCGCCATGAGCGAAGATCCTGAGCAAGGCCTTGCCCGACTCGTCAAAGACATGAACACGGTCCCGCGGAATGGAAATGCCAAGCCGCTCTCCGGGGCGTGCGCTGAAGTGGCCTGGTGCCTTGATCACCCAGTTGTCGCGACCTTCCCCGGCGTCGACGTAGAAATAGGTGGCTTCTCCAAGGCGCTCCTGCCAACGCACGTCACGGTGCAAACGCGAGCCCTCGCCTCCGATCTCGGCGTCCTCGGGGCGAATGCCGATCGTGAGCGCCGTTCCTTGGCTGTGCCCCCGCGCATCAATGTTGGCCTCGAGACGTTCCCCGGTGCGCAGTTGCAACGTGGCGCGCTCTGAGGACGCATCGAGTAGCGTTGCGGCTGCGAAATTCATCTTGGGCGAGCCGATGAAACTCGCGACAAACCGATTGCGCGGGTGGTGATACAACTCGAGCGGCGTGCCGCATTGGGCCACGCTGCAGCTCTCTGCCGCATCCGAGTTGAGAAGGACGATCCGATCCGCGAGGGTCATGGCCTCGACTTGATCGTGCGTCACGTAGATGGCGCTCGCGCGCCCGAAGTCGCGGTGCAATTTGGCGATCTCGAAGCGCGTTTGAACCCGCAGAGCCGCATCCAGATTGGACAGCGGCTCGTCGAACAGGAACACTCCAGGTTCACGAACAATCGCGCGACCGATGGCCACCCGCTGCCGCTGTCCGCCGGACAGCGCCTTGGGCATTCGGTCCAGCAGGGAGTCGAGTTGAAGAATGCGTGCCGCGGCCATGACGCGACGCTGAATATCCGCCTTGTCGACCTTGGCCAGTCGCAGTCCAAACGCCATGTTTTCGAACACGCTCATGTGCGGGAACAAGGCGTAGCTCTGGAACACCATGGCCACACCGCGTTTCGCCGGAGACACGTCGTTCATGGGCTGGCCATTAATGAACAGGGCGCCGCGGCTGATCGTCTCCAGCCCTGCAATCATGCGCAGCAGCGTCGATTTGCCACATCCTGAAGGGCCGACGAAAACGCAGAATTCGTTTTCGCCAATATTCAGGCAAACGTCCTTGATCACAGGGGCATGATCA
>JAKBCY010000289.1 GCA_021807445.1 Pseudomonadota bacterium
GAAACCCCCGATCACCAGAGCCTCGCTTCGCCGCTTCGCCACGATGAGGGAGCTCGGGCCGGGCACTGAACGATGGGAGAGAGCGATCGGGGCTTGATCGAAGTCGACGGTCGCCCCGAACAGTCGCCCGCCCGCCTCAGCGGCTGACACGGGCCAACGCGCTTTTTTTGTCGCAACGCGCGAACAGCACCGCATTCGATGCCAAACCAGCACCTGACGCAGCAACGCCCTGGGCGGCCCCCGGACTGACGCGGCGGACGAACCAGGGAAGAGGCGCAGCTGCGAAACGCGACTTAGGACGAGGTCAGGGATTCATGGCGCGGCGCGCGAAGGGCGCGCGACGTAGCGCCGGTGCGTGTGAGGTAGAGCAGGCTCGTCAAGGCGATGCTCAGCACAGCAAGTCCGATGTACACGCTATATCCTCGGATGTAGCCAATCGATCCCATGGTCTGGGCCATGTGTCCCAGTATGGGCGGGACGACGAATCCGCCCAAAGCGCCGAGGCCTCCGACCCATCCCGCCGTGCCACCGACGGCGTGCGGAACATAGTGGGGCACGAGCTTGAACACGGCCGCATTCGCAACGCCCATTCCTGCTGCCACGAACGCTTCACCAAGTACGGTGAGCCAGAAATCTTGCGAGAGGGTCATCACGCCTGCTCCGATGAGAAGGGCGGCAAAGGCCAGGAGCGCGATTTTTTCGCCACCGAATCGGTCTGACCAGGAGCCCCCCGGCACGCGAATGAGCGAGGCAAACAGGGAGAAGCCTGCCGTCAATCCGAGTGCGACCCAATGCGGGGTCTTATAGAAAGAACCCCAGAAAGTTGGCAGCCATGCGGTCAGTGCCAGGAATCCACCGAAGGATGTGAAATACAGGGCCACAAGCGGCCATGTCCGCCAGCTCGCTGCCGAGTCCATGAGTGTGCGCAAGACACTTGCTGCCGGAAAAAGCTCCTGTCCCTGCAGCTTTGCTGCCTCGCGGGCCTGATCCGGCGTTGATCCCCGGCGCAAGCGCTGAAAATAGGGCGCATTGAATCCAAGAAAGGTGTATAGAGCGATACCGCTCAGTACGATGACAAGAGAGACAAGGTACCCGACCCAAAGCCCGCCAAACGCAATGATCAGCGGCAGGACGATGGCAACCAAGCCGGGCGAGGTATTGCCGAATCCCGCATAGAAGGCCAATGCCTTGCCTTGCTGCGCCTGCGGGAACCAGTAGGAAACCTGGCCAATCCCGACGGAAAACGTGGCGATACCGCATCCGCCCAATGCGCCGAAAAACAGCAGCCATGGGTAATCCGCCTGGGTCAGGTGGCTCGGGTAGAGTGTGAGCAGCATCCAATACAACCCGGCGATGCCGACGACTGAGGCAAACAACAGAACCAGGAAAGGCAACTTACCACCATCGCGATCGACCCACGCTCCGAACGGGATGCGCAAGAGCGAACCGGTGAGCATCGGCATGGCCACCAACAAGCCGACTTGACCCGGGTCGAGATGCATGAGCTTGATAAATGTCAGCGCAGTCGGCCCGAACAGCGAGACGGCACCAAAGCCAATGAAAAATCCGATGGTCGCGCCGATCAGTGATCGTTGCGGGCTGCCTTTGATTGAATCGACGCGCGATGAAGTGGTTTGCATGGCGAACCTCGGGATATTGTTGCTCCGAACCGGTTGAACAAACCGGCCCAAGCGGCGACAGCGATGAAGTGTTCGGCGACCAATCTAGGCGCTGTCGCGCTTGCAAACCATTCGTCCCTAGACCAGGAGTTGAACCCAAAGGAACGAGCGTGCTCCAGCACGCCTCGTTCGATCGGCGTACGCCGAATGCAGCATTCGACAGCCCCGCCCGCCAAGCCCCGCCCCGCTCCCTCAGTCACTCATCCCATGGCCGGTGGCATAGACTGCAATTTGCACGCGCGAGCTCAGATCGAGCTTGCGCAGAATGCTTTGCACATGCACCTTGACGGTTGTTTCGGCGATGTCGAGCTCTCGAGCAATCTGCTTGTTGCTCTCACCGCGGGCAATTGCGGCCGCAACCTGACGCTCACGTGGGCTCAGCGGTCCGGCCGCCACGGAGTTCTCTGCCCCCTGGGCTGACGGCAAGGCGTCCTGCGAAGAAAATGCCTGAGCCACTTTCGGTGCCATCTCTGCGCCGATTACTACTTCGCCCTTGTGTGCTCGGTATACGGCTCCGATGAGCTCGCTGGCCTCGCAGGTCTTGAGGAGATATCCACTCGCCCCTGCGCGCAAGGCCGCGCCAAGGTCCGCTGCGTCGTCGCTCACCGTGAGCATCAATACACGAGCACCGGGAGCGGCCTGCCGCAAGCCTGCAACTGCATCCACTCCCCGCACACCCGGTAAATGGTTGTCGAGCAGCACAACGTCAGGCTGCAGCTGCGCGGCCAGACGCTGCGCCTGCCCGGCATCGGCCGCCTCGCCCACAACGCGCAGCCCCGCGTCCTCGGCAACCAACGCGGCCAATCCCCGTCGGAACAGGGCATGGTCATCAACCAGAAGCAAGCGAATTTCAGTCGGCGTGGGCGGATTGGGCATCGGTGTCAAGATCGTGGGTTGCGCTGCGCGCCGAGGTCTGTGGCAGCTCCAATATGACGCGGGCTCCGTGGCCGCGGGCAGACTCGATATGAAGCGTGGCTCCAATATTGGCAGCTCGTTCACTCATGATCTGCTGTCCAATATGCGCCGAGGAATCGGCCGTGGAGTCCGACATGTCGAAACCGACTCCATCATCGCAAATTTCAAAACGCCAGGCCGGAAGACTATCGACGGTCACGTTGACGGATTGTGCCCGTGCGTGCTTTCGTACATTCGACAACGCCTCTTGCACGATGTGGAGAACTTGCACCTGAACATCGGGATCCAGCGGTTTGCCCTGGCCGTTGAAATGAAGGTTGGCCCG
>JAKBCY010000059.1 GCA_021807445.1 Pseudomonadota bacterium
TCATCCCGATCGCAGCGCAGCGCGATTAAAGCTTCTGGAAATCTACGCCAAACGCAAGGATGTGAGATCCTTCGAGATGACGGCAGCTGAAGTGTTTGCGCTCACCGAGGGCGTGGGGCCTGACTGGAAGAAGGCGCAAGACCTTGGACGCAATCTTGATCCAGTCAACCCCCTGTATCACAATACGATGCCCCCGAGCACCGTCAATGCGCAGTCCACAATACCCGCGAGCGATTTTGCGCCGACCGGCTCGTCAGTGCTTACATCTCCCGCGACGCAGCCGGCAACCGAGCTGCTTACCAGCCTGCCGTCGATCATGGGTTCTGCGAAGTCGGGGAGCGCCAAACCAGAGGGTTCTGGTCTGGACCTCAACCTCGATCTCGCCGGATCGTCTGCAGCGGCGTCCAAGATGGAGGCGGCGACCCCGCCCACCCGGCCATCGGCCCCGGTCAGCGCACCACCTGCAGCTCCTGTGACTGAAAATTCCGCTGCGCCCTTGAATTTTGATTTTTCCAGTTTTCATGCCGCAGACGGGAGCCCATCCATTGCCACAGCTCCGGAGGCGCATTCGTCGAACCACCAGCCCCTGGAGTTCGACCTAGGGTCACTGTCGCTTGACCTCCCGGCTCACAGCGCTTTGACGCCACACGTTGAGCCTGTGAGGGGCGAGACAGGGCTCGCCGGTCCAACCACGGAGCCAATGCCCGAGTCTTCGAACGATTTGGACACGCGCTGGGCCTTGGTGGAGGAGTGTCGTGCCATGGGAGATCTGGAGACGGCGCGCAATCTGCTCCGGGAAATCGTCGGCGAAAGCGCTGGTGAAGCCAAGGCGCGGGCCGAGAAGCTGTTGGTCGAACTCGGTTAACGCCGGTGTGTGGCCGTTGGAGGCCGGCGTAGAGCGCATGCGAATTGCCCTCGGGCTGAAGTATCGGGGCCTGTCGTATCGAGGCTGGCAGAGCCAGCCAGACGGTCACACGGTGCAGGATTGCCTTGAAGCCGCGCTGGCTCGCTTTATCGGCGGACCAGTCCGTGTGGCCTGTGCGGGCCGCACGGATGCGGGCGTGCATGCGTTGCAGCAGGTCACGCATTTCGATTCCCCAGTGATGCGAGAACCGTTTTCCTGGGTGCGTGGAGTGAACGCCTTCCTGCCCGCTGACATCGCCGTGCGCTGGGCACAGGGGGTTGGGTCTGCATTTCACGCGCAGAAGTCCGCGCAATCGCGGCGTTACCGTTATATTCTGCACCAAGGGGCAGTGCGCCCGGCGCTGCTCCAAGGTCTGGTGGGTTGGACGCATCTGTCACTCGATGTCGATGCCATGCGCGCCAGCGCCGCAGTCCTGCTCGGCACTCATGATTTCTCGGCATTTCGTGCCAGCTCGTGCCAAGCGAAAACACCGGTCAAGACCCTGCTCGCCGTGGACATTGCCCGGCAGGGCGACACGTGGATGATTGATTTCGAAGCCAACGCCTTTTTGCACCATATGGTGCGCAACATCATGGGTTGCCTGATCGCCGTCGGCAGCGGTGCTCGGGACCCACAATGGTTGCAGCAAGTACTGCTTTCGCGATCGCGCAGCCTGGCCGCGCCGACCTTCATGCCCGATGGGCTGTATTTTCTTGGGCCACGCTATCCGTCACAATGGGGCCTGCCCGCGCCCGCTGAAGACCGGCCTATCCTGTTCGCCTAGCTCTTTCCAAGCCCAACGGAACCCCATGCACCGCACCCGAATCAAGATCTGCGGCATCACCCGCGTTGAGGACGCCTTGGTGGCTGCGCAGGCGGGGGCCGATGCGGTCGGGCTGGTCTTCTATCAGCCGAGTCCACGATGCGTCACCCTGAGTCAGGCGGCGAACATCGCGCGCGCACTCCCGCCGTTCGTAAGTACGGTGGCGCTATTCGTCAATGCACCGGAGACTCATGTCCGGGCGGTCATTGACGCAGTGCGGCCCAGCCTGCTGCAGTTTCACGGGGACGAAGAACCGGCGGAGTGTTCCCGCTATGCGCACCCGTATATACGCGCCGCCCGCGTGCGTCCGGGCCTGGATTTGTTAAACTTCAAAGCTCGATTCACGGATGCCCAAGCTTTATTGCTCGACGCGTATGTCGAAGCCTATGGTGGTGGCGGTGAGATATTCGATTGGTCACTGATTCCAAAAAGCGCCAACTTTCCCATCGTTTTGTCTGGTGGGTTGCGTGCGTCAAATGTGGGGCACGCCATTGCGCTGGTCAGGCCCTGGGCGGTTGACGTTTCAACTGGAGTCGAGCTGTCCAAGGGTGTGAAAGACGCATCAGCCGTGCGCCGCTTCGTGGCGGCCGTTCGCGATGCGGATGCTTCCGCGCGGGATTGAAACCGTTCCCGCGCGACTTTCTGGCGCAAGCCTACCCGTTCCGGCATACGAATTCCTCAATGTTGAACTACACATACCCTGACGCCCGTGGCCACTTCGGTCCCTACGGTGGCTCTTTTGTCGCTGAGACTCTGTTCAAAGCACTGGATGAGCTTAAAGACGCCTATGAACATTACCGCACCGATCCTGATTTCATCGCTGAATTCGAACGAGATCTCAAGCATTTCGTCGGTCGCCCAAGCCCGATCTACCACGCTGAGCGGCTGAGCCGCGAGCTGGGCGGAGCGCAGATCTATCTCAAGCGCGAAGATCTGAACCACACTGGCGCGCACAAAATCAACAACACCATCGGTCAAGCCATGCTCGCCAAGCGCATGGGCAAGCCACGCGTAATCGCCGAAACTGGAGCTGGGCAGCATGGCGTGGCATCGGCCACCGTGGCGGCACGCTACGGCATGGAATGTGTCGTGTACATGGGAGCGGAGGACGTCAAACGTCAATCGCCGAACGTTTACCGCATGAACCTGCTGGGGGCCAAAGTCGTGCCTGTGGAAAGCGGATCCAAAACACTCAAGGATGCGCTGAACGAGGCGATGCGAGACTGGGTGACCAACATCGAAAATACCTTCTACATCATTGGTACCGTGGCCGGCCCGCATCCGTACCCCATGATGGTGCGTGACTTCCAGCGTGTGATCGGCGATGAGTGCCTCCACCAAATGCCAGAGATGATCGGGCGTCAGCCAGACGCAGTGTTGGCGTGCGTGGGAGGCGGTAGCAATGCCATGGGCATTTTCTATCCATATCTCGAACATGAGAAGGTGCGCCTGATTGGCGTGGAAGCAGGCGGTGAGGGGATAACCACGGGAAGGCACGCCGCCTCGCTCTCAGCCGGAACCCCAGGCGTGTTGCACGGCAATCGCACCTACTTGCTCCAGGACGCGGGCGGACAGATTATGGAGACCCATTCCGTATCAGCGGGCCTTGACTATCCTGGAGTGGGGCCCGAGCACGCCTGGTTGAAGGACATTGGGCGTGCCGAATATGTTGCGGTGACCGATGCTGAGGCCTTGGCGGCTTTCCACAAGCTGTGTCGTACCGAAGGCATCATCCCGGCGCTCGAATCCAGCCACGCACTGGCGCAGGCCATGAAGATGGCGCCTGAAATGGGGACCGACCAAGTGCTGCTGGTCAATCTGTCTGGCCGTGGTGACAAGGATATTGGCAACATCGCCGATCTCACTGGCGCGCAGTTCTATTGCAGGCCTTCATGCCGCCGGGAAGCAGCACGATGAGCCGCGTCGCATCGACTTTCGCGCAACTCGCAGCAGCCGGACGCAAGGCGCTGATTCCCTATGTGACCGCCGGCGACCCTCTTCCCGAGGCCACCGTGCCGCTGCTGCATGCGTTGGTGGCGGCAGGCGCCGATGTGCTCGAGCTGGGTATCCCATTTTCCGATCCCATGGCCGATGGCCCCGTCATCCAGCGCGCCAGCGAGCGCGCTCTGGCGCGTGGGGTGAGCTTGGCCCAGGTATTGGGTTGGGTGCGCGAGTTCCGGGCGCACGACGATCGCACGCCGCTGGTGCTCATGGGTTATGCCAACCCCATCGAGCGCTTCGGGGTCGCAGCCTTTGTGCGTGAGGCTGCACAAGCTGGCGTGGACGGTGTCCTGGTGGTTGACTATCCACCTGAAGAGGCAGCCGAATTTGCGGTGGCGATGCGGGCGGTCGGTGTCGACCCTATTTTCCTGCTTGCGCCCACATCCACCGAAGAGCGCATGGAGCGTGTCGCCCAGTTGGCCAGTGGCTACGTCTATTATGTGTCGCTGAAGGGGGTAACCGGAGCGGCCAACCTGGACGTACAGGCCGTATGTGAGCGCTTGCGGGCCATTCGCAAGTATGTGAAGCTTCCGCTGGGCGTAGGGTTTGGCATCCGGGATGCGGAAAGCGCTCGGGCAGTCGCCGCCTGCGCCGACGCAGTCGTGATTGGCTCACGCATCATCGAGTTGATGGAAAACCAACCCGTCGCGGCGGGCGTGCAGGCTGCAGCCGATTTTGTGCGTACCATTCGCAACGCGATCGACACGCGCGCGTTGGCGGTTGCCGCCACGAAGGCGCACCAGGACTGGAGTGCATCATGAGTTGGCTTGAAAAACTGCTTCCCCCAAAAATTCAGCAATCGGAAGCTGGCAGCCGCCGCCAGATGCCCGAGGGTTTGTGGATCAAATGCCCTTCATGCGAGACTGTCCTCTACAAGACGGATCTGGAGCATAACGAGTACGTTTGCCCGAAATGCGCCCACCACATGCGCATCGGGGCGAGGCAGCGTTTGGACGCGCTTCTCGATGGTGAGGGTCGCTACGAGATCGGCCAAGAAGTCCTGCCCGTCGATTCGCTGAAATTCAAGGACAGCCGTAAATACTCCGAGCGCCTGAAGGAGGCCCTGGAGACAACCCAAGAAACCGATGCCTTGGTGGTCATGGGGGGGGCGATTCAGAGCATTGCCGTGGTCGTGGCCTGTTTCGAGTTCGAGTTCATGGGCGGCTCCATGGGTTCGGTCGTCGGTGAGCGATTCGTGCGCGGTGTCGAAACGGCCCTGGAGCAGAAGGTCCCCTTTCTTTGCTTCACTGCCACAGGCGGTGCGCGCATGCAGGAAGGATTGCTCAGCCTTATGCAAATGGCGAAGACAAACGCTGCACTGGCCCGACTGGCGAATGCGCGCATTCCCTATATCAGTATTTTGACGGACCCCACCATGGGCGGCGTTTCGGCAAGCTTCGCCTTCGTCGGAGACGTGGTCTTGGCTGAGCCCAAGGCGCTGATTGGTTTCGCGGGCCCACGCGTGATCGAAAACACGGTGCGCGAAAAACTTCCCGAGGGATTTCAGCGCGCCGAATTTTTGCTGCAAAAAGGTGGTGTGGACCGTATTGTCGACAGACGCGAGCTGCGCGCCGAATTGGCCCATCTTCTGGCAATCCTGCAGCGCCAGCCGGCCGATGCTGTTGCCGGCTGATCCTGCGACACAACAACCGAACGCGGTCAGCGTGACAGCACAGCGCAATGCGGGCGACACGCCCATGCAGCATTGGGGTTTGCAGCAATGGCTGGGGCATGCCGAGCGGCTCCATGCGCAGGCCATCCATTTGGGCCTTGACCGTGTCGAGCGCGTGCGGGCGATGCTCGGCCTGCGGTTTTCATGCCCGGTGTTCACTGTGGCGGGGACCAACGGTAAGGGTTCCACCTGCGCGTTTATCGAACACATCCTTCTGGCCGCTGGTTACCGCGTGGGTGTGTACGGCTCGCCACACCTGATCCGTTTCGAAGAACGCTGCCGCATTGGTGGCAGCACGGTTGATGAAGCGGCCCTATTGCCGCATTTCCTGGCCGTTGAGCAAGCCCGGGCCAGCTTGCAGCCGGCCGCGGAGCTGACCTACTTCGAGTTCACAACGCTGGCGATTCTGCACTTGCTTGCGGATGCGGGGCTGGATGCGGTGGTGCTGGAAGTCGGGATGGGTGGACGCCTGGATGCGGTCAACGTGGTGGACGCGGATTGCGCCATTGTCACCAGCATTGCGCTCGACCACACTCAATTCCTCGGCCCGGATCGTGAAGCCATCGGGTTTGAAAAGGCGGGAATCATGCGACCAGGCCGGCCGGCCATCGTCGCTGACCCGGATCCTCCCCAGTCCTTGTTGCGGCATGCACGCGAAATCGGAGCTGACCTCCTGCGTATAGGCAAGGAGTTTGGTTACAAGGCCTCGGGTCAGCAGCAATGGAGCTACAAAGGGCCAACGCTGAAGCGATCCGGGCTGGCCTACCCAGTGATGCGCGGTGTCAACCAACTGCTGAATGCCAGCGCCGCGCTGGCAGCACTCGAAGCGCTGCAGGCGCGCCTGCCCACGAGTGCGCAAGACGTCCGCCAGGGGCTGTCGCAGGCTGAATTGCCTGGCCGCTTTCAGATCCTTCCCGGCCAGCCGACGGTGGTGTTGGACGTCGCCCACAATCCTCATGCCGTCGCGGTCTTGGCCGAAAATCTCGACGCCATGGGATTTGCGCCCTGTACCCATGCCGTGTTCGGGGCCATGGCGGATAAGGATGTGGCGCAAATGATTGCGCGTATCGCGCCTTTGGTGGATCGTTGGTATCTGTGCGATCTACCCACCGCGCGTGCCGCGCCTGCCGCGCACATCGCGCAGGTACTCGAGCCAATCCTGTCACCAACGGCAAGGATCGTCGGGTCCTACGCCGATCCGTCTGCAGCATTCGCCGAGGCCATTTCGGTTGCGGAGGCGGCCGATAGAATCGTGGTTTTCGGCTCCTTCTATACGGTTGGCGGCGTGCTGGCACAAGGTGTGCCGCGCATTGACGGACCTCATTTGACGCATTCATCCTCATGAAACTCCCCGGACAGCGTGGCAAGGATGCCAACCGAGCGTCAAATGCCGCGGTGGTCAGAGCTCCGGCGCAAAGCGAAGAAACGCTGCGCATACGAGCGCGGCGTCGCCTCATTGGCGCCGTGGTTCTTGTGCTCACCGGTGTGGTTGTGTTCCCACTGATTTTTGAGACGCAGCCCAAGCCAGTGGTGTCGAGCATGTCGCTGGTGATTCCCTCGCAAAATCAGGCAACCATCGCGCCCGCGCCGCCGCCCAAGGTACCAGCCGCCGACGTGCGCGCCGCCGCAGCGATTGCTGAATCGTCGGCTGTGAAAGCCAGCGCACCGCAAAGCCTTGGCGCGCGAGCCAAGGAACTGGTAAGCCAATCGCCCAACGTGGAGGCGCAGTCGAAGGCAGCGCACGCTGCGCAACAACTGCAGGCGCCGCCTGCTGTGTCGCAGGTGCCGGCAAAGGGCAACACATCGCAGGGGACGCCTGCCGCGAAACCCTCCGCTGTGGCCAGGCAGACGCCGGCGCGCGTTGAGCCAGCTGTCAGCGTTGCGGCGCCCACCCAGCACAAGCAAACCCGACAGCAGATCGCAAGCGCCCGGGCCGCCTTGGCAGCATTGGAGGGCAAGCAACCGGATCAGATCTCGACCCAGCAGGCGGAGGCCGCATTGGCCAAGCCCGGCGGCGCTGTTCCTGCAACGAAATCCACGCGCTACGTGATTCAGGCGGGCGCTTATGCGGATACGCGGGTCGCGCACCAAGTGCGGCAGAAGATTGAGCGCGCCGGGTTCAAAACCTACACACAAGTAATCGATACGGCTGGCGGCAAGCGTATCCGCGTGCGGGTTGGCCCCTTTGCCAGCCGCCAAGAGGCCGACAAGGCGCTGGCTCGCATCAAGGCTCTGGGCTTGGCCGCAGTCGTGCTGACTCTGTGAGTACTCTGGACTGGTTCGTCATCGCCGGCCTTGGGCTGTCGGCTTTGGTCGGCGTTTTGCGCGGTGCAGCATACGAACTGATCACGTTGGGGGGCTGGCTGGTGGCGTTTGTCGTTGCACACCAATTCTCGCCTTGGTTGGCTGACAAATATCTGCAGGGAATTGGCGCACTATCCTTGCGCAATGGGGTGGCATGGATCGCCTGTTTCGTGCTCTCGGTTCTTGTGGCTGGACTGTTGGCGACCGTGATGCGACTGTTGTTGCGTTCCACAGGTCTGGGTTTGCTGGACCGCAGCATGGGTGCAATGTTTGGGTTGCTACGCGGGGTCGTGCTATTGATGATTGCGGTGCTGGCGGCGCGCTATACCGCGTTGCCCCAGAGCCCGATGTGGAAGACTTCTTTACTCATTCCGCCAGCCACGGCAGCCGTAGCCGAGTTGCTCCCGTTGCTGCCATTGGCGGTAACCCAGGCGTTGCCACAACGATAGCCCCGGATTCATCTATTCAGCGTTTCAGTCTTGGAGTGCACGCATCATGTGTGGAGTTGTTGGCATCGTTTCGAAACAGCCTGTTAATCAGCTGATCTACGACGCGCTGTTGTTACTGCAGCACCGCGGACAGGACGCGGCGGGCATCATCACCGGCCACGGTGGCAAGTTGTATATGCAAAAAGCCCGCGGCATGGTGCGCGACGTGTTTCGCACACGCAATATGCGCGGGTTGCCGGGAAACTATGGACTCGGTCAGGTGCGCTACCCGACCGCAGGCAGCGCCGATAGCGAAGAAGAAGCTCAGCCGTTCTACGTCAACGCCCCGTTTGGCTTGGCGCTGGCGCATAACGGCAACCTGACGAACACGGAGGTGTTGCGCGAGGAGTTGACCACCCGCGACCACCGGCACATTAACACTGGGTCGGATTCGGAGGTTCTGCTCAATGTGCTCGCGCGTGAATTGGACCTGGCCTCAGACGGCTTGCCACTGAAGGCGGCCGATCTGTTTCGAGCCGTGCGCGCAGTGCACCGGCGCGTTCGAGGCTCCTATGCCGTTGTCGTGCTCATCGCCGGGCACGGGCTTATGGCTTTTCGCGACCCCTATGGCATCCGCCCCCTGTGCCTGGGCATGAACGAGGCTGACGGCGACATCATGGTGGCGAGCGAGTCTGTGGCGCTGGAGGGCAACGGCTTCAAGTTGGTGCGCGACATCGCACCAGGCGAGGCGCTGTTCGTGGACCTTCAGGGCCGTATGCACAGTGAGCAATGTGCAGAGCATCCCACGTTAAACCCGTGCATTTTCGAATTCGTTTACCTCGCCAGGCCGGATTCGGTGCTTGATGGCATCTCTGTTTACCAAGCGCGGCTCAATATGGGCGAGACCCTGGCCCAGCGCGTTATTTCCACGATGCCGCCCAGCGAAATTGACGTGGTGATCCCGGTCCCTGAATCCAGTCGCCCTTCGGCCATGCAATTGGCTTGGAAGCTCGGGCGACCCTACCGCGAGGGCTTCGTCAAGAACCGCTACGTCGGGCGCACCTTCATCATGCCCGGGCAGGCCGTGCGCAAAAAGTCAGTGCGGCAGAAACTCAATGCCATTTCCCAGGAATTCGCTGGACGCAACGTCCTGTTGGTGGATGATTCGATCGTGCGCGGTACGACCTCGCGTGAGATCGTGCAAATGGCGCGTGAGGCCGGTGCACGTAAGGTATATCTGGCGTCGGCAGCGCCTCCCGTGCGCTATCCGAATGTCTATGGCATCGACATGCCCACGGGCGGCGAATTGGTCGCGCACGGACGTGACATTGAGCAGGTGCGGAACATCATTGGCGCCGACGCACTGATCTACCAGGACCTTGAAGCCATGAAGCGCGCAGTGCGCCGGGAGCGCGAGGACATCACCACATTTGAGGCATCCTGCTTTGACGGCGTTTACATCACGGGGGACGTCGACGCTGCGCTCAGGGCCGGACTCGCGGCAGCTCCCGGGGAGGTGCAAAGTGGCCGGTTGAACCTGCAAAGCGCCGAACAAGAGGAGTCGCAGCCGTGAAAGCTGATGAGCCACGTACCGCCACTGGAGACGCTCCTTGGCATCCCGATACCGTGGCCGTGCGCGAAGCCGTTGAGCGCACGGAATATGGGGAGCACAGCGAGGCCTTGTTCCTCACGAGCAGTTTCGTTCAGCCAAGCGCCCAAGCAGCCGCATCCCGTTTTGCGGGAGAGGAAGAGGGCTACATCTACTCGCGCTTTACCAATCCGACTGTGGACAGCATGGAGCGCCGGTTGGCTGCGCTCGAAGGTACAGAGGAGGCGATCGGCACAGCGAGTGGCATGGGGGCCATCCTCTTGTTGTTGCTGGGTTTGCTCAAAGCGGGCGACCATGTCGTGTGCTCCCAGTCGGTGTTTGGCTCAACCATCAAGCTCATCGCCGGCGAATTCGGAAAATTTGGCGTAACCAGCAGTTTCGTGCCACAGACTGATTTGAACGCTTGGAAAGACGCGATCCGCCCCGGCGTGACCAAGCTGTTGTTTGCTGAGACCCCCACCAACCCGCTCACCGAGGTGTGTGATATTCGTGCATTGGCCGAACTTGCGCATCTGTCGGAAGCTTTGCTCGCGGTGGACAATTGCTTTTGCTCACCAGCGCTGCAACGACCTGCAATGTTCGGCGCTGACGTTATCGTCCATTCGGGAACGAAGTATCTGGACGGCCAAGGTCGAGTTATTGCCGGCGCCGTGTGCGGGACGAGCGACCTCATTAAAGGAAAACTGCTGCCCGCGCAGCGCAGTGCCGGCATCAGCCTGTCTCCCTTCAATGCCTGGGTGGTGCTCAAAGGCATGGAAACGCTGTCCTTGCGCATGCATGAACATAGCCGGCGAGCCCTGCTCCTGGCGCAATGGTTGGAGGCGCAGCCAGCCGTTGCCAGGGTGCATTATCCTGGCCTGATTTCACATCCGCAACATGCGCTGGCGATGGCTCAGCAATCGGGGCACGGTGGCGCGGTGCTGTCTTTCGATGTGCAAGCAGCCACACCCGAGCAGGCCCGTGCGCGCGCCTTTCATGTCATCGACCAGACACGGCTGTGCTCCATTACCGCTAATTTGGGCGACACGAAGACCACCATCACGCATCCGGCCAGTACTTCGCATGGCCGCCTGAGCGAACAGCAGCGCCAGGCGGCGGGCATCAGCCAGGGGCTGATCCGCATCGCGGTTGGTCTTGAGCACCCAGACGACGTCCAAGCTGACCTTGCGCGAGGACTCGGCACCCTGAGCTGAGCCTTTTCCACATCCCGAATCCATGTCAGCATGAGCGCAACCATTGCACCCATTCGTACCCGCTTTGCTCCAAGCCCAACGGGTTTTATCCACCTAGGCAACATCCGTTCCGCGCTCTATCCGTGGGCGTTTGCTCGTCATCATGGTGGAACCTTCATTTTGCGTGTCGAAGATACCGACACGGAACGCTCCACGCAGGAGGCGGTCAAGGTCATCATCGACAGCATGGACTGGATGGGACTGCATTACGACGAGGGCCCGTATTACCAGATGCAGCGCATGGAGCGCTACCGATCAGTGCTGGATCAGCTGGTGCAGGGCGGTCATGCCTACCCCTGCTACATGAGCGCATCGGAGCTGAACGCATTGCGCGACCGGCAGATGGCCGCAGGGCTCAAACCGCGCTACGACGGTACATGGCGCCCGGAGCCCGGCAAAGTTTTGCCAGGCGCGCCCACTGGCGTGCAACCGGTGCTGCGGTTTCGCACACCGGATCAGGGCAGCGTGGGTTGGGATGATAAGGTCAAGGGTCGGGTTGACTTCGCGAACGACGAACTCGACGACTTGGTCATCGCGCGTCCAGATGGCACACCCACGTATAACTTCTGTGTCGTGGTGGACGACATTGACATGCACATCTCGCATGTGATTCGCGGAGACGATCATGTCAACAACACGCCGAGGCAGATCCATATCTTCCGTGCTCTCGGTCATGAGCACCCTGTTTATGCGCATCTGCCGACCGTGCTCAACGAGCAGGGTGAGAAGTTGTCCAAGCGTAACGGCGCCAAGAGTGTGCTGCAGTACCGGGATGAAGGGTACCTCGCAGAGGCTATGGTGAATTACCTTGCCCGGCTGGGCTGGTCGCATGGCGATGCGGAAATCTTCACGCGCGAAGCGTTCGTGCAGTGGTTCGACCTCGACCACCTCGGTCGTTCCGCTGCACAGTTTGACGGCGAGAAGCTCAAATGGGTCAATGCCCATTACCTGCGCGCCTTGGACCCCGCAGAGCTGGCCGCACAGGTGCGTCCGTTCCTGCAACGCCTGGGGTTGCGCGAGCAGGGGGTTGACCTGGCGGCGGCGGCCACGTTGTTGCGCGAGCGCGCGCATACCCTCTTGGAGGTCGCCGAACTCTGCGGCATGTTCTATGCTGAGCCCGAGCCGGATGCCGACTCGCTGGCGCAGCATCTCACCCCGGCCGCACGCGCCGCACTGGTGGATTTGCGTTCGGTGCTGCAGGCTTTGCCCGTCTGGGAGGCGCCAGACATCTCGGCGGCGATGAAACAGATTCTTGTCGCACACAAGCTCAAGATGCCGCAGATGGCCATGCCGCTGCGCCTGCTCGTCACTGGGCGGCTGCATACGCCTTCCGTCGATGCAGTTTTGGCCTTATTCGCGCGCGATACCGTGGTCCATCGGCTGTCAGGCGTGGCCTGAGCCAACACGGACTTTAGCGCTAACAGGTTGTTTAAGCGCTCCGAATGTTGTGCCTTCGCGACGTTTTGGGTTACAATTACATGTGTTGATCAAGCGGGTCGGTTCGACTTGAACCCGCCGATCATTGTTTCGATGACTTAAGTTCCGTTAGAGGGCGAGCCGTGGCGAAAACGACTACTACGCGCAAAACCGTGGACTCCGATA
>JAKBCY010000290.1 GCA_021807445.1 Pseudomonadota bacterium
TTGCCGCACATGCCCCTCTGCAATGTGCGTGAGCAGCGCGTACTTGTCGCGGAAGTAGTGGTACAGCGCTGCTTTGGACAGGCTGCAGGCGTCGGCGACCTGGTTCATCGAGGTGGCCACGAAACCCTGGCGCGCGAACAGTTGCGCCGCCTCGGCCAGGATCGCGGCGCGTTGATCGTCGTAGCCGGCAGCGCGTCCACGTGCCATGTCAGCGCTCGTCGAAGGAAATCTCGACCTGCTCGGTCAGAGGATGCGCCTGGCAGCAAAGGATGAAGCCGGCCTCCAGATCTGCCTTTTCCAGCGCAAAGTTGCGGTCCATGCGCACCTCCCCGCTCAGAAGGCGAGCTCGACAGGTCCCACACACGCCGGATGTGCACGAAAACGGCAGATCCATCCCGGAGGCGATGGCCACATCGAGGATGCTGGGGTCACCCTTGCGAAAGTTGACGTCGCGGCGCTGTCCGTCGCGCACGATACTGACTTTGCTTTGCGCCGCATCCTGGGCCTGGGCGCCATGCATGACAGCGCCAGCAGCCGCTTGGCCCTGAGGCAGACCAAACCGCTCGACGTGGATGCACTCGGCCCCAACGCCTGCCGCGATCAGGGCTGCTTCGGCCTCATCATTCATCTGGTACGGTCCGCAGACGAAAGCGTGGTCTATGGCTTCGGGTCGGACGACCCGCGTAAGGAATTGCTCAATCCGCGCACGGTCAAGCATGCCATGGTGCAGCGGGGAGTCGGCCGATTCTTCGGAAAACACATGGTGCAACACCACGCGTGTCAGATAGCGGTTTTTCAGGTCCTCCAGTTCTTCCTTGAACATTGTGGACTTCAGACTTCGGTTCCCATAGAGGAGGGTAAATCGGCTTTGGGGCTCACGCGCCAGGACCGTTTTCATGATCGACAAGACCGGCGTGATGCCACTCCCGCCCGCGATGCCAAAATAATGACGCTTGGCCGACGGGTCAATGGCCACATAGAACCGGCCCTGTGGCGGCATGATCTCGATGTTGTCACCGGCATGCAAATGCTCGGCAATCCAATTGGAGAATACCCCTCCACGCACTTTGCGCACGCCGATGCGCAGCACCCCGTCATCCACACCGGCGCACACCGAGTAGGAACGGCGCACCTCTGCCCCAGCGATCCTCGCGCGCACATTGAGGTACTGCCCCTGTGTAAATGCAAACCGATCGGCAAATTCCTCGGGAACGTCGAAGCTGACAATCATGGCTTCATCGGTATCGGGCTCGACAGCGCGTACGCGCAAGGGGTAGAAATGGGTGTCCATGCCTTGCTGCTCAAATGGGTTTGAAGTATTCAAAGGGCTCACCACAGGCGCGGCACCGCCACAGGGCCTTGCACGCCGTGGATCCAAAGGCCGATAGCTGCTCGGTTTCGACGCTTGCGCAACGCGGACAGCTCAGTGGCTGAGGGCGCGAGCGATGCAGGCGCACGGGCACGGCTGCTGGGAGCCCTGCCGCGGCCCTGCCGGCAGGCGGGGCGATGCCGTACTTGCGCATCTTTTGCAGACCCTCTGCGCTGATCCAGTCGCTGCTCCAGGCGGGCGCACGCTGCTGGCTGACGCGCACCGGCCCAAGTCCTTCTGACTCGAGCGCTTCAGCGACGCTGCGTGCGATAAGTTCGGTGGCTGGGCACCCCGAGTACGTCGGCGTGAGGACCACGTCGAGCACACCGTCGCTGCCGTGGCGAACATCGCGAACAATTCCCAGGTCGCAAAGCGAAAGGACAGGGATTTCCGGGTCAGCCACCGTTTGCAGCACGGCCCAAGCGCGCGCCTTGCGCGCGTCGCAAGGGCTTGTCGAAGGCCCAGTGCTCACCACGCGCCCCCGGGGAAGCTGCGCTGCATATGCTGCATTTCGGCAAGGATGTAACCCATATGCTCGCTATGGATCCCAAGGCGACCGGTGCTGAGAAAAGGCGTATCTGCGGGCACGGCGAGTCCAGCCCCATCAAGCGCTGCCGTCATGTCCTGCAGCCACGCATCATGCAAATCCGCCCATCGAGGGCCCAATCCGATCGCCGCCGCGGCATCGTCCACTGCGTCCGGACTGAACAGCTCCCGGGTGTACGGCCACAGCAACGCAAGCGCTTGCTCGACGCGCTTGCGTGACTCCACAGTGCCGTCGGCCAAGCGCTCTAGCCAATCGACAGCGTGAACACGGTGATACCGCACCTCCTTCACTGCCTTGCCTGCAACCGCAGCGATCTCCGGGTCATGCGATGTCTGGAGATCAGTCCAGATCCGCTCGAGCAAATCCGACACGATGAGATTGCGCACCGTCGTGACGGCAAAGTCTCCACGCGGCAACTCCACCAAGGTCGGATGGCGATAGTCACGCTCATTGCGCAAGAAGGCGAGCTGGTCTTCATCGTAGTTCTGCCCGTCGAGTTGACCCGCCCGCGTCAACACGCCGCGCGCCTGTCCCAGGAGATCCAGCGCAATGTTCGCCAGCGCGATATCCTCTTCGAGGATCGGCGCGTGGCCACACCATTCCGACAGGCGTTGCGCATGAATGAGGCAGGTGTCGCCAAGTCGCAGCAGATACTGCACGGATGGATCGGCGCTGATGACAATCGATGCTTGCATGGTCCGCGCCTCACATGTGGTCGACTTCATCGGGCAACTTGTAGAACGTCGGGTGACGGTAAACCTTGTCTTCCATCGGATCGAAAAACATGTCCTTGTCGCCAGGATCACTGGCGACGATCTGATCGGATCGCACCACCCATATGCTCGTTCCTTCCTGCCGGCGCGTGTAGACGTCGCGCGCCATTTCGAGCGCCATCTTGGCATCCGGCGCGTGCAGACTGCCGCTGTGCTTATGGTCCAGTCCCGCCTTGCTACGCACGAAAACCTCC
>JAKBCY010000291.1 GCA_021807445.1 Pseudomonadota bacterium
TTCTCGCGAATGGAGTCGATGGGCGGGTTGGTCACTTGGGCAAACAACTGCTTGAAGTAGTTGTAAAGCGGCTTGGCACGGTTGGACAGCACGGCCAGCGCTGCGTCATTGCCCATCGAGCCCACAGCCTCGTCGGCCTTCTCGGCCATCGGTGCCATCAGGAACTTGAGATCTTCCTGTGTGAAGCCGAAGGCCTGCTGGCGGTCCAGCAGCGGAAGCAGGGACGGCTCCGGGTGGCCGAGATGCTCGAGATCGTCAATGCGGATGCGCAGGTTCTCGATCCACTGCCCATAGGGACGCGCGGCGGAGAGCTGGTCCTTGATCTCCTTGTCATCGATGATGCGCCCGGCCTCCATGTCGATGAGGAACATCTTGCCCGGCTGCAGGCGCCATTTCTTGACGATATGGCTTTCGGGAATCGGCAGCACACCCGACTCCGAGGCCATGATCACGAGGTCGTCGTCCGTCACGATGTAGCGTGCCGGGCGTAATCCATTGCGGTCGAGCGTGGCCCCGATCTGACGCCCATCGGTGAAGGCGATGGCAGCCGGGCCGTCCCATGGCTCCATCATTGCCGCGTGGTATTCGTAGAAGGCGCGGCGACGCACGTCCATCAGCGTGTGCTGCTCCCACGCCTCGGGAATCATCATCATCATCGCGTGCGACAGCGGGTAGCCGGCCATCACCAGCAGCTCCAGGCAATTGTCGAAACTGGCGGTGTCGCTTTGGCCCGGGTAGATCAGGGGCCAGAGTTTTTTCAGGTCATCGCCCAGCACCGGAGAGGTCACCGCGCCTTCGCGCGCACGCATCCAGTTGTAGTTGCCCTTGACGGTATTGATCTCGCCGTTGTGCGCGACCATGCGATACGGGTGGGCCAACGGCCATTCCGGGAACGTATTCGTGGAAAAACGCTGATGCACCAGGGCGAGAGCCGACACCACACGCGGATCCTGCAGATCCTTGTAATACTGCCCGACCTGATCGGCCAGCAGCAGCCCCTTGTACACGACCGTGCGCGCGGAGATCGACGGCACGAAGTACTCCTTGCCGTGGCGCAGGTTCAGACGCTGGATCGCGTGGCTTGCCACCCGGCGAATGACAAACAGCTTGCGCTCCAGCGCATCGGTAACCATCACATCCGGCCCCCGTCCGATGAAAATCTGTCGGATCACGGGTTCCTTGCCACGCACGGTGGGTGACATCGGCATGTCACGATCCACGGGCACATCGCGCCAGCCCAAGACCACTTGGCCTTCGGCGCGCACGGCCCGCTCGATCTCCTGCTCGCAGGCAAGGCGCGATGCCTGCTCGCGCGGCAGAAAGATCATGCCCACACCGTATTCGCCAGGCGGCGGCAGTTCCGCGCCCTGTGCGGCCATCTCGGCCCGGTAAAAGGCGTCCGGAATCTGGATCAGCAAACCCGCGCCGTCGCCCATGAGCTTGTCCGCGCCCACCGCTCCGCGGTGATCCAGATTCTTCAGAATGAGCAGACCGTTCTGCACGATATCGTGCGACTTGACGCCCTTGATGTGCGCCACGAACCCCACGCCGCAGGCATCGTGCTCATTGTTCGGGCAATACAGCCCGTTTTGGGTCAGGGCGGAAATTTCGGAAGATTCAGGCGTGTGCATCGCAGGCTCCGCGAAGGAGAACAGAACAATATGTCAATTTACTGCATTGCAACACGAGGAGCAAGAAAAATAACGATACGTGTCCCCTTTTAAAAGGGATATCAAGAGTCTCATAAATTAATTGGGGACATGTTGTATGTGCGGTGAGCAATCCCACGCGAAGGCGGGTGCTGCTCGCGCTTTCCTGAGCTAGGACACAAGGGTGTCGCTGGCTTCGCTCATTTTTCTCGGTCGGCCACGTACACCCGGCTGCAGCCTGCGCCCCGCGAATTGCTCAAGTTCGGCGACAAACGCGGCCCCACCCAGCGCCAACCCTGCGCGCAAGGCACGCTCCAGGGCCACGCCCTCTGCGACGCCCAATCCGGCCTGCAGCATCCGCCCATAGGCAGCTTCGCGTTCGAAGGGCGTGTTGCCCAGCGCCCAATACGCAGCGGGAAGATGCAGCGCCGGCATGCCCCCCCTCGGCCCGGCCAGTCCGCAATGGACCCCTGCGCTGCTTGAGGCCCACACCGGTGCCGTCGCGGTGAGTCCCGCGCGTTGCGCCGCCGTGTCGACCCAGACCATCGCCCGCAGCGCCCACAACTGCGGCTCCAGAACAGCGCTGCGAAAACGCCCCGCCCAAACCGCAGAGGGCCCACTCACGCGTGCTTGATCACGCGTCACGGCGGCCTGGCTTGCCCGGCGCGCGAGCATCTGCATCAGTCCGGAAAGCGCAGCTGCGTCCTCGGGAGTGGCCAGCAAGTACACCGCGTCGGGCAGCAGGCTATAGGCGTGCAACCGTACGGCAAATCGCTGCAGCCCCTGAACAAGCGTTGCCAGCAACCGCTCGCGCGCCTCCTCGCTGGCCAACGGGCGCGCACCCGTCACGGCCACGAGCTTGAGCAGGTGTGGCAGATGGGGGATGCAAAGACGCGCCCTGCGGGCCATGGAGGAACGGTTGGTGGTTTGTCGAATCCGCCAACTGCGGGCCGATCCGATCATGGCATTGGAACGAGGTGTCGATCCTAACGTGCGCCGGCCCCAGGGTGGACAAGGCGCGCCCGCAGCGCCCCGCGCAGCGCGTTGGTCACCAGCAAGTCTTCGGCCTCCAGGAGATCAGCGCGCGACAGCGTGCGCTCGCGCGCCGCAAGAGCACGGTCGGCCAGGAGCGCCGCGCGCGCAACCCCGGGCAGCAGCCCGCAGCGCAAGGGCGGTGTGAACCAGCGCCCGGCGAGCTTGACAAACACGTTGGATCGGCCGCCCTCGCAC
>JAKBCY010000060.1 GCA_021807445.1 Pseudomonadota bacterium
GCATGATCGACGATGTGCACGAGCTGCCGCTGTTTCCCCTGCGTAGCGTGTTGTTCCCCGGTGGCCGGCTCGCGCTGCGCGTGTTCGAGGCGCGTTACATGGATCTCATCGCGCGTTGCTTGAAGCACGGCGAAGAATTTGGCGCCGTTCTCATCCTTGACGGCCTAGAAGTGCACGAGCCCGGAACAACGGTCCGTCTGGCCGCGGTGGGTTGCCGCGCACGTGTCTTGGACGTTGATACGCAACAGCCTGGCGTCCTGCAGGTGCGATGCAAAGGGGGTGGGCGCTTCATGCTGCGCAGCCACGCGCAAGGAGCGCTGGGCTTGGAGACTGGGTCGATTGAGGCGATGGTCGACGATCCGCCCGCTGTGCTCGACGCGCGCCACGCCCCCGCGGCGATTGCATTGGGGCGAGCGATCGCAGCGCTCGATGCCCAAGGCCAGAAACCCTTTTGGCCCCCCTATCGGCTGGACGTTCCAGGCTGGGTGGCAAACCGCTGGGCCGAAGTCTTGCCCGTTGGTCAGCTGGCCCGGCAGCGCCTGATGGAGCTGCCCGACGGAACGCAGCGCCTTGATGTGGTGGATCGTTATCTCCGCCAGCACGGTTTATTGGACGGTGCCGATGCGATGCACTAAGCGGTCGGGAGGTGCGCGCGTTTTGCACGGGCTTGGCAACGCTGAGGCTCATGCCGCCTCTCAGAGCACGCTGGCGTGCTGCACCGGCGCTTGGACGAGCGTGCGGTTTTGAAGAAGTCGACGTATCGGTGCCGGCAGCCCGAGCTCAAGCGCCGCGCCAAGCGTGAACCAGCGACCGGCGTGTTCCTGGGGTGCGGATGCAGGGTCGAGGCGAACCTGCAAGGGCTGCAGTTGAAGATCCAAATGTGTCAGCGCGTGGTTGGTGCACGCAAGTTTGGTGTGTTCCATGATCAGGCCGAGCCGCGCAGCCTGGTGCAGGGCTTCCGTCACGGAGTCGAACGGTGGCAGACACCATAGCCCAGGCCAGATGCCTTGCGTATCGCGACGCTCAAGCCAGACACGGGGCTCCGGAGTGTGGACGTCTTCGGCCCATAACAGCACCCAATGTTGCGTTTTGCGGGCGGACGATCCGGTGGGGCGCGCGCGTGGCTTGATGGATGCAACCGTTTCGGAAAGTGCCGCCGCGCCGTGCTGTGCCAGGCGGGCCTGACAGTCGGTGGCAAAAGGGCAGGCTGCACATTGCGGTTTGCGCGGTTTGCACACCATCGCGCCCAAATCCATCAGGCCCTGCGTGTAGGCGGCGAGATGTTGTTCCGGAAGCAGGGCCTCAGCAAGCTGCCATAGGGCCCTCTGTTCGGCCGCCTGCGTGTCTCTGGCCGGCAGAGCGAAGGCGCGGCCGAGTAGCCGTTTGACATTGCCGTCAAGGATGGCTGCGCGCTCATTGAAACAAAACGCGGCGATCGCAGCGGCCGTCGATCGCCCGATGCCAGCAAGGAGCTGCAACTCATGTTGGGTGCGGGGAAACGCTCCAGCGTGTCGGGCACAGACTTGCTGAGCGCACACATGCAGGTAGCGCGCGCGCCGGTAATACCCCAAGCCGCTCCACTGTGCGAGGACCTGGTCGATGCTTGCAGCCGCCAAATCAGCCACAGTGGGAAAGCGCCTGAGAAAACGGTCGTAGTACGCGTGCACGACTTGGACCTGCGTTTGCTGGAGCATGATCTCGGATAGCCAGACACGGTAGGGATCGCGGCTCGCCTGCCAGGGCAGATCGTGACGACCATACTCGCGCTGCCATACGATGACCCGGTGCGCGAAGCGCTGTGGCCCTGGAACGGCACCCGCTGCTGCCTGTGTGTTGCTCACCGCATCGCGCCCTCGAAGTGCAATCGCAATTGGGTGCGTTGGTTGCGAAGCTCACTGGCTTGTTTGCGCAGTTGTGCAATGCGCTGACCCAGCTCGCCTTCAGCATGCTCCACCAACCCCAGGCTTTCCATGCGGCGGTTCATGTTGCGCTTGCGCTCACGAACCTGCACATCGAGTTGCGTAAGCGCTGCACGGTTCCAATGTTGGGTGTCGCGTATGCCGCGCTCTAAAACGCTGCGCAGTCGCGCCAGCGCGGAGAGTAGGAGACGCTCGGCGTGCGCAGTGTTTTGCAACCGAAGCCAGCGCACGGGGGTCAGGTAGCGCAGATAATCCTGCTGCATGCTGTCGAGTTCCAGCCGTATGCCTTCGAGTTTGAGGGCTCTCGGGCTTGGCACGGAGAAGGCAAACTCCACGTTGAGTTGCTCGCAAGCGCCTGTGAGCATGGCGCGGTTTTCATCGAGCTGCTGCTCTACCGCCATAATGCGGCTGCGCACCTCGGCAAACGTGGCCTCCAGGACAGCCCGTACGCCGGTCTTGAGGACCGCAGTCTTGACGCGTTGACGCAATTCGGCCAATGGAGCGAGCGTTGCTTGGGCGTCGAGCCGTTGGGCGATGTCTTCAAGCTGTCTGGCATTGACTGTATGCAATGCCCTGACCTTGGTCAGGCACGCGTCGAATTCCTTGCGTTCCACGGCAATGCGCATGACAAGATTGCGCACAACATGCTTGTTTTTACCTTCCAGCGCTGCGAGCTCAAGGCGCTGCTCGTCGGCTTGCTGGATTTGCTGCTGGAACTGCCGCTCGAGCAGCATCAGAGTGTCGAGCAAGGTGGCGCGCCAGCCGCTGTCGATGAGATCGCGTCGCTCCTGGTCGGCCACCTTGCTCAGAGCGGCTTCCAGGGCGGGTACACCCGAGAGCTCAAGTAACTCGGGATCATGTTGAATGCGCGCGAGCAATGCCTTACGCGCGCTGAGGGCAAAAACCCGATGAAGGGGAATTTGCAAAATGGATGCGACCGATTCGCGCTGGCGTTCGATCTGCGCTTGGATTTGCGTTTCGCTCAGCAGAGGGTCCCACAGCGTGTCGACCTTATTGAGCACGACAAAGCTGCGCAGCCTTCCGGCCTCGCCCACATGCTGGGTCCAAAGTTCGAGATCGCTGCGCGTCACGCCGGTATCGGCACCGAGCAGAAACACAACGGCTTGAGCCGCGGGAATCAACGACAAAGTCAGTTCAGGCTCGGCGCCCAATGCGTTGAGGCCTGGTGTGTCAAGAATGGTGAGACCCTGTGAGAGCAGAGGGTGATCCACATTAAGCAGGGCATGACGCCAGCGCGGAATCTCGACCAAACCGTGCTCGGTGCGCACAATCGTGGCGCGCGTGGCGTCGTCAAGGTAAAACCCCAATTCCTGTGCGCGCTGAATCGGGACAGCTACGGTGTCCGAAAGTCTTGCCAAGGATGCGGTCATATCCGCCGCGTCGTTTGCGGCGAACGGATGGTCTTGCCAAGCGTCGTGGCGAGATTTCCACTGTGCCAGCGTTGCAGCATCGAGCCGCGTCTCAATGGGCAACAGGCGCAGTCCAGTTGGGAGGCGCGGGTCGCTCGCGAGTTCCATCGGGCACATGGTGGTGCGCCCGGCGCCAGCAGGCAGGATGCGCTGTCCGTGGCCGGAGAAGAAGATGGCGTTGATCAGCTCGGATTTGCCGCGTGAGAATTCGGCGACAAAAGCCAGTTGCACGAGATCTTGCCGCAAGCGCTGTTCCAGCCCGCTGAGTGAGTCTTGCCACAGCAACGGGTCAAATCCTGACTGGCGCAGCCAATTCGACAACAGCGCCAGGCGAGCCAGGCGCTGTTCGCGCCAGGCACCGAAGCGTGTCCATTCGGCTTGCAATTCGACGGGTAAGGCCTGGTCATTCATGGGATGCGAGCGGGGCGCGGCGGTTAAATGTGCGAACCTATAGCGTATCGTGGCCGAGAGCAGGTCGGTCAATTCGATCGATGCTTTTCAGCGCTTCTGGCAATGTCTGCAGAAATACGTGCTTCGCTGCCCCTGGGTGATGTGCGCAATGGGAGCACCACAGACGCGGCACGGCTCGCCCGTCCGGCCGTAAACGCGGGTGGTGTGCTGAAAATAGCCGAGCTGGCCGTCTGCGTGGGCGAAGTCGCGCAGGGTCGTGCCGCCCGAAGCCACCGCTTCGCGAAGTGTCGCGCGGATTTCGGCCGCGAGGCGTGTACATCGGGGATGCGAAAGTTTCCCGCCGGGAGTTCGGGGGTTGATCCCTGCGCGAAACAGCGCCTCGCTGGCGTAGATGTTGCCCACTCCTGCAACGATCGATTGATCGAGCAGCAGGAGCTTGATCGCAGCCGTGCGCCCATGCAATTTCCGGTGCAAGGCCGGGCCATCAAAATTCTCACTCAGCGGCTCCGGCCCGAGACGTGCAAGCAATGGATGTGGAGCAGCGCCTGATCCATGCCATATGACGGCGCCGAAGCGACGCGGGTCCCGCAGGCGTAGCTGCCCCCGGTCCGTGTGCACCGTGCAATGCTCGTGCGCCCCCGCGGGTCCGTCTTCGTATCCATCCGCAATCCAGCGCAGCGAGCCTGACATGCCCAAATGGATGATGAGTTGTCCGCGCTGCAAATTCAGGAGCAGGTATTTCCCCCGTCGCTCCAGACGCTCGACGCGCTGTCCGACCAGCGTTTGTGGGGTGCATCCCAGCGGCCACCGCAGGGGCTTGCCCACGCTCAATCCCGTGATCGTGCTGCCGATGAGCGCGGCTTGCAGACCCAGGCGGGTGACCTCAACTTCTGGAAGTTCTGGCATGCTGGCATTGTGCTTGAGGCGCCTGAGCCGTCCCCCGATTGCAGGCGGGAGGGGGTAGTGTCCGGCGTACCACGCGCCCCCTGCCGTGGATGCCCCTGGTGTCGCACCTAAAATTGCCTTTATAACCAGGATTCGCCCATGCGCCTAGCCGTATTTGCCGTCGCGTTCGTTTTCACAGCTTGGGCTTCCCAGGCGTATGCCGAAGCGCCAGGCGCTACAGCCAAACCCGGCAAGATCGCGGAACGGGCTTCCGAATTTGTCAATGATGAACGGCCGGACGCACAGGATCTGGCCCGTTGGTTCTATGCGGTGTTGGCTGGGGAAATCGCCGCTCACACGGGCCACCCGGGCACGGCATACGCGGAATTGCTCAAAGCGGCGCGCGACTTGCACTCTGAAGCACTCTTCCAGCGCGCCGCCGAAATTGCGTTGACTGCCGGGGCTCCGCAGCAAGCGTTGGATGCTGTCAACGCTTGGCGCGCAGACCAACCCGATTCGCTCAAGGCGCAGAGTTGGACGGCACAGCTCTTGGTGGCGCTCGGTCGCGATACCGACGCCGTCAGAGCCGTTTCACGGCTGATCGCGCTGACACCACAGCCGCAGCGCCCGAAGACCATCCTTTCCCTGGCAGAGCTTTTCGCGCGCGCGGGTGACGGGCCAAGTGCGCTGGAGTTGGCAAAAAAGGCCCTGGCTCCGTATGAGAGCATTCCCGAGTCGAGCGTAGTTATCGGGCAGTTATACGCGCGAGCGGGAAGCGCCAGCGCTGCGTTCGACCGTGCCTCCCGGGCACTGGTTGCAGATCCGGGCATGCGAGAGGCAGCTGAGCTGCTGCTGCGAACCTATACGGCAGACCCGGGGCGCGCCGATCAGTTGCTTGCGCAGTATGTCACGGCGAAGCCGGCGGACGCTGATTTGCGTATGGCGTGGATCCAAGCGGCACTCGGTCAGCAGCGGGACGGTATTGCTCTGACGCAGACAGAGGCGCTCTCCAAGGTCAAACCCGACGTCCCGGACATCTGGTTGGTTCTAGGGTCGTTGCAGCTTAGGCAGGACCAGCCCGTTCAGGCTCAAAGCGCGATCCTCCGATACCTGAGCCTGGTCGCCAAGTCCAAGCCGGCGGCACCACCGGCGGCCGTGGAGCGCGCATATGTCGCGCTGTCCGACGCCGCTCTGCAACAGGGCGACTATCCACAGGCCGCTCGATGGTTGGAGTACGTCCCGACCGATCAACGAACGATCGTCACGATCTTGCAACAAGCCACGATCCTGGTGCGGCAGGGCAAGCTCCAGGCCGGCTTGAGTCTGCTGGAGAAGTTGCCTGCGGCGACGGCGCAGCAGCAACGCGAACAGCTTCTGGCCCGTGCTCAGCTTTACCGTACGGCCAAGCAGGATGGCAAGGCCTATGCTGTCCTCGCATCAGGTTTGCCGCAATTCGGAACCGACCCCGACTATGCGTACGAAACGGCGATGATGGCCGAGAAGAGCGGACAACCGCGCGAAATGCAAAAGATGCTGCGCAAGTTGATCGCGGATCACCCTCACTACCAGCCAGCGTATAACGCGCTGGGCTATACCCTGGCCGATGAGGGTCGGCAATTGCCTGAGGCGATGAAACTCATCGCGCAAGCGTTGAAACTGTCCCCTGGTAACCCCTTCGTTCTCGATAGCCTGGGTTGGGCGCAGTTTCGCATGGGGCACCTGAAACAGGCCGCAGCGACACTTGAGCAAGCCTTCGCAGCGCGACCCGATCCCGAGATTGCGGCGCATCTTGCTGAGGTGCTGTGGAAGCGGGGCGACAAAGCTCGGGCGCGTGCCATTCTGCGTCAGGCCTTCGAACGTGCCCCACGGGACGGCGGAGTCCAGGCGGCGATGCAGCGCATGGGGGTGCAGTTTTGAAGACCTGGTTCCCAAGCCGGCACAGGCTCCTTGGCGCACGGCATCCTTGGGTGCCCATTCGTGGCCGGGGGTGTGCGCGCGCCCTGATGGCCATCTGGCTTGGCGTGGTTCTCACGCTCGCGGGATGCGCCGTGCCTGCAGCGCGAGAGCGGGTCGTGCAGGGCATGCAGCCTGCACAAGACATTCGCGGGCGCATATCCGTGGTCACGGGAGACCCGCCAGACCAGCACAATGTCTACGGGGGTTTCAGGCTTGAACTCTTTGCCGGCGGGGATGGGGCGTTCGATGTGTACTCTCCTCTTGGCCAAATGCTGGCGCGGGCTAGTTGGTCCCGACAGTGGGCGCGCCTCGACGATGGCAAGCAAACTCGACGCTTTACCTCTTTCGAAGCTATGACTCTTGAGGCACTGGGGCTTGCCTTGCCACGCGCCGCACTGCAGGACTGGGTGCGAGGCAAGCCCGCGGCCGATCTTCCATCTCAGCCCCTGACCCATGGGGCTTTTGAGCAAGTGGGCTGGCGCGTGCGGCCCCGCTGGCGTGATGGCCAGCTTTATCTGTTGCGCGCCAGCCGCCTGCAGGGTCCGCCCGCTGAGCTCAGTTTGGTCGTGGATCGTGCGCGGCCCGAAGTTGCCGCGTCTGCACCTTCGGCGGTGGCTTCCGCCCCTCACGCCGTCGCGGCCTCGGGGGCTTCAGCCCCATGAGCCGAGGAAACGGTTGTTGCGGGGCGCCAGATGGGGGCTTCGCGGCCCTCTACAACGTTCCGGCGCCTGCGAAGGTGAATTGGTTTGTGCATGTGCTCCGCCAGCGGGCCGACGGCTATCACGAGCTGCAAACGGTATTCCAATTCATCGATTGGTGCGACTGGCTGGATTTTGAGCGTCGTGATGATGGGGTGGTGTCGCGAGAAGGTGGCGAGGGGCTGCCTGCTGAGGACCTCAGCGTCAGGGCAGCACGTCTGCTGCAAGCGCGTACCGGGTGCAGGCTTGGGGTGCACATTCGACTCCGCAAGGCGATACCGTCTCAGGCGGGCCTTGGCGGAGGGAGCTCGGATGCAGCCAGCACTTTGCTCGCCCTTAACTTGATGTGGGGTCTGGGCTTGCGGCGTGCAGAGCTGATGGACCTGGCGTTGGAGCTCGGAGCTGACGTGCCCGTCTTCGTTTTTGGCCGTAACGCGTTCGCCCAGGGCGTCGGAGAGCAGCTTGCAGCTGTCGAGCTTCCCGCATGGAGTTTGCTGGTCGGGTGGCCCGGTGCGGGGTTGTCTACAGCAGCTATGTTCGGTTCGGATATCTTGACAAGAAATACGCCAGCCGAGACAATTTCAGGCTTTACTGCATTTCTCGAAAGTGCGCAGGGCGCTCGCCAGGTTGAACCACCGGACGCACGCGATGATGCAGGTTTGGCGCGTGCATTGGGGCTTGAATTTGGTCATAACGATCTGCAGGCTGTGGCCATGGCAGCGTTGCCTGAGATTGGCGCAATCGGAGACTGGCTCAAGGCACGTACGGGAAGCGGTTTTGTCGCAATGAGCGGCTCAGGTTCGGCGGTATTTGCGCCGTGCGACCCTGATGGCGAGTTTGGGCAGGTTGCGATAGACCCGGGTTGGAAAGTGCGTAAATGCCGCGCCTTGCCGGGCCACCCGTTGTTTGGCTGGGCAAGCGATGGGCAGCAGCAGTGAGCTGGCGGTTAGAGGTCGTGTTTGAGGGCAGCGTCGTGAATGCGGCTTGAAAATTTCGTACAATGTCGGATTCTGTTTTTCATCGTCCACTTTGAAGCAGGCTTAAAGTTCAATTTTCGACCGCCTTGCGCGTGATGGTTTGACGTGCGTCGGGCAAGGTGGTCAGCGTTGTGCCGTTGGGGAGTCGCCAAGTTGGTTAAGGCACCGGATTTTGATTCCGGCATTCGAGGGTTCGAGTCCTTCCTCCCCAGCCACCTCAGGTCGGCGCGTGTTGTGGGCTTCAGCAGCGTGGATGTTTGCGCGACCCGGGCTGCCTTGGCAAATTCTGAGGTCGCGCGGAAACCCGTCTGATCAGTGGCGCGCCACAATCCTAATCAACGGCTGCCCACTGAAGTTCCCCATCCAAACCATGAATCAGAACGCGGCTGACTTTGTCGTTTTCACCGGTAATGCCAATCCGGCGCTGGCGCAGCAGGTTGTTGAGCAGCTTGGCATTGGTCTGGGGCACGCTTTCGTCGGGCGGTTCTCCGACGGCGAAGTGACGGTTGAGATTCAGCAAAACGTGCGTGCGCGCGAAGTCTTCATCCTTCAGTCGACCTGTGCCCCGACGAATGACAGCCTGATGGAGCTCCTTGTGATGGCGGACGCCCTCAAGCGCGCGTCTGCCGAGCGCATCACTGCAGTCATCCCGTATTTCGGCTATTCACGCCAGGATCGCCGTCCGCGTTCGTCGCGCGTTCCCATTACCGCCAAGGTGGTGGCGAATATGCTTCAGGCGGCTGGCATCGCGCGCGTCGTGACGATGGATCTGCATGCCGACCAGATCCAAGGTTTTTTTGACATCCCGGTGGACAATATTTATGCGTCGCCGATCCTGCTGGGTGATCTGCGGGCCAAGAATTATGCCAATTTGATCGTCGTGTCGCCCGACATTGGCGGTGTGGTGCGAGCCCGTGCGCTGGCCAAGCTGATGGATTGCGATTTGGCCATCATCGACAAGCGCCGCCCCAAGCCCAACGTGTCCGAGGTGATGAACGTGATTGGCGAGATTGACGGCCGCAATTGCATCATCATGGACGACATGGTGGATACCGCCGGCACCTTGACCAAAGCGGCGGAAGTGTTGAAGGATCGCGGCGCCAAACGGGTTGTGGCCTACTGTACCCACCCCGTGTTCTCAGGGCCGGCCATCGAGCGCATCAACGCCAGCGATCTGGATGAAGTCGTCGTCACCAATACCATTCCACTGCGCGAGAACGCATTGAAGTGCGCCAAGATCCGTCAGCTCTCTGCTGCCCAGCTCATTGCGCAGACCATGCTGCGGATTGCGCAGGGTGGGTCCGTGCTGCAGTTGTTCAACGAGCAGGAAACTCTGTTTTGATCATCCGGCGCGGTTGCACGATGCTCCGCGCTTTTTCCCATTCGCGTGATCCCGAGGGGGTGACGCGAACCCTGCGGGATGCTGGTCGCGAGCATCCCAATTTGCAATCTGGGGCCTATGGCCCCCTTTGAGGAGTCGACATGAAAGTCGTCGCATTTGAACGTCAGGCGCAAGGTACTGGTGCGAGCCGCCGCATGCGCCATGCTGGTAAGGTTCCCGGCATTATCTATGGTGGTGAGCAGAAGGCGCAGATGATCGAGCTCGATCACAATGCTCTGTACCACGCGCTGAAGAAGGAACAGTTCCATTCGTCAATCCTTGATCTGACGGTGGGTGACGTGCAGAGCAAGGTCCTGCTCAAGGATTACCAGGTCCACCCCTTCAGGCCGATTGTGCTGCATGTGGATTTCATGCGCGTGGCCTCCGATCGCAAGATCACGATGAAGGTTCCGCTGCACTTTGTCGGCGCCGAGGAATCCCCCGCGGTCAAGGTTGAGGGCGGCATGATCAGCCACGTGCTGAGCGAACTCGAAGTCAGCTGCCTGCCGGGAGATTTGCCTGAATTCATCGAGGTTGACCTGAGCGGCATGCACAAGGGACACTCGCTGCACGCCAAGGATCTGAAGCTTCCCGGCTCGGTCACTGTCGTCGCTCACGGTGCCGACAACCCGGTCGTTGCCACTGTGCTCACGCAGGCAGCCGAAGCTTCCGCTGAGGCGTCGACCGAGACCGCAGCCGCGCCGGAAGGCGAGAAAAAGTAAGCAAAGGACGTGCGCCGGGAGGTCGCACTCCCGTTTGGGCTGCCGCAAGCGGCCACTGCACAGCAAAACGCCACCCGCGGGTGGCGTTTTGCTTGTCGGTGCGCCCTGCACATGCTCATTCACGGAGGTGCGAGCCCCACCATAAGCTGATCATGGTGCGTTACGCGACGCGCAATAACGGGAGGGTGACGGATGGCGTCGAGGAAGCGTGGGCCGGTCAAGGCGCGCACCGCCCAGACCAACCAGATTTGCCGCCTGCTGGATTCCGCCAATGCCTTGAGGGTGCACCGACTCTCCTGAACTCAAGCCCGCGAACCGATCGGTGTTGACCCACACGCCGGGTGGTGTGCGGGGGCACGGCTGCGGCGAGCGTTCCCTTATGCCGAGACACCAACGCAGGAGCGAGCCTGCCTTGGAGGTGCTTCGCGTCAAATGATTGAGGGCACGGGTCGTGGGCGACGGTCTTCGCCAACGGCAACGAAAGTGAGTGTGGCTTCGGTCACGCGAAATACCTGCGTGTCGGGTATGCCACGCTCGGCAAAAACCTCGACCTCAATGGTCATTGAGGTGCGGCCGACGCGAACGACGTCGGCATAGAGCGACAACAGATCACCGACGAAAACGGGATGTTTGAAGATGAACTGGTTGACCGCCACAGTCGCGACTCGCCCCAAGGCCCGACGCGCCGCGACAATGCCGGCGGCCATGTCGACCTGAGCCATAATCCAGCCACCAAAAATATCGCCGTGCATATTCACATCAGCGGGCTTGGGTTGGATGCGCAGCACCGGTTCACGGTGTGTGGGAAGGCGATCAATTTGGTCCACGGAATTTCTCTCTTTCTGCAAAGGTTGGGGTTTGCACCGAATAATGCATGATTTTGCGGCTAAGCGGCGCACGGTGCGTACGACGCGCTGTTTCGCTGTCCCGACGCCGGGAATCGGTTGTCTGCGGGACAAAACAAATTCGGCTGATTTTCATTTCACGACATGCGACACCACGGTTCCACCGAGCTCCCACCACTAACTCCCAGCGTGCAGGGCCATTCGCGCTGGGCGGCTTTGCGCCATCTCGCCCCCTATCTCTGGCAATACCGCGCACGCGTCCTGATTGCGCTGCTGATGCTGGTCGCTGCGAAGGTTGCCAACGTCGGTGTCCCGCTGGTTCTGAAGGATATCGTGAATGCCCTCGACGTCAAGCCTGACGATGCCCGCGTCGCGCTTGTCGTTCCGGTGGCGCTGCTTGTTGCGTACGGAGCCCTTCGTCTTTCCGTGTCTCTCTTCACTGAGCTACGCGAAATTATTTTCTCGCGCGTTACGCAAGGCGCCGTGCGCAAGATCGCGCTCGAGGTGTTCGACCACCTGTTCTTGCTGCCGATGCGCTATCACCTGGAGCGTCAAACGGGTGGTATGTCGCGCGACATTGAGCGCGGTACGCGCGGAATCTCAAGCATGGTGTCCTACACGCTTTACAGCATCCTGCCCACGTTAGTCGAGATGACCCTGGTGATCGGGATTCTGATGGTGAAGTACGACTGGTGGTTTGCCGGTATTGCCCTCGTCGCGCTCGTCTTGTACATCGGATTCACCGTGGTGGTCACCGAATGGCGTACAAGCCTTCGTCGCACGATGAATGAGCAGGATTCGCGTGCCAACCAGCGCGCGGTGGATGCCCTGTTGAACTACGAGACGGTGAAGATTTTTGGCAACGAAGCGCATGAAGCGCGGCGCTACGACGAGAACCTGCATCGCTGGATGACAGCGGCCGTGAAATCGCAAAATTCCCTGTCGCTGCTCAACATGGGCCAAAGTTTCATCATTGCCGTGGCCGTGACGCTGCTCGTGTGGCGCGCCACAGCAGGCGTGGTCAGCGGCACGATGAATCTTGGCGACCTCGTCCTCGTTAATGCATTCATGATTCAGCTCTACGCGCCACTGAATTTTCTTGGCGTGATTTACCGTGAGATCCGGCAGTCACTCACCGACATCGAGCGCATGTTCATCATTCTGGAGCAAAGCCGCGACATCGCGGACGAGCCCGGCGCGAAACCACTGGTCGTTGCAAGTGGCGTGCTGCGTTTCGAGGACGTGCATTTCGGCTATGCACACGGTCGGCAGGTTCTTCGAGGCCTGAGTTTCGAG
>JAKBCY010000292.1 GCA_021807445.1 Pseudomonadota bacterium
TGCGGGTCGATCAAAAGCGTCAATCGTGTGGTCCGTCGTTCCATTTTGATGTGGCTTGGATTAGCATTACATGCACATCGTATGTGAATTTGATCTTCACGCAAGCCCCCTCATGGATCCACTCGAACTTTTGCCAGGCGCCTTGGGCGTGGTCGCGGCTTGGGTGGCGATCGGACTGGCTGGCATGCTGGCGCCGCGCTCGACGCGTTGGGTCGCGCACGGGCTTTTCCCACTGGGCGCTGTCGGCAGCGCACTGATGGCTGCCGTGGGTTTGGCGGCGCTCTTGATGCCGGCCACGTCCATGGTCCTGCCGGTGGGCCTGCCGGGGCTACCCATGCATCTGCGGCTCGACGCGTTGTCAGGCTTCTTTTTATTCCTGCTCGGCTCTTCCAGCGTGGGCATCTCTGTGTTCGCCGCGGGCTACTTCCGCTCCGGTGAAGGCACGGCCCCGGGACTCCTCGGCCTGCAATATCACGTCTTTCTCGCGGCCATGTGCATGGTGATGTTGGCAGCCGACGCCTATACATTCATGGTGGCGTGGGAGGTGATGGCACTTTCCTCCTATTTTCTTGTTGTCAGCCAACATCGCATTGCGGAGATTCGCAGCGCGGGATTCGTCTACCTGCTGCTGGCCCACCTCGGTGCGATCGCGCTGCTCCTGTGTTTTGGCGTGATGATGCAAGGTGGGGGCAATGGCCTGACGTTCGCGGCGATGCGCTTGGACCATCTGTCGCTGGCATGGTCCAGCCTGGCCTTTGGCCTGGCCACGGTCGGCTTCGGTGCCAAGGCCGGTTTGGTGCCGCTGCATATCTGGTTGCCCGAGGCGCACCCCGCGGCTCCCTCGCCGGTTTCGGCGCTGATGAGCGGCGTGATGCTCAAGACCGCGCTGTACGGGTTGCTGCGGGTGAGCTTTGATCTCCTGCATGCCCCGGTGTGGTGGTGGGGCGTTCCGCTCCTTGTGCTGGGGTTGTTCGGCGGGCTGTTCGGCGTCTTGTTCGCAGGGGTGCAAAGCGACATGAAGCGGCTCTTGGCCTACTCGTCCATTGAGAACATCGCCATCGCCTTCGCGGCCATGGGCCTGGCACTGGTATTTCATGGCGTGGGCATGCCGGTGCTGGCGGCACTGGCCTTGGCGGCCATGCTCTACCACTTGCTGAACCATGCATTTTTCAAAAGCCTGCTGTTCCTGGCCACGGGATCCGTTCTGCACGCTACGCGTCAGCGCAGCTTGGGGCACTTGGGCGGCTTGCTCCGGCGCATGCCCTGGGTCGGCTGGACGGCCCTGATCGGCACGCTGGCGATTGCCGGCCTTCCGCCGCTCAACGGATTCGTCGCGGAATGGCTCCTTTTGCAAGCTTTTCTCTTCACGCCCAGGATCCCTGAGCCCTTCTTCAACATGCTCATTCCACTGGGGGCGGCCGTGCTGGTGTTGACGGCTGCGTTGGCTGCGTACGTGATGGTGAAGTTTTATGGTGTCATCTTTCTCGGCAACCATCGGGAGCCCCAACTCGAGCACGCACACGACGCGGGGTGGCTCGAGCGCTTTGGCCTTGTCTGGTTGGCTGCAGGGTGCGTGTTGCTTGGCATCCTGCCGGGCCTGGTGCTGCAGATGATTGATGACGTCAATGCGTTGCTGCTCGGCCATGGCCTGGCGCAGAGCGGCAATTGGGTTTGGCTGGTCCCCATGTCGGCGCAACGAGCTGCGTACAACCCGGTGGTGGTGCTGGTCGTGGGGCTGCTCGTGATTGCGATCACGGTCTGGGGCACGCATCGTCTCTACAGCGGGCGTACGCGTCGAGCCGATCCTTGGGATTGCGGCGCGCCCGACCAAACCGCTCGCATGCAGGACACGGCCGAGGGATTCGGGCAGCCGATTCGGCGCCTGTTTGAGCCGTTTTTTCAGACGCATGTCGAGTTGCCCGCGCCGTCGGATGTCGCACCACGCTACCGCGTGGCGGTGTTGGATCGGTTCTGGGCTCAGGTGTACACCCCGCTTGGAAACGCGGTGTTGTGGCTTGCACAACAGGTCGGCCGTATTCAGCAGGGGCGCATCGCCGTTTACCTGCTCTACAGCTTCATGACCCTGCTGGTGTTGCTCATGGTGGTGGTGCGATGAATCCATCCGGGCTCTTTACCCAGTTGTTCGCCGTGGCGGTTTCCGTGGTTCTCGCGCCGCTGTTTTCCGGCTGGGTGATGCAATGCCGCGCCTGGCTTTCCAATCGCACGGCCCCGCCGATCTGGTTACCGTACTGGCGGCTGCGCAAACTGTTCCATAAGGATGCCGTGTTGGCGCACAACGCCACGTCGTTGTTTCGCGCCGTCCCCTACATCCTGTTCGGGGTGATGGTGGCGGCTGCGGCGATCATTCCCTCGCTGTCGACTGACCTGCCGTTTGCCTCGGCCGCCGATGCAATCGCGCTGGTCGGCCTGTTTGCGCTGGGTCGCGTGTTCATTGCGCTGGCAGGGATGGACATCGGCACGGCCTTTGGAAGCATGGGGTCACGCCGCGAGATGATGGTGGGTTTTCTGGCTGAACCTGCACTTTTGATGGTGCTGTTTACCTCATCGCTCATCACGGGGAGCACCCTTTTGCCTACCATTGCCGAGGCGCTGCAGTCGCGTGCCCTGGGCATTCACGCCAGCCTGGCTTTTGCGGGAGTGGCATTTGTTATGGTCTTGCTGGCGGAGAACGCGCGGATTCCAGTCGACAACCCAACCACGCACCTGGAGCTCACCATGATCCACGAGGCCATGGTGCTCGAGTACTCCGCGCGGCATTTGGCGCTGATTGAATGGGCCAGCAGCCTCAAGCTTTTCAACTATGCCTGCATCGGCTTCGCACTGTTCCTGCCCTGGGGCAT
>JAKBCY010000061.1 GCA_021807445.1 Pseudomonadota bacterium
ATCGCCGACCCACTTCAGAAGAGTCTCAGCGATCAGGAAAAGGCTGCTTGTAACGACGATAGCTGCTGTAAGAGCAGCCACCCACGTCCACAGTTGTCCAGGTTGACGCGCGGTCAGAAGCAGCACGGCTGCCAGCGCCGAGGGCCCGGCCAGTAGCGGAATAGCCAAAGGGAAGATCATGGGTTCACGGCCGTCGCTCCCACCGAAGATTTCCGATGTGCTCGAGAAAATCATCTTGATAGCAACCAGAAGAAGGATCACCCCTCCAGCGACCTCCAGCGAAGGCTGACTCAGACCGATCAGGCTGAGAAAGCCTTTTCCCCCCAACATGAAAACAAGGAGCACCGCGTAGGCAATAGCGATTTCACGAAGGGCAACAGGTACCCTTCGATGCGCGGGCAACTGTCGCATGATGGCGATGAAAAACGGGAGATTTCCAAAAGGATCCAGAATCAGGAGCAAAAGGACGAATGCGGACCAGAAATCGTGATGCACCATGACGTTAGCCTCGGGGATGGTGGTTGGCGTGTAATTGTTTCAGGCGCTCACGCGCGATATGGGTATAAATCTGGGTCGTGGAAATGTCAGCGTGCCCCAACAGCAGTTGCACCACGCGTAGATCAGCACCATGGTTGAGAAGATGCGTGGCAAAGGCATGGCGAAGCGTATGCGGCGATAGAGGCGTATCGATGCCAGCGCATAGCGCGTGGCGCTTAAGCAACGTCCAGACCAACTGCCGCGTCATCCCCTCTGCAGCACGCCTGCCGGCGCGTGCGCTACGTCGAGTAACAAATAAATAGGCACTTTCCCCCGCATCAAGCAGCGCTGGTCGTGCAACAGCCAGATAGCGCCTTAACCAGTCGCCAGCCTGCTCGCCGAAGGGCACCAATCGATCCTTGCCTCCCTTGCCGGCTACGACGCGCACCACTGCGTCCGACACACTGAGATGCACGATTTTGAGATCGACCAGCTCGCTCACACGCAGGCCGCTGGCGTACAGGAGTTCAAGCATGGCACGGTCGCGCAGACCTAAAACGGTGGTCACATCAGGTGCCCCCAGGAGCGCATCTACCTGGTCTTCGCTCAGCGTCTTAGGCCTGCGTGGCTGCTGCCGTGCCCGTTCCAGTTTGAGCGTTGGGTCATCCCCCCGCAAGCGCTCGCGCAAAGTCCAGCGAAAGAATTGCCGCATACTGGCCAGACGCCGATTGGATGCCGTGGCTTTGCTTCCGGTAAAGCGTGCAGCCAGATAATCCATCAAATCTGCTTCGCGCGCGGCAAGCAGGCCCTGCCTTCCTGATTGCGCCAACCAACGAGCAAAAAGCACTAGGTCGCTACGGTACGCACTCAGCGTGTTGCTCGCCAAACCCTGCTCAAGCCATAGTCCATCGCAAAAGCGCAGGATGACGTCCATACAAGCTGAAGGTGCAGGAGGCCAGTCGGGATGTGAAACCATGCGGCCACGCCGACGTACGCGCACTTCTGGCGCATTGCTGGCGGAAATATCACTTGCCGACTTTGAACCGCTGGCGGGCAGACGCCTCGCAAGCAAATCATCCCCAAGCGGCTCGCTCATCAAACACCACCATCCTGCCAGCTTGCGTTCCCATCCTTTGGCACTGCACCTTCATGCTGTAGCAGCCACCGCTTTATACGCAACAACTCTCCGCCAGGGTCGAGCGAATGAGCAAAGCCGCCGAGCCCCGTCGCGGCCACAATGCGGTGGCAAGGAACCACCGGCGCATACGGGTTCGAAGCACAAGCTTGGCCCACGGCGCGAGCTGCGCTGCCAAGCTTGCGTGCAGCTTCGCCATAAGTTTGCGTAAAACCACAAGGCGTCTCAACCAACAAGGTCCAGACACGACGCTGAAAAACAGTTCCAGCCGCTGCAAGCGGTAGATCGAAGCGATGGCGTGGATTGCGGCAGTAGGCCAACAATTGGGCCCGCACTTCGCGTGCCAAGGCACTCACCGGAGCGAGAGGCTGTGTGGCATCCGGCAGATACTCCAGCGCCTGCACCTCAGCCGGCGCGCAGCGCAGGCCCACTTTGCCAAAGGGCAGTTCAAGAACCGCATCCCAATGCGGCTGGGTAGCGCCGCTCGCACATGCTCGAGAAGAAACCGCAGGTATGGACATGAGCCAATGCTAATCCCGCCGCAGACGACCAGGACGCGTATGTTTTAACCAATGCTACGCAACGCACGGCGACGCTTTTCTGTTCCTGCTCCACCGACAGGGCGCGGTCCTGGCCACGGCGCCGACCGCGTGTGCCGGGCGCCAGACCGGCCAACCCCTGCGAGTCAAAGCGCGCGGTCGTCTTGCTCACCGCCGTGTAGCTCAACCCCACTTCCCCGGCAATCGGCGTGTGCGTTCTCCCTCGCTTGTGTGAGCGGATGACTTGCCGGCGCCGCTCGTGCTGCTCGGCTGGGCTGAGTTTTCTTGCTTCGTCTTTTGCCATGACGGGTGACATGCGAAAAAACTCAATAAGTTCAATCGATTTGCGGGCTGAATCTATAGCTGATGGCAGTGCACCCTGTCGCTCGCCCAGAGCTTTGCACATGGGCGTCGTCTCAACGCGCTGGAAACTCTCGCTTTGGTAATACGTGAGACGCCTACGTGGCCGAGCTGGTTAGCCTATCGACGATTCTTGGTGCAATGTCACTGCCAATTTTCCTGGCATTGGCAGTCAGGGAGTGAGCGTCAAGCTCCCTGCTGAGCAAGCGCCCAAGCTATATGCTCAGCCACCAGAGGCGTGGAATCCGGCAGCGCTTGGCGTAGGCTAATGGCGATTTCCTGCTGGATCCCGTGCACCGCTGGCAGATTGCGGCGCGCGTTGCCCAGTGCAACGGCAAGGTTGCGCCGAAACCGCTGATAGCCGATTCGCCGAATCGGGCTGCCCTCTGTGCGCAGCGCGAAATCCTCTTCGCTCCATGCCCACAATTGCAATAAACCGGCGCCATCAAGGCCATGGCGCGGCGCAAAGTCGGACAGTGCCGAGCGTCGCGCATACTTGTTCCAAGGGCAAACCAATTGGCAGTCGTCGCAACCGTAGATCCGGTTTCCCATCAATGGACGCAAGTCCATTGGGATCGACCCAGCCAGCTCGATCGTCAGGTACGAAATGCAGCGTCGGGCGTCCATGACGTAGGGCGCGATTATGGCGCGCGTTGGGCAAACGTCGATGCAGCGCGTGCAGGAGCCACAATGCTCGGATTGGGGTTCATCCACCGGCAAGGCAAGGCCCACAAAAATCTCGCCGAGAAAAAAAATGGAACCTGCCTCGCGCGTCAGCAACAGGGTGTGCTTGCCACGCCAGCCCAGGCCGGCGCGCGCCGCAAGGGCCACTTCCAACACTGGCGCTGAATCGGTAAACACGCGCACGACACCAGGGTCTGCGCGTGCGCAAATAAAGTTGGCGAGCGTCTGCAGGCGTTGACGCAAAACCTTGTGGTAGTCCCTGCCGCGTGCATACATCGAGACTACTGCGGCCTTCGGGTCATTGATGCGAGTCCACTCCATCTGCCGCCACTGGGAGGGGGTTCCCGCTGGCAAATAGTCCATGCGCGCGCTGATTACACGGAGCGTTCCCGGTAGCAACTCTGCGGGGCGAGTGCGCTTGGTTCCATGACGCGCCATATAGTCCATCTCGCCGTGGTAACCCGCCTCGAGCCAGCGGCCAAATTCCGCTTCAGCGCCGCCCAAGTCTGCATCGCAGATGGCGATTTGTGAAAATCCCAACCTCGCCGCTTCAACCCGGATGGCCTGTGCCAAGGCTTGCAGCTCGGCACTCGATAGGGCGGACGACTTGGACATATTCGGTCTTCGGACGTCGATATCCTCCCCGGCCCGAACGCGGGAAATTCGTGCGGCGCTCAGGCGTGGCATGGAGGCGTCCTTGATTCGCTTCGCCCGGTTCCTGCTGCTGGCGACCTGACTGTATTGCTCCATTCACAGGCAAGACGAGCATGCCCCGCCTTGAGCACATGGAACATGCCGATCAGGTTGGCGTGTTCTTCGAAACTGCATTCCACGCGGACGAATCCGGCTTGCGCTCTGCGGCTGTCCGCCGAGACGCGTCCACAGCACAGGCAGGTGCGGCTCGCGCGCTGCGGTGGCATGGCAATAATTGATTCCCTTCTCCACGCCAGCTTGTACTCACGCTGCCTGCAGCGCTCGGCCCGGCCGTGATCGAGGATGGACTCGTTCAGATGGCATGGCCGTCTCCCTCCGAACTCGGCCCGAACAGTCTTTCCCGGCCGTTCGGCTGTGCCTGCGGCTGACCCGGACAGGTTCCGAACCTGCAAGTCTTCGATCCACACTGTTGCTTGGTTGGGGCTGACCGCGGTCATGGCTTTTTGCAGATCGTCGCGGCGCGCGTTGCCGGTCCGGGAGTGAATAGCCGGACTTGAGCTCTCCGCTTCCTCCGGTTGCTGCTGAACTTGGTTCGCGGATCATGGCCTGCTGCGCCGGCGCAGCCTGTTCTGGTTCCGCTTGAAGCGGTTGAGCGGGCATAGAACGAGCCGTCGCTCACGGCAGGGAACCGCGCCACGCCCATGGCTATGCCGACACCGCCGCCATTCGGAATCGGCTGTACAAGCTCGCCCTCAGTCTGGATGGAGACGCCCCACTGACCGCTCGACGCGCTCGCGGCAACGTTCTTGACCGTGCCCAGCATATTCGGGCGGTAGCGGTAGCGCCGCCAGCCCAGTTTGCGCAGGAACGCGCAGTGATTGGCCTGATCGAGCTTGAACGGCTTCGAGTCGGATTCGCGCAAACGCGCACCCTGGCCCATCTTCTTGAAGAGCGGGAAGCCGGCACGTTTGGCAACGAAGTAGTAGGGAGCGACGCGCTCCAACTCATTGAGCGCATGCTGCAGCGGGTGCATGGGCACATTCTTGAGCCACGCCGCCTCCACCCCGTGGTGCCAAGCGGTCAGCGGCTTGGCCATATCGACGTCGTTGATGCTTGCCCCGACTGCTTCGTGGTTCGTCTTCCGCACCGCCAGCGCCTCGTTGCACATGAACCGACATGAGCCCGCGCAGCGGCGTACCTGGCGCTGCTGTTTGCCGCTCGGCACCAGTTCATATTTAAAGGGTTGGAGACGCGGCATGGATTGAATTATAATCTTGGTCTATGGCCAATGATAACGATATTCGACACGGACGACACTGCGTTTTCAAGATGCACGTCCACTTGGTCTTTGTGACAAAATCCCGCCTCTTGATGTTCGATGGTGACGCCATCGAACGGTTGCGCGCCATCTTTGCCAAGACCTGCGCCGACTTCGAGGCACAGTTGATCGAGATGGAGGGCGAGGACGACCATGTCCATCTGCTGGTCGAATACCCGCCCAAGGTAGCGGTCTCGCATCTCGTCAACAGCCTCAAAGGCGTGTCCAGCCGCCTTTTGCGCAAAGAGCGCCCCGACATCCAGAAACGCGAATGGAAGGGCGCGCTGTGGTCGCCGTCCTACCTCGCCTCGTCTTGCGGTGGCGCTCCGATCTCTATCGTGCACCAATACATCGAAGAGCAGCAAACACCGCACTGATGACCCTGGGAGGCCCTTCGTCCGCGCTATTCCGCCCTGACCAGCGGGGCTTTCCGCGCCCCGGGTCATACTAATAAAAGTGTGCAGGAAGTCCACGAACCTTCAACCATCATTCTGGCATTCTCCTCATCATCCAAAGCACCGTCCATGAGCCTGAGCCTGCACTGCGACAACGAGCACGACATGGCGGTCTTGGGCGCGAAACTCGCCCAGGCCCTGCTGCATCTGCAACTCCCGGGGCTTCTCATTACCCTGCGCGGCGATCTCGGTGCCGGCAAAACAACGTTAGTACGCGCCATCTTGCGTGGCTTGGGCGTCACAGATCGCATCAAAAGTCCTTCATATGCGTTGGTCGAGCCCTATGCAATTGACCGAAAATCTCTACAATTAAAGGGAACTCTTCAGACGCATGCCTATCATATTGATCTCTATCGCTTTTCCGAGGCGGAAGAATGGGAGGACGCTGGCCTGCGCGAGCTACTCGATGGGCATAGCTTTTGTTTGGTCGAGTGGCCCGAGCGCGCCCCCGCCCTTTTGCCTCGGGCCGACTTGGAAATTTTCTTGATTCCCGTCCCCAGCGGTCGGGAGGTGCAGTTACACAGCGGTAGCCCCGCCGGGGTTGCCTTGCTCAATCAATTGGTGCTCGCGCAAGCGCGCACCTGAAGTGCGCCAGGTGAATCCTGGCGCACGACGCCAGGGAGTGTCCGCCATGGGTGCTGATCGCCGCCAGTTCCTGATCCAAACGTCAACCCTTGCCCTGTTGCTGACCGCGCCCGCGCTGGCGCGTGGGGCCACAATCCTGTCTGTGCGGGTGTGGCCCGCTCCGGCGTACACACGCGTCACCCTGGAATCCGACCAGCCGCTGACCGCCTCTCATTTTCTTATGGCTGATCCGCCACGCTTGGTGGTGGATGTCAAGAACCTTGAACTAAGCCCTCAGCTCAAAGAGCTTGTCGGCAAAATCAAGCCCGATGATCCATTCATCAAGCGTGTCCGTGTCGCACAGTACACGCCTGATGTCGTGCGCATGGTTTTTGATCTGAAACAAGCGATCAAACCCCAGGTGTTCAGCCTTCTGCCCGTAGCGGCGTACGAGAATCGCATTGTGTTCGACCTTTACCCTGCGCATGGGGGTCGTCTTCTTGCTTTTATGGTTGGGCAGGCATCGCAGGTTGCCGCGACCGAGCCTAGCGACACCTCCGGAGCCGCCGCCGTGAAGACGACACCGTTGGCGCGACGGGGTTCTGCGGTCAGGCAAGACTCCGATGCGAACACGCCAGCCGTCGTAGCCGAAACTCAACCGGACACCCTGAGCAATTGGCTAAATGTTCACCGCGACGAACTCGATCGCCCGACCCAGAGAAGTGAGACCGTGGCTAATGCCGCAGGCTCAGATCCATCCAAGGCCGTACCGACGCGACGCGATCGGAGGAATTACCGCAGTGTGCTCCTAGCAATCGACCCCGGTCATGGCGGGGAAGACCCTGGGGCCACCGGCCCCAATGGAACACACGAAAAGGACGTCGTGCTTCTGATCGGACGTCACCTGCGAGAGTTGGCGATGAACACGCCAAATATGCGTGTGATGATGACCCGCGATAGCGATTTCTTCGTGCCACTGTGGATGCGCGTGGAAAAGGCGCAGCGCGCTAACGCCGACTTATTTACGTCCATTCACGCTGATGGTTGGTTCACGCCGGAGGCCCGCGGCGCCTCCGTTTACTGTCTTTCGCAGGGCGGCGCGTCAAGCGTGGAAGCCCGGCTTATGGCGCAACGCGAGAATGCGTCGGACGCGATTGGCGGCATCGATATCAATTCGCGCGACTACCAGGTGGCCAAGGTGCTGCTGGACATGTCCACTACCGCGCAAATTAACGCGAGCATGAAAATGGCTGAACCGACGCTCGCAAAAATGGGCAGCTTGGTGCACCTGCATTCGCGTCAGGTCCAGCAGGCGGGCTTTGTCGTGCTCAAGTCGCCCACCGTCCCATCGATGCTGGTAGAGACCGCGTTCATCAGCAACCCTGAGGAGGAAGCACGCCTGCAAACTCCCGCTTATCGCAAACAGGTGGCTCGCGCAATTTTTGAAGGAATTCGTGCGTACCTCACGACCAATCCTCCGCTGGCCAGGCGCCGGACGCTGGTGTAGCGGTTCCGTCAGACTTGCTCGAGCACGCTTCAACATGATCGAGGCTAACTTCCCGCTTCGCCGACGCTGATTTCACGCGCGCCTTGCGGCGTGAGCACCGGCCTTCCCTGCCAAAGCCTGACACCGCGGAACTCGCAGCCAAATTTATGCCGTTCGCGGCGGCGCTGTGGTCGCTGATGACGACCTTCACCGCGCGGCATTTCCGAGCCCAACGGAATCAAACGACGCGCGAGCCCGCACTGTCTAGTGCTTTACCGCAGATCAATGCGGGCCGATCAAACACGGGTACGAAGTGGAGCTCAGCGCCGCCGCTTGCTCGAACATGCGCCCTGCCGTTGTGCAGCATGTTGCTTACGTGGATCGTGCTCATGGCGCATCCGGATCCCCACCAGACCACACACCGAGGTCACCGGTGAGCCGCATGTTTAGGCTTAAGCCCGCGCAATACGCGCGCGCTTGGCTTTCCACCAGCCTAGGGCGACCGGTAGGAGGGATAGCACAACAATGCCCACGGTAAGGGCGCCTAGATTCTGCTTAATCCATGGGATGTTGCCGAAAAGGTAGCCAGCAATCATTAACGAACCGACCCACAGTCCACCGCCGACAATGTTGTAGCCTAGAAATCTCGGATATGACATTTCCGCCACCCCAGCCACAAAGGGCACGAACGTCCGGATGAAAGGGATGAAACGCGCCGCGACCACTGTTACGCCACCATACTGTTCGTAAAAGGCGTGTGCGCGGTCGAATGCACGGCGGTTGAACCAGCGGCCGTGTTGCCAAGCAAACACCCTGTGGCCTAAACCCGAGCCCACGCTGTAATTAACGAAATCACCCAGTACAGCAGCCAGCCATAACAGCCCTAGCGATACAGGCAAACTGAGACTACCCGAGGCGCAAAAGGCACCGACAATAAACAACATCGAGTCCCCCGGGAGGAAAGGCATCACCACCAATCCCGTTTCGATAAACACGATCGTGAAAAGCATGCCGTACACCCAAGCCCCATAAGCATGGATGAACTGCGCGAGCTGCGCGTCAAAGTGCAGAAGCAGATTGAGGAGGATCGAAAGGTCCATGATGGGGGAGTTGGACTGCATGCTGGCGCGCATCAAGTCAGTGCCCGGCCTTGGACACACGATGCGTAGCCGTAAGGACGGGATCCGCACAAAACAAACGCCAATGCTTGCGCGAACGGGGCACGCTGCGCGGAACGGGCTGAGTATACTAAGTTGATGATGCTGTCCCCTGCCAAATCCACGCTCGCGCACGCGGATTCGTCGTCTTCGCCTGCGCCTCAGAACCGGGCACCGATCCGCGCCCTGCCCGACACGCTCATTTCCCAAATCGCCGCTGGCGAGGTGGTGGAGCGGCCTGCCTCGGCCTTACGCGAGCTACTGGATAATGCGCTCGATGCAGGCAGTCAACGCATTACCGTGCGTATTGCGCAGGGCGGGCTTGACCTGTTAAGCGTCGAAGACGATGGTTGCGGCATCCCGCCCGGGGAGCTGCCGTTGGCTTTGGCACGTCACGCCACGAGCAAGATCTCGAGTATTGCGGATTTGGAACAATCGAGAAGCTTGGGGTTTCGTGGCGAGGCCCTAGCGGCGATGGCAGCGGTGGCGGAGGTCGACATCGTCAGCCGGGGGCATGGCCAAGAAGGCGCGCGAATTGCAGCGGCTTGGGGACGCGTTGGGGTGGTGGAGCCAGCAGCTGCCGCGCCGGGAACCGTGGTGACGATCAAGCGATTGTTCTACGACATTCCGGCGCGACGCCAGTTCCTCAAATCTGCGGCGACCGAAGCAGGTTGGTGCATCGAAGTGTTCAAACGCGCCGCCATCGCCCATCCGCGGGTGGCATTCAACCTTTGGCAGGACGGCACGCTACGCCTCCAATTCGCGCCGGAATCGGACCCGCTAGGCCTGCGGCGTTTGGCCGATGTCCTCGGCAAGTCCTTTGCGCAGGATGCTCTTGTGGTCAGCACTCACGTTGGGCCTCTTGCAGTGCGCGGATTGGTCTGCCGTCCCACTGCCGCGCGGGCGCGGGCCGAGACACAGCAGACATTCGTCAATCGCCGCTGGGTGCGCGACCGCATGCTTGCCCACAGCGTGCGCGCTGCCTATGCCGATGTGCTGCACGGTGCGCTGCAGCCCCAATATTCCATCTTGCTTGAACTTCCGCCCGAGCGCGTTGACGTGAATGTGCATCCGGCCAAGAGCGAGGTCCGCTTTCGCGAGTCCCAAGCGGTCCATCACGCAGTTTTCCATGCAGTCCAGCAAGCTCTGGCACCGGCGCTTGCTGGACGCATCGCCCCACCTCGCGACATGGGACGTGCAGAGTCTGCATCCTGGCAAACGGCAGGGCACGGTGCGAGGAGTACAGGGCCGACGGACGGATCGGTCCAAGCGACGCTGCAGCTCGCAAACGTGATGCAAGCCTATGCTCCGCTTCGCTCCGAGTCGAGCTTCGCGATGGGTAACGACGCTGCTCGCGGCTCCTGGTCTGGCAACGCGCCCCTTCCGCAGCTCGGCCAGCCGCTGGGGCAAGCGATCGCCCAGCTGCATGGCGTGTACATCTTGGCGCAAAACGCAGAAGGCCTGGTCATCGTGGACATGCACGCAGCTCACGAGCGTGTTGTTTATGAGCGCCTCAAGGACGCTTGGAACGAGCGCAATCTTCCCGCTCAGCCCTTGCTCATCCCGGCTAGCTTTACAGCGAGTTCGATGGAGCTCGGCGCAGCGGAAGACCACGTCGAACTGCTTGCAGCCCTTGGGCTCGACATCGCACCAAGCGGCCCCGGCAGTTTGGCCGTGCGCGCCTTGCCGGCCCCTTTGCTGCATGGTGATGCAGTCAAACTCGCACGCGCGGTGCTTGCCGAATTGGCGACGTTTGGTACTAGCCAAGCGCTAGAACAACGCCGCAATGCCCTACTTTCCACCATGGCATGCCATGGTGCTGTGCGTGCCAACCGGGCGCTCACTCTTACCGAGATGAACGCGCTTTTGCGTGACATGGAGGCCACCGAGCGCTCGGATCAATGCAATCATGGCCGCCCAACTTGGCGTCAGGTGAATCTTGGAGAACTTGACGCACTCTTCCTGCGCGGACGCTGAGTCACTCAAAACGTTGCATGGGAGAGCAGCAAAAACCAGTATGGGTGATCACCGGCCCCACCGCCTCGGGCAAGACCGCCGCTGCGCTCGAGCTGGCCGCGCACAGGCCCATCGAAATCATCAGTATGGATTCCGCGCTGGTTTACCGCAGCATGGACATTGGCACTGCCAAACCTACCGTAGCCGAGCGCGCCCAAGTGCCCCATCACTTGATCGATATCCGCGACCCGGTGGAAAGCTACAGCGCAGCCGACTTCGCAACGGACACCGTGGAGCTGATCCGCACGATTCGAGCTCGCGGCCGCGAGCCGCTTCTTGTTGGCGGCACTTTGCTCTACCTGACGGCACTACAGGAGGGGCTGAATGAACTACCAAAGGCAGACCCAATGCTGCGCGCCGATCTGGAAGCACAGGCGCAGGAACGCGGCTGGCCTGCACTACACGCCGAGCTCGCGCGTGTGGACCCAGACACCGCCGCGCGCCTCAAACCCGGTGACACGCAGCGCATCCAGCGCGCGCTTGAAGTCTGGCGTCTTACGGGGATTCCCTTGTCGGATCATTTCCGCAAAGCGCGCATTGGGCAACGCCTGCCGCTTCGTATCCTGGCCCTGGAGCCATCCAACCGCGCGGAGTTGCATGGGCGCATTGCCCGGCGCTTTGCAGCGATGATTGACGCTGGCTTTCTGAATGAGGTGCGCGCCCTGCGCCAGCGCGGAGGCCTCCACCAATCACTTCCGTCAATGCGTGCTGTGGGTTACCGGCAGGCTTGGACCTATCTGGATGGAATGTGCGACTACACGACGTTCACCGCCCAGGCGATCGCCGCTACACGGCAACTTGCAAAACGGCAGCTCACCTGGCTGCGAGGCATGCCTGAGCGCGTGGTCGTCGACAGTTGCCAGCCGGATGCGGCGCAGCAGGCAATCACGCATTTGCTGAGGGACTAGGGGCCTGTTAACTCAAAACACGAAAGCCATGGGCAACCAACGCGAAGGTGGGGAAACCCGGGACCATCACGTCAAGCTTTTCGGGTGCGCGAATCTTCGAGGAAATCCCTCGGGGCGCCGAAACAGCCCCTCGATTTCGTTACGACGATTGGACATCGCCCGGTCGTACTCCCGGAGTTCGATCCGCATCGTTGGGGCGGCACGACGGGGATGAATCGCGGATTGGATGCCACCTTGCGCGTTTCTTTGACCTCATGGGCGCGCTCCATGAGCAAATGCATGGGTCCGCTGGTTGGCCAAAACCTCTTTGACCAGCCGTCGGCTCTCGGGTGCATCGTGCGCCTGTCCAGGGGGTAGGCTGAACGACACGGCCGCCTGCGCATCTGCGGCAACCAGATGACCTTGGTTCTGGGTTGACCCCTGCGATTTGCGATTGGCTTATGCTCCATTTCCTCTAGCGCGCCCCTGCCATCGGGATGCACCTCGGCGATCGTTGCGTGAAGCGACACTGCTTTGATCTTCACGCGAACCAGTGGCCGGCGCAGTGTGACGTTCGCTTGTGCTCCAGGGACGCACGCAAGAGCAAAACATCTGCGCTGTGCAAGCAAAGGCAAGGCGTTCGCATCGGCGTTGTCCGTGGCCCAGCAGCCTTGAGCAGCGAGCAGGGCCTGCGAAGCCCAGTGATCCAGGTTAACGTGGCCGCACACATCACATCACATCACAT
>JAKBCY010000062.1 GCA_021807445.1 Pseudomonadota bacterium
GCAACTTGAAGGCCTCCAGTCGCTCTGCGATACTGCCCCCACTCGGCTGTCCGCTGTGGCACGCTGAGTAATGTGTGCCTCAGCCTATCCGGGCTGTGGACTTACACCACGCGCTGGGACGCGACCGCAGCATCCCTGTCTCCGGCTTGTGTGCACACCATCGCCCGAACCAACATGGCTGGGAATGAAACGGCAGGCCAGGCCCCGACAAGGACGCACCGAGCCTTGCAAACCCGAACGCCGAAGCCGCCCGTCGCATAATGGTGGTCTGACGATTTCGCCCCTACACCCATGCCATCCCCTGCTCCCATGCCAACCCAGCTGACGGTGCATCGCCAGTCCCGCAATCTGGAGATCGCCTTCGACGACGGCACGCAGTTTCGCATTCCGTTTGAGCTGATGCGCGTGTATTCGCCGTCGGCCGAAGTCCGCGGCCATGGACCCGGGCAAGAGACCTTGCAGACAGGTAAGCGCGACGTCATCATTGACGCGCTGGAAGCCGTGGGTAATTACGCCGTGCAACCGACGTTTTCCGATGGGCACGACACGGGCATTTTCACCTGGGAGTACCTTTATTTTCTGGGCAAAGAGCAGGATCGCCTGTGGCGCGATTATTTGGCCCGCCTGGATGCGTCAGAACTCGACCGTGATACACCGATGCCGCAAGCCGCCGCGTCTGGGAATTCCTGCAGCCATGGGGGCCCGCATGGACACTGAAGACAGCCAAGGCACCACCCACTTCGGCTTTGAAACGGTGCCCGAGGGGGAGAAATCGCAACGCGTGGCCCAGGTGTTCGACTCGGTCGCAACGCGCTACGACTTAATGAATGATTTGATGAGCGCCGGCATGCACCGCGCATGGAAGGCGTTCTGCGTCGCGGTGGCTGGTGTGCGCCCCGGCCACTGCGTACTTGACATCGCCTCCGGTACAGGTGATTTGGCGCGGGCTTTCGCGCCCCAAGTCGAGCCCGGCGGCTTGGTTGTGGCCACTGACATTAACGGCTCCATGTTGGCCGAAGGCCGCAAACGCCTCGAGAATGCCGGTCTGTGTGTTCCAGCAGCGCTGTGCGATGCTGAAACGCTGCCCTTCCCGAGTTCCAGCTTCGACCGCGTCAGCGTGGCGTTCGGTTTGCGCAATATGACGCACAAGGAGCGGGCGCTGTCGGAGATGTGCCGCGTGCTTAAGCCTGGCGGGAAGCTGCTTGTCCTGGAATTCTCGCGGCCGTGGGAACCGCTGCGCGGTGCCTATGATTTTTATTCGTTTCAGGTCTTGCCGCGCCTAGGCAGGCTCGTCGCAGGCGATGCGAACAGCTACCGATACTTGGCCGAGTCGATCCGTCAGCACCCCGACCAGGACACCCTGAAAAGGATGATGGAGGAAGCTGGTTTTGCCAAGGTTGATTGGCACAATCTGTCCGCTGGTATCGTGGCGCTGCATATCGGCCTTAAGGTGTGAGAAATCCCGATGTTGAAGAGTTGAAATTCTTCTGACCTTTTAGTAACTAAATGTATAATTGCGCACGTGGATATAAACATGCGCAAAATCTCGACTCTTCTAATCATTGGCCTCAGCCTCGTCTTGGCCTCGAGCATCGGTGCCGCTGACGCGCAGGCCAAGCGATTGGGTGGCGGCAGGAATCTGGGCATTCAGAGGGGAAGCTTGGTGACTCGGCCGCAAGCCGCGCCATCCGTGGCCCCACATCCGCCTGCAGCAGCAGGCCCAGCAACGCAACAACCACAAAGACAAAGCGCGAGCCGTTGGAGTGGCATGCTTGGCGGCTTAGCGGTCGGTATTGGATTGGCTGCACTATTCCATGCGCTGGGGCTCGGCTCGGCGGGCGCGTCCATCTTGACGGGACTTGTGATCGCAGGATTGGCTGTCTTGGTCGTGATGATCCTGGTGCGGCTGCTGAGCCGAAGCACCACGCTACGCCAGCCGCACCCGGTGGGGATGCCACTGGGCGCCTACGATGCTGGACAGATCGGTCAGGAATCGTATCAATCTGTCCAACGTTTTGAGGGCATGCACGCGGCCCTTAACAATCCCTCAGGACACCAGACCGGACTCCCCGAAAATTTCGATCAGCGTGCCTTCCTCAACAAAGCGCGCGAACACTACTACCTTTTGCAGAAGGCCTGGGATGCGGGCGATTTGCCGGGCATCGAGTCGTACACGACCCCAGAAATGTTCGCTCAACTGCGCGGCGAAATCGAGCAGCGGGGTGCGATACCCAGCAAAACCGATGTCGTGACCCTCGAGGCCGTGCTGCTCGATTTGCATGAAAGCGACGGCCAATTTCTGGCAAGCGTAGAATTTTCTGGCTTGGTCCGCGAAGAGAGCTGGGGTGGCGCGCAACCGGTGCGCGAGATCTGGAATCTGATCAAACCTACGGCAGGAACGTCTGGCTGGCTGCTGGCGGGAATTCAGCAACTGGCTTGAGCCAGCGCGCGCTGGCCGGGCAACCCCTGCGCGGCTGCGCAGGAACAAACCCATCGTTTCGGGGCAATCCTAGAATGCATTGGTCTTCAACGAGAAGCCCATGCCCCGTATCCAAGAATTTCCAGCTTTCTCTTTGCCCACGGCGATCCAGCAAGCCCTGCTGCCTCGTATCGTTCGTTCCATCAACCATTTGATCGAACGGGAACCGCAGGCGCTTGCCCGCTTGCGGATGCATGCGGGCAAACAGGTGATGCTGCAGGCGCTCTCGCTGCAGGTGATGTTGGCCGTGGCACAGGATGGACATCTTGAAGTCCACCAGGCCGATGCGCTTGATCAGCCCCCGGCCTTGCGTCTGGACGTGGATGCCTCGGCGATGCTGGCTGCCCAGATGCGCGGACAGCCTTTGGGACTGACGGGCGTGCATATCACGGGCGATGCCGAATTTGCGCAGACCATGTCGTGGCTGATGGCAAACCTGCGTTGGGACGCAGAGGACGATCTTGCTGATTGGATCGGTGACGTCGCGGCACATCGTGTGGCGCGCGCAGCGCGGGGCTTGATGGGGGAAGCGTCCCGCCTGCGCTGCCAGTTGGAGGGCGACGCGCGCGACTGGATGGCTGAGTCACCGCGGGCGCTGGTGGGTCGAGCTGAGCTCACGACCTGTAGCGCCCAAGTCGCGCAATTGCGCGACGCCGTGGCGCGGCTGGACAAGCGCATCACCCTGTTAGCGCGCCATGCGCGCAGCCTGCAGAGCTAAGCGCATGCGACGCCTGCTGCGCTTGTTGCGCATTTCAACGGTGGCCCACCGGTATGGGCTTGACCAACTCGTGCTGAGTGGCTTTCGCCACCGCTGGCTGCGTGCCTTGGCGCGCATCTTGGCGCTCGGCCGCAGACTCGACACTCCAAGGGGTCAACGCCTGCGCCTGGCACTCGAGACGTTGGGCCCGATCTTTGTGAAATTCGGGCAGATGCTGTCCACCCGCCGAGACCTGCTGCCACTGGATATCGCCGACGAACTGGCGAAGCTGCAGGATCGCGTGCCCCCCTTCGATTCGGCACTTGCCGTGGCGCAAGTTGAAAAGGCGCTGGGCAAGCCCGTCACCGAACTTTTTTCCAGCTTCAGCCGGACCCCCGTGGCCAGCGCCTCCATTGCGCAAGTGCACTTCGCCGTTCTCCCTCCAGAGCAAGGCAACCACGAAGTGGCGGTAAAAGTGCTGCGGCCCGGCATGCGTGCCATCATCGACCAGGATCTTGACCTGATGCGCACCTTAGCCGCCTGGGTCGAGCGTGCCTGGACGGACGGCAAGCGCCTCAAGCCACGTGAAGTGGTGGAAGAGTTCGACAAATACTTGCACGACGAACTCGACCTCGTGCGCGAAGCCGCCAACGCTGCTCAACTGCGCCGCAATATGGACGGCTTGGGTCTGGTGCTGATCCCGCAAATGTACTGGGATCTATGCACCGAAAACGTCATCGTGATGGAACGCATGCACGGTGTGCCAATTAGTCAAATCGACCGCTTGCGCACGGCGGGTGTGGACATCGTGAAACTGGCACAAAGTGGCGTGGAAATCTTTTTTACGCAGGTGTTCCGCGACGGTTTTTTCCACGCCGATATGCACCCCGGCAACATCATGGTTAGTCTCGCCCCGGAGACGTTCGGCTGGTATATCGCGCTTGATTTCGGAATCATCGGCACCCTGTCTGAGTACGACAAGGACTATCTGGCGCAAAACTTCATCGCCTTTTTTCAGCGCGATTACCGGCGTGTGGCCGAGTTGCATTTGGAGTCAGGCTGGGTCCCGGGAGAGGTGCGCGTCGAAGAGCTCGAAGCAGCCGTGCGTACTGTGTGCGAACCGCAGTTCGAACGGCCGCTGAAGGATATTTCGCTCGGGCAGATCCTGATGCGTTTGTTCCAAGTATCGCGCCGCTTCAAGGTCGAAATACAGCCCCAGCTCGTGCTGCTGCAAAAGACGCTACTCAATGTGGAGGGTCTTGGGCGTCAGCTAGACCCTGAGCTGGATCTGTGGAGTACCGCGCAACCGTTTCTTCGGCGCTGGATGCAAAGCCAAGTGGGCTGGCGCGCCCTTCGCGACCACCTGCAGAAGGAAGCGCCGCGATTTGCCCAATTCTTCCCGGCCCTGCCACGGCTCATCCACAATGCGTTGGAGCAGGCGCAGAAGCCGGCTGATCGCGACACGAGCCGCCAGTTGCTCCAAGAACAGCGCCGCACCAATGCCATGCTGCAGGGCCTGATTGGCTTTTTCATCGGATTGCTTGTGTTCTTGATTTTGCTCGCTCTGTGGAATGCCCGCATTTGGCTCGGGGCCTGAGTATATGAACCATGTGGCCCTAGCTTGCGGTGAACGATGGCCAGCACTCGGCCTCGGCACCTGGCGCTTGGGCGAGGACAACGGCCTTCAGGCGCAAGAAGTGGCCTGCGTGCGCGAAGCGCTGGACCTTGGCTATCGCGTGATTGACACAGCCGAGATGTATGGCGACGGTGGAGCAGAGCGCATCGCGGGCAAAGCCCTGGCCGACGCCATGCGCGCCGGCGTCGTTCAGCGGGAAGAAGTTTTCGTGGTCAGCAAAGTGTATCCGCACAACGCCAGCTTAGGTGGCGTGCAGTTGGCGTGCGATCGAAGCCTACGTCGATTGGGATTGGACCATATCGACCTGTACCTCCTGCATTGGCGAGGCAGCGTTCCGCTCGCCGAGACTGTCGAGGGCTTCGCGCGGTTGGCTGCCTCGGGCAAGACTCGCCATTGGGGCGTGAGCAATTTCGGCATGGATGACATGCGCGAATTGATGCGTGCATCGAATGGCGCGCAGTGCGCGGCAAATCAGGTCTATTACGCGGCCAGCAGCCGCGGCGTGGAGTTTGATCTTTTACCCTGGATGCAACAGCGCGCGTTGCCCATGATGGCCTATAGCCCGCTCGACTGTGGGAATCTTGCGCGCGACATGCGGCTTCAGGCGCTTGCCCAACCGCTCGGATTGAGCGCGGCGCAACTCGCGCTGGCGTGGGTATTGCGCCAGCCGGGAGTCATGGCCATCCCGAAGGCGGGCCAGCCTGAGCACCTGCGCGAGAACCTCCGCGCCGCGGAGTTTGCTCTAGCCGCCTCGACTCTCGAGGCGGTTGACCAATTATTCCCTCCGCCCAAAAACAAGCAGGCGTTGGCCATGATTTGATGGCCGCTGCGCCGTTGTCCCGAGCTTCGCCCGCGAACCCCGCTTCAGCATGGCCGTGCGGGGTCGATCGCCTGGCTTTTACATGCTGCGCCTGTATTGGCCTCCAACTTCAAATAAGGCCGTCGTAATCTGTCCAAGGCTGCATACGCGCACGGCATCCATAAGCACCTCAAATACGTTGCCGTTGTTGATCACGGCCTGCTTGAGCGTCTCCAGCATCGGCGGCGCGTCTGCTGCGTGACGATCGCAGAAATCGGCCAAGCGCCCGAGTTGGGATTCCTTTTCCTGCGTGGTGGATCGGGCCAATTCCAGCTTTGTGGGAACAGGATCACCGTGCGGATTGATGAACGTGTTGACGCCGACAATGGGAAGCTCTCCAGAGTGCTTGAGCATTTCATAATGCATGCTCTCCTCTTGAATCTTTCCGCGCTGATAGCCGGTTTCCATCGCGCCCAACACGCCGCCACGTTCGGCGATGGCCTCGAATTCCTTGAGCACCGCTTCTTCGACGAGGTCGGTCAATTCCTCAATGATGAATGCTCCCTGGTTGGGATTTTCACACTTGGCCAAGCCCCACTCGCGGTTGATGATGAGTTGAATTGCCATCGCACGACGGACGCTCTCCTCTGTTGGTGTGGTGATGGCCTCATCAAACGCGTTGGTATGCAAGCTGTTGCAGTTGTCATAAATCGCGATTAGTGCCTGCAGCGTTGTGCGGATATCGTTGAAGTCCACCTCCTGCGCGTGCAGACTGCGACCGCTCGTCTGCACGTGGTACTTGAGTTTCTGGCTTCGTTCATTAGCGCCGTAGCGATCGCGCATAGCCACGGCCCAGATGCGGCGTGCGACCCGGCCAAGCACGCTGTACTCGGGATCCATCCCGTTGCTGAAGAAAAAGCTCAGATTGGGGGCGAAATCGTCAACATGCATGCCACGCGCAAGGTAGGCCTCAACGAAGGTAAATCCATTACTCAAGGTGAACGCGAGTTGGCTGATGGGATTGGCGCCAGCTTCGGCGATGTGATAGCCGGAAATGCTCACCGAATAAAAATTGCGGACTTTGTGGTGAATGAAATACTCTTGGATATCGCCCATGACCTTGAGCGAGAACTCCGTAGAGAAGATGCAGGTGTTTTGACCCTGGTCTTCCTTCAGAATGTCGGCCTGCACCGTGCCGCGAACGTTTTCCAACACCCAGGCACGGATTTTCTGGGCCTCATCATCGGTCGGGTCGCGCCGATTGTCCCCCACGAATTTGTCGAGTTGCTGATCAACAGCAGCATTGAGAAACATGGCCAGGATGGTGGGGGCAGGACCATTAATAGTCATACTCACCGACGTTGCCGGGTCGCACAAATCAAAGCCATCGTAGAGCGCCTTCATGTCCTCCAACGTGGCGATGGACACTCCCGAGTTGCCAACCTTGCCATAAATGTCTGGCCGCCGGTCCGGGTCTGCACCATACAGCGTGACGGAATCGAACGCTGTGGATAGCCGCTTTGCTGGCATCCCTTGCGACAAGAGCTTGAACCGCCGGTTGGTACGGAATGCATCGCCCTCGCCTGCAAACATCCGCGTCGGGTCCTCGTTCTCACGCTTGAACGCAAAAGTCCCCGCCGTGTAGGGGAAGCTCCCCGGGACGTTGTCGAGCATCAGCCACCGCAGCAGTTCGCCGTGGTCGGACCAGCGCGGCAGCACCACCTTGCGGATGCGTGTTCCCGACAACGTCGTGTGAGTAAGCTGCGTGCGGATTTCCCGATCCCGGATTTTCACCACGTACACGTCGTCCGCATAGGCCTGCTGCATTTGCGGCCACATGGCGAGCAGCTTACGCGCCTGGGGAAGCATGCGCGCTTCGCGCTGCGCGGCCAACTCACCGACGGCCTGCACCGCTGAAGTCTTGTGCGGAATGGCCTCATGCAGCATGCGTCCCGACTCGCGCAATTGCTGCGCCTCGCGCGCGAGGCAGGTCTGGTCAGCGACGGCACGGTGATAGCCGCGGACGGTGTCGGCAATTTCTGCCAAATAGCGGCTGCGTGCTGGAGGCACGATCGGCGTCTGGTGGGTGCTGTGGCGGGTGCCGACGCGCGGAAGCCGGCCCTGCTGCAAGCGCATGCCACGATTGTGCAAAGCCTGCACGATGGCTTGGTACAAGGCTGTCACCCCGTCATCGTTGAACCGGCTCGCCATGGTGCCAAACACGGGCATATCCTCAGGCTTCGCGTTCCATGCCTCGCGGTTGCGCTGCACCTGCTTGGCCACATCGCGCATTGCGTCCATTGCCCCCTTGCGGTCAAACTTGTTGATCGCAACGAAATCTGCGAAGTCCAGCATGTCAATCTTCTCGAGTTGACTGGCCGCACCGAATTCTGGCGTCATCACGTACAAGCTCAGGTCCACATGCTCCACGATGGCCGCGTCCCCTTGCCCGATCCCCGAAGTCTCGACGATGATCAAGTCAAAACCCGCCGCTTTGCACGCGGCAACAACCTCGGGCAGGGCAGTACTGATTTCCTTGCCCGCTTCGCGCGTCGCCAGGCTGCGCACGTAGACGCCAGCCGAGCCACTGCTACCCGCGCGCGACCATGGACCAATGGCATTCATGCGGATGCGGTCGCCAAGCAGCGCTCCACCGGACTTCCGCCGCGACGGATCGATACTGATGACAGCCATGCGCAGCAAGTCGTCTTGATCGAGCCGTGCGCGCCGGATAATCTCATCGACTAGGCTGCTCTTCCCGGCGCCACCCGTACCTGTCACGCCCAACACAACGCCGTGCGCCGATTGTGCTTGCTCATGCAGCGAGCGTATAAGCGCTGGGTCGGCCACGCCGGCCTCCAACTCGGAGATCAATCGCGCCAGCGCCTGCTCATCGTGCCGAATCGCCTCTTGCAAAGTCGAAGAAGGCAGCGACGGGAGAGGCTTGTCGGCGCGCGCCAGCATGTCGCCAATCATGCCTTGCAAGCCGAGGCGCTGCCCATCTTCTGGGCTGTAGATACGCGCAACGCCATAGGCCTGCAGCGCGGTAATTTCATCGGGGACAATGACGCCTCCGCCACCTCCGAATACTTGGACGTGCGCCGCGCCAAGCGCTCGGAGTCGGTCGATCATATATTGAAAGAACTCCATGTGACCGCCCTGGTAGCTGGAGATGGCGATGGCGTGCGCATCCTCCTGGATGGCCGCTTGGACAATCTCATCCACGGAACGGTTGTGCCCGAGATGAATGACCTCCGCACCCATGGCGATAAGGATGCGACGCATGATGTTGATCGCCGCGTCGTGGCCATCAAACAGCGAGGCCGCAGTAACGAAACGCAGACGCCGCTGCGGACGATAGGCCGCCAGGACTTTGGATTCTGAAAGGTCAGTCATGCTGGTCTCCATGGAGCGCCTTCTGCGTGGCGTCACTTGTCATTGGGAATGTCGGGGCAGTCAAGGGTGCGCACCGGCCATTGACGTATACGTCAATTTCTCAATGTAGCCGATCTGCGGTCGCAGGGCTACACCTTGCCGCAGCCAAGGCGGTGCCGCTCGAGCTGCGTGCAGCGCTTTCTCTTGCCCTTGCCTTCGGCTAACCGTTCCCCTTGCAGGTCCGGTAGAGGACTTCCACCTCCAAGTGGGTGCGCCCTACCGGGCGCACCGCCCAAAAAAACCCGGGCCTAGCCCGGGTCAATTGCACAATCTCAGCACAATCTCTAAATGTCTAAATACCGTCTCTATGAGACATTCTGAGATTTTTATTTTCATTTGTCTAGGACCGAGACAGGACGGTTGGCAGGGAGCCCACGCTGGCCGCGTTTGGACGCGTGAACAGGCGAAGCAGGCTCGCATGGGGACATGATCGGTTCTTCGATGACGGTTAAAGAAGAAAGAGCCGGCGTAACAAGCATTGCTGGCAGCTTGTCGAGCTTTCGCTCTTGTAGGGTGCACATGTGCATGTGTTGCTTACGCTTGCGCCGCGAACGCGTTTGGCAAGCGTCCTCGGGTGCGGTGACCAGTGCAACATGCGATCCATCCTACCGATGGATCGCAGCATTTCTGGTGCGATGTAACGCCAATGATCCGGCGCGCTAACCCACAGCGGAGGTCCACGCCGTGACCGCATCGCGCAACGAAACCATTTGAGCCGAGTCTTGGTCGCCGAGACACTGTTCATCGAACAGGCCGCCAGGATGTCCTCACCAGGTTAGGAGGCCGCGCGTAACCATCGCGCAGTCTTGCGCAGCCTGCAATTTCCGCAGGATCGTACGCACCCAGTTGCGGGCTTGGGCGGCGGCCTCGTGCCGCTACGGCGATGCTCAAATAGGTAGACGAGGTATCAAACGTTGCAGACCGCTGCTGAGGCGGTCGCGCAGCAGACCATGGTGCAAGCACACGCCGCCAAGCAGACCGCACAGTGCACCGACGACACTGTCGAGCAGGCGCGCATGCAGCAGGGTCCCAACTGGTACTCCGGCCAAATTCGCAGCATCGGCCAGTAAGATCGTCAGTGGGGTGATAAAAATCGCGGCGACGCCGTAATTGCGTACCACGATCGTCTCCACAATTACGGTCAGGGCCATGACCGCAAGGGCGATACCCCAGGGCCCTAGGGGCAGCAACAGCAGCGCCCAAGCGACTCCAACTCCGGCCGTGGTCCCGAGGATCCGTTGCAACTGTTTGGTCCACACAGCGCGCAGCGAGGCGCCCTGGATCACCGCGAGGCAACTGATTGGAACCCAATAGGGGCGCTGCATTTGCAACACCTGCGCCAAACCCAGCGATGCCCCCACACAAAGGCCGATGACCACCGAGTCGTAGACCACGAAGTCGAAGGTCGGAACGGGCATGGCCGGCACAGGCTTCGGCGGTCGACGCCGCAGAGTATGGACGCTGTAGGCGAATGCGACGGCACAGGCGACCAAGGTCCCGAGCGCAAACAGACCCACGGCGTAGGGAAATTGATCCGGAGCCACGGGGGTATAGGCACCGATCGCCGCCGACATGATGAAAAACATGCCACCGGGCGGCCCTACGCCGTACAAGCGCAAAGTCATCATCACCAGGATGGCCATGAATGTCAGCGCTGGGAATCGCAGCGCTGGTAAAAACTCGCTCGCCAACCCAAGGGTGTAACAGGCCATCATCCCACTGGCACAGGCCATCAACCAGAGCATGCGGTGCTGCATCGGCGTCTCTGGCAGGTAGAGAAAAACCATGCCGCCCAAGGATGAAATCAACCCGAAGGCAATGTGCCCGAAGTAGGCGCCGATCAGCAGCGGTAGGCCCGAGGACAAGGCGGCTCCCACCGGCATGGCCCACGGCCGGTCGCTCGGATGGATGGTACCAAGGTGGGCAAGTTCGGCACGCACGAAGCTCAGGAGGGCTCGCGCGGCGGAGCGTACCGAGAAGGCGCCCCCTTGGTCTCGGAACTGCCGCTTCAATTGCTGAACTGCTTGTTTGCGGCCTCTGCGATCAGCCGGCGCTGGACAAGGCAGCCATCGAAGTCGATGCCGGGGCACGGACGCTGGCCCTGACCACCGGCCCGCTTGAGAAGCGCCGCGATCTGCCCAGGCGCCCGCCGGGACTGGGGCTGCGCCCTGAAGGTGGTCGATTCGCCCCGTCCAAAGTCGGCAACCGCCACAACCTGGGCGACTTGATCGTGCTTGAAGTATGTTGACTTGACCATCTCAGTCAGCGCGGGTTCCTTGGCGCAATCGAGGTCAACACGAACTCCGATGGAGCGTGCTCGTTCGGTGCGGGCGTTCGCCATAGATTCGATGTGGATGGCGCTCGAGTGGCCGAGGATCGGGGCCTTGAACATTGCTTTATGGCTTCAATGGTGTGCAGCTGGCGGCGCGGGGAACCTGGGATGGCCAAAAGTATCCGCCTGACTCCCTTATCGTACGCCCCTCATCGCCGCGTCCTAGCGGGCTTCTCCGTGCGCAAGCTTCAATTTCTGCAGCTCTACTGCGACGGAGGCGTTCCCGTTGCTGAGCCACAGCGTCCCATCCTGCACCAAGCTTTGCAGTTTCATGGTGCGCTCGGTGAGCGCCGCCAAGGACTTGCAGACGTCTGCGGGAATGCGCAACACGCTCAGGTTAGACAGACGCTCAAGTTTGCCTTCGATCTGCTTCCACCAGAGCTCGGCGCTACTTGAGTGGCACACGACGACAACTTGCTCAGCGCGACCGCAGGCCTTGCGCAAGCGGCTCTCATCAGGCTGGCCAATGTCGATCCACAGCTTGATCGCGCCAGTCAAGTCCTTGACCCAGATTTCGGGCTCGTCGACGTTGAACAAACCGCGCGTCAGCGCGATGCCTTCCTGCGCGTAAAGGGCGTACGCCAGCACCCGCACCATCATTCGTTCATCGGTTTCTGACGGGTGGCGCGCGATCGTCAGCGCATGGTCAGCATAATGGTTCCGGTCGATGTCGGACACCTGCAGGTCGGCCTTGTAGATCACTGCCTTCAGCGCCATGTTTTGCATCATCCAGAAGGGAAACCTAGCATTGTGCGCCCCTGAACACATGCCTGCGTGCTTGCGCAGCTCGGGCATGCTCTGCTGCCGGCCAAGCGGGAGGCGGGATCGCGCCAGCGGCGCGCGATCCCGTCGGTGCGTGCATCTGCCGCAGCTTGCGCATGACTCCACGCGTGCTCCTGGCACGGACTGGGCTCGGCGTCTGGACAGGAAAAAAGCTTGGAATTACCCAGCTTATTGACCGCTGTTTTTTGGTGCCGCTTATCTGACTCGAACAGATGACCTACCGCTTACAAGGCGGTTGCTCTACCAACTGAGCTAAAGCGGCGCGATGGTGGCGCGAAATCGTCAAGATCTCGCCCACGATAGCTAA
>JAKBCY010000293.1 GCA_021807445.1 Pseudomonadota bacterium
CGCGGACAAGCCACCACGCAACTTCCGGCGCAACGGGACTAGAGACGGCCATGCGGGCAACCATGGGGTACGACGCGGGCATTTGGCGATAGGCCGCAAAACACCGGCATCATCCACGCTCAAGCACGGGCGACCGGCGCGGATGTCACGCTGGCGAACCGAGCGCGCTTGGCCGACGGTCTGAAGTCCAATCAGCGATTCGATCGATGGAGAGCAGGTTGTAGAGTCCACAAATTCATTGTCAACTGCCCTCGAATAAAAGATTTCACCGAATGATCGCAAAAAATGCCATGTCTTAGATTGGCATGGCGCTGGGGTGGCTGCGCCTCGCTCGAAGACACATCAGCCATGGCCAGCGCAGAGGGAATCGCGTTGGCCATAACGCTGGCTCTGTATCAATAGAAACAACGACTTGCATGGGATTTGCGTCCTCCGGCCCGGAAAAATGGCCGTTTCTGGAGCATTCAGGATGGCGCGCAAACGCAGAGCGGAATAGCGCAAGATTCACTGGCTGCTTTCAAATGCGAAGTTGGTGTGACGCATGCCAAAGTGACGGCATGCAAGACCTTCACTACCACCGCAAGATTCGAGAGATCGCCGCCACACTGGCGCTGACGCACGGCAACGCTGCCATTGTGGCGCCCGTGATGGGGGAGTCGATCGATACGCTACATCGGTTGGCGCGGATTCGTCTGGGCCTGGTGTTGAAGCGGCGTCCGTCTCAAGGTCTGCTCAATGCTGCGGCGAAACCGAGACGCATCGATATGCGAGGCATCGCCGACGGATGGCTGTACGCCGGGGTCGTTGACGCCGTGGATGTCGTCTTTGAGATCGTGTGCGTTCTCGATGATTACGAGAAATCGAGAAATATCTTCAAAACAGCAAACCTTTTGAATGTGCCTGAGTGATTGTGGCTTAGACACTGGACGCATCAAAAGGAGTGTCCATGGACCAGCATGCAATCGATGCACAAACGGCTGGCGAAATCCTCGACGAGGTTTCGCAAGCCGCCCAAGAGAGCGAAGCGGTGCTTGCCGCTGACGCAGGCGCAGAACCCACGCCACGCGCGCCAGTCGGTGACGTTCAGCGTCAAGCTCAGATCGAGCGTCTGCAGCGCATCGCCAAAGCGCGACGGCAACGTGAGCGTGGCATCAAAGAATTACACAACACCTACACCGGCGTGATGTCAGTTCGTCGCGAGGCGTCGATCAACGACCCGGTGGTCGCGTCCACGCTTCAACGGTATTTCGGTTTGATCGACCGCTCGTACCACATCATCGGTCGTCGCGGCCCGGACATCATTGGCGCGGAAGCAACCGAGCGGGTCCTCGGCACCATCGAAGCCCGGATCGACGAGTTCTCGCAAGACGTCCGGCAAGAAGCCGCTGCCGCCAAGGCCCTACGCGAAGAGGACGCGAGCGGGGACGATTTCGTCTGCCCGCAGTACACCTCATCGGCCGCGCAAGAGGTCGTCTTTGCGAAGCATCGCAAGACGCTGGACTTGCTCGATGCGCTGATCCTTGCGGACCGCTTGATTGAAGATCTCAACATTATGTCGTGGAACGGCAAAGTCGAGCCCGACAAAATTGAAGACACGCGTTTCCGCATCAAGAAACAGATCAGCCGCATTTTTAGCTTCAGCGAAAGCACCATGCGCGGCATGATGAACCGGATCACCCCGAAGGCGCCGGGTGCTGATATCGGCGCGCCGACATCCATCGTGGAATCGGATGCGCAACACGTGGCAGCGGCAGAAGGCGGCACCGTCGCGGACCTGATCGCGATGCCGTGATGGCTGGAGTCGAGCATCTTGCTCGCCTTAGCGCCACGCAGCGCCAGGCAGCCACCGAGCCCGGTGGTTGCCTCGTTGTGGCCGTGCCAGGCGCCGGGAAAACAGGCACACTCGCAGCACGTGCGACCAACCTTCTGCTGCAAGGCAGAACCGTCGGTGCCGTGACGTTCACCCGCGATGGCGCGATCGAGCTTCGACACCGCATTGCGCAAATGGTCCCGGGCGATGCCATGGACCGATTGCTTGTCGGCACGTTCCATTCGATGTGCCTGCTCATGGCCTTCCCTCGCAGTCGCAAAACAAAGATGGGCGCTGTGATCTTGCGCGCTCAACGCAGCGCCGAGCAAAAGCCATGGGATATCGCCGTCGAAGGCGAGCGCCGCACCTATGCGTATGCAGCCGCTGATGAGGCTGGGCTGGACTGCAAACCGGAAGAGATTTTGTCAATCCTCGAGGCGATCAAAGCCGGAGAATCGCCGCGCAGCGGTGCGGAAGCAACGGCAACGATGCTCTACGACCGAAAACTTGCTGCCGCGGGAAAAATCGATTTCCAGGACATCATCGCGAAGGTTGTTTCGGCTGTCACAGACGGCACGATGAGCACGCTGCGCGTCGACCATTTGCTGGTCGACGAGTTTCAGGATACGGACGCCACACAATACCAGTGGCTGATGGCCCATCACCGCGCCGGGGTTCGACTGACTGCCGTCGGAGACGATGACCAGAGCATTTACCAATTTCGGCGGGCTTTGGGGTACAAGGCGATGGTTGGATTCGTCGAAGACACGCAATGCCCCATTTTCCACTTGGAGGCGAACTACCGCAGCCACGCGGAAATACTTGATCCAGCCCAACGCGTCATTGAGAACGCCAGGAACCGGATGGAGAAGAAACTGGTTTCTCACAAAGGTGTCGGTGGACAGGTGGTGGTGTTCGCATACGCCAACCGGCAGAGCGAGGCTGGCGCGATTGCCGACCGCGCCAAAGCGCATCTGGAGCGCGGGGAGTCTTTCGCCGCACTGTCCAGAACCAACCTCAGGCTGAACGAAATCG
>JAKBCY010000294.1 GCA_021807445.1 Pseudomonadota bacterium
GCCCCCCAAGGTGAGGTGTCCGAGTGGCTGAAGGAGCACGCCTGGAAAGTGTGTATACGTGAAAGCGTATCGAGGGTTCGAATCCCTCCCTCACCGCCACTACAAGCCCTTCTCACCTGCTCAGCAGGCCTGGGAGGCACACAGAGCCCCGCACCATGCGGGGCTTTTTCCGTCAGTCCCTGATCACACACTCTTCCCGTCGCAGATCTGCCTCGCTATGTGCCGGCGCTTGCTTGCCGACTTTACCGCGCTTACTGCGGGCAGGCGCGCAGGGGATTTATGGAAAAAGGTATGTCTAATCGCCTTGGATAGCCGCCTCGTCAGGCGACAACACGGCGACACCGAACGGCAGAAAATGCTTCGTGTTGCGGGTGACGATTGCATGATCCGAGTGCAGGAAACCGCACGCAACCAGCCACGCGTGCTGCCCGTCAAAGTTCAGGCAAGTGGTCCATCGGGCTGCGCACACCGCCCCCGCCGATCTTGAGTACGTGCGTGTAAATCATGGTCGTGGACACGTCCTTGTGCCCCATCCTGCACCGTGCGGATGTCGTAGCCGGATTGCAGCAGCGCCGTTGCGAACGAATGGCGCAGGGTATGCGGCGTGGCCGGCGCGTCGATGCGGGCGCGCTTCAACGCACGCTTAAAGGCCCGCTGAAACGCCGTGTCATGGACATGATGGCGGCGCGCAAGGCCGGAGCGCGGATCGGTGGAATGCGTGGCCTGTGGGAACACCCAAAACCAGGCCCAGGAAACCCCGGCGCGCGGATACTTGCGCTCCATGGCGTGCGGCAGCTCGACGCCGGCATGCCTCGGCCAGCGTCGAGGCGGCCCGATCCAGATCCTTGAGCGAGCGCTGCCTGACCTTGCGGTCTTCCTTCTCGGCCTTGGTGAACAGTTCGCGTAGCAGCAGGTCGAGCACATCGAGGGCGTCATCCTGCGCGCTGGCTTCCAGGCAATGCACGAAGGCCACCAACGTGGCGATCCGCCGCGCTTGCGGCAGCCGGGCCACGGCGGACACCTTGACGGTGCTGGCGAAGCTGGCCAGCGCCGCGATGCGGCTCGTCGGCACGTGGGTGCCAGGTAGCTTGATGCCCAGGCCGCGCACGGTCTCGATGCGCAGCAAGGCCAGCACGAGCGCCGGAGCGCTGACGCGCACCGGCCCCTTGCGCAACCGATCCAGCCAAGACTGGCGGCTGCCTTCGGCAGGCTTGAGCAGGTCGTCGAGTCGTTGCCGCTGTGCGGCCGTGACACCGCGCACGAGCAGACGCCACAGGCGCGACTCCATGCGCGAGCGCACCTCGGCGATGAAGCGTTCCAGCACCGTAACACCGGGCAGCTGCAGCACCTTGTGGCCGACCAGCCAGCCGTTGGCGTAATCGAACAGCGCGCTCGGCCGGTCGGTGCCCGTCCAGCACAGCGCGCATAGCCATCGGCCAAGGCGGAATTGCACGCCACCGTCGGCAAATTCACGATAGCCGTAGCGGGCACGAATCTCGGTCGTGTGCCGCCAGCGTTGCTCGCTCTCGCGGTAGGCCAGCACGCAGTCGGGGTCGGCGATGCCGAGCTGGGACGACAGCGTATGCAGTACCGCGCCGGGCACGGCGGCCGGGTCTTCCAGGAAGGTGCCGAGAAAGCGGGCCGTGGTCAGTTGCAGCGCATAGCCCAGTCGGTGGCTGTCGCGCCGCTTGGTGGCACACCACTCGCGGTCATCATCGTCCAGGGGAAGTAGCGCGCCAGTTCTTCGCCGGAAAGCGTGTCTGGGTAGCGGCCGTAGCGTTCCCGTTGCGTGGTGGACAGGAAGCTGACCGGCATGACTCAAAGCGCCTCGGCGCAGAAAGTGGCCGGCGTGACGATGCGCGTGCGCCCAATGCTGCCGCGTTGCAGCAGCCCGGCGCGGCGGTCGCCCGTCACCAGGTAGTCGGCATCGCCGCCCAAGGCCATCGCCAGCAGGAACGCATCGTTCGGATCATTCGCCTCGATGCCATCCGGCAGCGGCGGCAGTTGCGCCAACACGATCGCGCGCTGCATGTTGTTGACCATCGTGCCGATGCGGTGCGCGGGCAAGATGCTCTTGAGCTTGGGGTAGCGGCTCACTCGTCGCAGCTCGTCGAGCTGTGCCGCCGAGGTCACCAGCTCGAAGCGCGCCGTGCGCCAGGCGCGATAGATCGCATCGGGTGGCCCATGGGGCGAAATCAGCGCGCCAAGCAGCACGTTGGTGTCGAGGATGACGCGCATCAGTGCTCACGCGCCCATTGCACAGCCTCGTCGATGAGGTCGGTCAGTTCGTTTTCGCTCATGCTGGCAGCCGCCGTCTTGGCCTGATCGACGGCGCGCTCCAGCAGGTAGGCGCGCACGGCTTCCTCGATGAAGCGCGACAGGTCGCCCTTGCGGCCGCCGCCTTGCGCGGCGATGAACATGCGCACGGACTGATCTACGTCCGGCGATACGGCGATGTTCCAGCGAACGGTGTTCATGATGCCCTCCAATACGGTGTTTGGGTACATAGGTGTTTATACACCTTATCGCCATCACCGGCAATGGTTCGATAAAACCTTCGTTTTACAAGACTCTGCCGCGCGATCTGATGCGCAAACGGTGCCGCACCGCAACTCGACTAAATTAGTGGTTTGATAAATCAAAGTTCGATATTATTCTATTAACTTGCTGGGCTTCTCAGTCATCGTGGACAGTTCCTCGAAGCCTACCGTGGCATTGACGAGATCGCACAGGATCAGACGCGCGGCGTCCGGCTCACCACCGAGGAACAGAGTCGCTGCCTCGTCCAAAAGGGTCTTTGCGAAGTCCTGCCAGGGGCGCGCCGAGGTCTATAAGCCCTGGATCA
>JAKBCY010000295.1 GCA_021807445.1 Pseudomonadota bacterium
CGCGAACACATCCGCCAGGTTGCAGCCGCGCTGCACGCCAACGCGCTGCGCATCAGTCCGGACGGCCGCTGGGTGTGGGTGGAATGGCAAGATGACACGGGTAACTGGCAGCGGCAGGTGTTTGACACCTTGACCGCATTGCTTGTGTTGCGCTGGACAACAGGCCGTGCAGGTTCGGGCCGCATCCAGACGGCACAAACTGAATCAGTCACCCCTGCACTGGCCGAGCGGCTTGACGACATCGTGCAACGGCACGCGCAAAGCGCCTTTCTCGGCGCCGGCACCTGGACCGGCTTTCTGCGCTGCGCCCAGGCCAAATGGCATTACAAGCTGCCGCCGTTTCTGGCGCAGGCCGCGCGTGGCCTGGTGGCCAATGCCTGTTTGCCCCCGCACGCGTGGTGGCGGGTTTTGCTTGCGCAGCGGCTCAAACTTCCTGATGACGCGCCGCACGCCGCAAAGGATCAAGCCGCGCCGCGTCAGCGCGATCAGGGCGCGAACTCCCGCCTTACGGCCACACCACCGGTTCGCCGTGTGTTTCAAACCGCACCGCCGCCACGCCACCAGATCGTGGCCGCGCTGCGGCGTCTGATACATACCTATGCGTCCGATCCCGATGGTCTGGACAACGTTCTTGCCGGCTGGATGGTCGAGGCGTTGCATCCCGGTGGGGGCAAAGGCATTCGCCCGTCATCGGCGCGCGAGATGCTCAGCCGCATCGATCGCAAGCTGGCGGCCGTTCTGGGAACGCAGTTGCCAACGGACGCCGCGACCTGGAATGATGCCCTCGAGGCCATCGTGCAAGCCACCGGACCACGCCAGCGTCACAATGTCGCTGCGGCCTTGCGGTCGCTCGATGGCCATGTGCGACGGCGCAAGGCCTGGAATTCTCCGCCGCCCGATCTCGGTGTGGACGCGCAGACTCTAGTCGATGCGCAACTCATCACCGAGCGCGAGTTCCGCGCGGTGCTGAACGCCCTGCGCCAAGGCGATTCGCCCAGGTCCTGCCGTGCCGCTGCGATTCTCGGCTATCGCTGCGGCCTGCGGCGCACGGAAATCCGTGGCCTGCGTTGGGTGGACTTGCAGTTTCTCCCGGAGCCCTTGCTGTTTGTGCGCAGCCACGCCGCGCGGGCGCTCAAACGCGACAGCGGCAGGCGCGTGCTCCCCTTGGCTGCGCTGTGCGCGCCTGATGAAGTCGCTTTGCTGCGCAGGCTCTGGTCATCAATGCAGCGCGTTGTTGAAAGTGGATACGCCGATCCCCAGACCGTGCTGCTCCTCTCGTCTGCAGACGATCCCACACAGCCCCTGCCGGAAACGGCCTTGTTCGACCCGGTGCAGGGGGCGTTGAAAGCCGTTTGCGGCGATCCCCACCTCCGCTTCCATCACCTGCGCCACAGCGCTGCCAACCGCCTGCTCTTGGGGTTCATGCAAGACCTCATTTCTGGCGCGCTGTCGGTACTCGATGCGGGGGCGCAGCCCGCGGTCAGCGCGCCACCCATCGGATCTGCGCGCCGGGCCCTGGTCGGCGATGATCGCGCGCAACGCCCGTTGCTCTGGGCTGTGGCCGCCTTCATGGGACACGCCACGCCGCAGACCACTCTGGGCAGTTACGTGCACTTGCTTGATCTATTACTCGGGCTTGCTGTACGACAGGCGGCCGTTCCCGCTTCTGCCAAGGTCGTCGCGTGGTTGGTGGGGACGACGGAGGGTAATGTGAATGTGGTGCACCACCGTCTGGGCCACGATTGCGTCTGGCCTGATCGCGTAGCGCATTGGGTGATGGCGCTGCGTGCGCTGTGGGCCAGCAGCCAAGCGACGGATTGCCCCTGGCCAGTCGAGAGTAGCGATTCAGCGACTCAGCAGTCTCCTTCAGAGTCGTCGCCGGATGACAAGTTACTGGATTTCATGGAAGCACAGTCTCTTCTTGCGCAAACCCGGCGCGATCCGCGGGCCCCGCTTGTCTTGAAGTCGTTCAGCGAGGAACAAGCTCGCCAAGCCCAGGCGTTGATGGATAGTTGGGCCCGACTGCGTGGCCGCAGTCTGAACCGTCGCCGCCAGGCGGGGCTGGTTTACGAGCCCATTCTCGCCGGTGAACTGCGCCTGGACCGACCGCAGGATTTACGCTTGCTCCGCGTCAATAAAGAGCAGAAGCTGGCCAAAGCTTTGCTCGACGCATGGCGGCATTGGGAGCAGCAGGACGCCAGTGCGGTGGAGCGGGCGTTGACCCTGCACTGGGCTGCGCGTGACAGTGACGACCATGCCGTGACCTTCACCGATCCTGCTTTGGCAGTCGCCTGGAGTGCGATGCTGGACACCCTGTTCAAAGTGAAGTCCAACGTGCTTGACAACATCCACTGGCAGCATCAACCCAGTACCCGCTCGGCGCTGAGTGCACAAGATCAACTGCACCACTGGTCAGACGCGTTGGAACTGCCTGCCGGCAGCATCTCCTGCGGCAACCCCCGCGCATTTCCCCGCACCCGCGCGCCCTTTGGTCTGCTGCGCGTGGCCGACGCGCAGGCGGGCAAAGGTAAGCAAGACGGCCTCATGACCGCACTGGATGCGGCTTCCTATGTGATGACCCTGAGAACATTGCTGCGTAAGCACGTTACGAGGCGGGCGCCTTAATCCCACCTGCGGTTCATCCCGTTCGGACCATGCTGGATCCGACCTCTGCCCCGCTAGTCATCATGGTCGCCAACAGGCAAGTCTGCGGGGGGCGATCTCCTGCCGATGCGTAGGTTGCACGCAAGCGTGCCGAGCTACATGCTGTGAACGTGTCATCAGCAGCTGTTGAGGAGACCGACCATGGACGAGGGTAGCAGGGTTTACGTTGAACTCCG
>JAKBCY010000063.1 GCA_021807445.1 Pseudomonadota bacterium
ATATATGCCGACTCCGCGCTGGCCGGTATATGCCGACTCCGACCGGCGCCGCCGCCGGCCTCAGCTGGCCTGATTACGCCGACTCCGAAGTGGCCGGTATATGCCGATCCGTGACACCGAGCTGCCTGGGAATCCGTCCGAGATCTTGAGATTGGTGCCAGCTGTGCTTCGCTAGAGTGGAAAGGCACGCACCAGCCGCACGCCAAGCGCGGAACGCGCCTTGGCGACGCGGCGAGAGTGCGCGATGACCTTGCTGAAGGAGCAGCCAATCCATAACGCCAGCACAGGCGTGCCGAATCACCTTCTAGACCACTCGGGTCTTGCCTCGTGAGGCACTGCCGCGGGCAGTCTGCACATCATGCACGATGTGCCCGCCGCCCAGCGTGTTGACCGCATCGCCGGAGATATCCATAAGGATGCAGCTTCGCTCCGGCGTTAGGTACACCGTAAGGTGCTGCACCGGCTTACCAGAGCGGTCGTGCAGCAGGCGTGTCAGGCAGATGAGCGGCGAACTGACTTCGCAGTTGAGCAACGCGGCCTTCGAGGGATCGGCCACCTCGGCGCTGATCCGCTGTAGTACGCGGCCGAATACGATGTCCTGCTCCATCAAGATCTGGTACAGCGCCCGCTTTTTCAGGGCCCGGACGGTGATAGCTCGGCCGAGCTCTTCGGGCACCCAAGCGTCAGTCAGCATCACTGGAGTTGCGTCGACACTGCGCAACCGCACCGCATGCACAGCGCGTGCGGCAGTGCCAATATGCAGAGCCTCGGCGATCCACGGCGGAGGCGCTGTCGTCTCGACCGTCAGCACCTCGACACGCGTGGTCTGCGCGTAGTGCTTCATCTCATCGACATAGCCCAAGGTCGGGACACGCGGAGCAGAGCGCGCGTCGCCTAGCACGAACGTCCCGCGCCCATGACGCCGCTGGACCAATCCCTCGTGCTCGAGATCGGCTAAAGCACGACGAACGGTGACTCTCGCCACTCCAAACTGTTCCACCAGCGCCTCTTCCTTGGGCAACGCGTCACCTTGCGCGTACACGCCCTGCACGATCCGATCACGCAGCACAAGGAAGACCTGCCGATGCAAAGAGGTGCCCGTTGCCCTGAGGGGGGGGGTGTCGAATTTCATGGGATCAGTATAGCGATGGGTTGACTCGTCGTTCGGTTGTCCTATACTTAGGACAACCATACGACAAAAGAGATGCAACCCGGTATGACCACTTCCCAGCAATTGCGTACCCGGCTCGCCGAAGTCGACCTTCTCGTTGTGCCCGGGGCATATGACGCCCTCGGTGCACGCCTCATAGAACAGGCTGGCTACGACGCCGTCTACATGACCGGCGCTGGAACCTCGGCGGCCCGCGGCTTCCCGGACTACGGCCTACTTACCCTTAGCGAGATGGCGGAGAACGCAGCAGTCATGGCGCGATCGATCGGTGTGCCGCTGATCGCCGACGCCGACACCGGCTACGGAAATGAACTAAACGTCACGCGCACCGTGCGTGAGTACGAGGCGCGAGGCATTGCTGCGCTCCACATTGAAGACCAAGTAGCGCCCAAGCGCTGCGGCCACCTGGACGGGAAGGAAGTGGTGACGCGCGAGGAATTCATATCCAAAATCCGCGCGGCCGTGCAAGCGCGTCGCAAACCCGACATGGTGATCATCGCCCGTACTGACGCGCGCGCCGTAGCCAGCCTCGACGAGGCTGTCTGGCGTGCTAATGCTGCGCTCGACACGGGCGCGGACATGGCCTTCGTCGAGGCTACGCAGACGGCCGAGGAAGCCGCGGCCGTACCGCGGCTGGTGAACGGCCCCTGCCTGCTCAACATGGTTCCTGGCGGTCGTACGCCTGTCAGCGACCTGCGCCAAGTGGAGGATTGGGGCTACAAGGTTGCACTGCTGCCAGGCCTTCTTCTAAAGGCAATCCTTGATGCCTGCGACACGGCGCTTGGCGAACTAAGGCGCACGCAGGTGATGCCCTCGGCGGCAGAGCCCGTGGCGCAAACCTTCCGCCGGCTCGGCTCTGATGAATGGGATGCGCTGCGTCACCACTTCAATGCTGGCACCCGGGCTGCGGAGGAACGATGAACGCTCGCACATTGTTCGACAAATTGTGGGACATGCACGTCGTGCGTGACCTCGGCGATGGCTGGTCGCTGCTGCATATTGATCGCCACATCCTGCACGACCTTTCCGGGCCGCCAGCGCTTCTAGACGTGGCCGCTCGCGGATTGCGCCTGCACGATCCGTCGCTGGTTTTCGCAACGGTCGACCATGCCATATCGAGTCAGCCAGGCCGCACTGGCATGAGCTTTGAGCCTGGCGGGCGGCTGCGGACGACCCTGCGTGTGCGCACGCACGCCGAAGGCGTAAAGATGTTCGACATCGGCGAGCCGGGTCAGGGCATCGTTCACGTGACCGGCCCCGAACTCGGACTTGTGCTTCCGGGGTTCACGGTCATCTGTGGCGACAGTCATACCTGCACCAATGGCGGAATTGGCGCATTCGCCTTCGGGGTTGGCTCCTCGGAGAGTACCCATGCGCTGGCGACGCAAACTCTGCGACAGCGCAAGCCACGTCGCATGCGCTTGCGCTGCGACAACCAACTCCCCCAAGGCGTATCCGCCAAGGACCTAGCGCTTCATATCATCGGACGCCTCGGCACTGGAGCGGGCGTGGGCTATGCCATCGAGTTTGCCGGAAGCGCAGTAGAAGCGCTAGACATTGAGTCTCGGCTGACGCTGTGCAACCTCACGGTCGAGCTAGGTGCACGATGCGGCGTCATCGCGCCGGACGAACGCACGATCGACTGGGTGAAAGGCCGTCCGTATGCACCGACCGGCGCCGCTTTCGACGCTGCTGCAGAAAGCTGGCGCACACTGCACAGCGACGCCGACGCAGTGTTCGACCATGAAGCTGTGATTGACGCAGCGATGGTGCCGCCCACGATTACCTGGGGCATCAGTCCTGAGCATGTAGTCGCGATCGACGGCCTCATTCCGGATCCTGCTGCGGCGCATGGCAGCGAGCGCGACGCCTTGACTGCCGCGCTCGAGTACATGGGGCTAGTGCCGAACACGCCGATTGCAGGCACACCGATCGACTGGGTATTCATCGGCTCTTGCGCGAACTCGCGCCTGTCGGACCTGCGCGCCGCTGCAGAAGTCGTGCGGGGTCGGCGGGTGGCCACGGGCGTGCGCGCCTGGGTAGTACCCGGCTCTGAGTGCGTCAAGCGCGATGCCGAGGCGCAGGGGCTGCACGAAGTATTCCTTGCCGCTGGTTTCGAGTGGCGCGAGCCGGGCTGCAGCATGTGTGTAGCAGCCAACGGCGAGCGGGTTCCGCCTGGCCAGCGTTCGGTATCCACTTCGAATCGCAACTTTATCGGCCGGCAAGGTCCGGGGGCACGCACGCACCTCGCCAGTCCGGCACTGGCTGCCGCCGCGGCTATCGCCGGCTGCATCACAGACCTACGGAGCCTCAAATGACGCCTTTCACCACCGTGACGGGGTCGGCAGTGCCCTATCTACAAGACAATATCGATACAGACGTGATCATCCGCATCGAGCGGCTTACTGACCTGGCTAGAGAAGATCTAGGTCGGTACGCGTTTGAGGCGATCCGGCACCGCTCGGACGGCAGCCTGGACACAGATTGCCCCTTCAACCAGCCAAAATTCCTCAACGCACCCGTGCTCTTAGGAGGGCGCAACTTCGGTTGTGGCTCCTCTCGAGAGGGTGCGGTGTGGGCCCTGCAGGGCATGGGAGTCCGCTGCGTAATCGCCCCGAGCTTCGGCGACATCTTCTTTGGCAACTGCTTCCAGAACGGGGTGCTTCCGCTGTGCCTTTCGGTGCAGGACATCGAGGAGCTTTCGTTGCAGTGCCGTGACGGGGCCACCGTCACGGTCGATCTTCAGGCCTGTACGCTCACCCGGCCCGACGGAAGGATATTGCACTTCGAGATCGAGTCGCTGCGTCGGCAAGCACTGCTGGCGGGCCTGGATGACATCGGCCTGACCCTTCGGGACGACCGGCTGATCCGTGCCTGGCAGACGCATGATCGGCTCGCCCGACCTTGGGTGTGGGCAATCGAATGCGCGCTACGCCGCTCAGCAGGTAAATAGAACACTGCTCAGCGCCCGCGTTGCTTGGCACCAGGACGACTGCACGCCACCGAAGGAATCCAACTTCCAATGCTAGTCGGAACTCCTAGCGAGGTCCGAAGGCTCCGGTGCTAGAGCAAGCGTCCGAACCAGGACACTTTCGGCCCCTGCGAACACCGCCCGTTGATCTGACATCAGAGGAACCCCATGCCACCTACCGTCACCTCCAGCACGCTCGCCGCGGCAGGTATGCCCACCGACCCCAAAGGCCCCACAGGACATCTCGCCTGCTGGCTAGCCGACCTGCAACTCGCAGATGTTCCCGCCAGCGCGCAACAGCGCGCGAAGGACCTCATACTCGACGGGATCGGTTGTGCAATAGTTGGCGCTCGCCTGCCTTGGTCTCGCACGGCTGTCGATGCAGTGTGCGAATTCGAGGGCCGCGGCAACGCCACCATCATCGGCTGGAGCCGCAGCATCAGCGGGCCGGCCGCCGCGCTTCTCAATGGAACGTTCATCCAAGGCTTCGAGCTGGATGACTTCCATCCGTACGCCCCGCTACACAGTGCTTCGCTGGTTCTGCCGGCGCTGTGGGCCGCTGTGGAGCACGGCGCAACGCGGGTCAGCGGCGCTGATTTTCTGCGGGCTGCGATCGCGGGCTTTGAGGTCGGGCCGCGCGTCGGCAAGGCGCTTCACGGGACCGAAATGCTCTCTCGAGGCTGGCATTCCGGATCGGTGTTCGGAACCCATGCAGCCGCAGCCGCTACGGTCCGTCTGTTGAATCTGGACGCAGCCCGCATCGAGGATGCGCTCGGACTAGCCGGCACGCAGTCAGCTGGATTGATGGCGGCGCAGTACGAGGCGATGTGCAAGCGCATGCACCACGGATTCGCGTCGCGCAATGGCTACTACGCGGCGATGCTGGCCGCGCACGGCTACACCGGCATCAAACGCGTGTTCGAGCGTGACTATGGCGGCTTCTTGTCGACCTTCGGTGAGGGCCACGATCCCGACGCGTCGCAGATCATCGAGGCGTTGGGCGAACGCTGGGAGACCCAGCGAATCGTCATCAAACCATATGCAGCGATGGGCGGCATCCACTGTCCGCTCGATGCGCTGTTCGATGCCGATGCGCAGCGGCGTCTTGTGCCCGCCGAGATCGCGCAAATTGACTGCTACGTCTCGCATGCTCTCTTTCACCACGGCCACTGGAAGCCCGAGCGGCCGCTGACACCTATCGGTGCTCAGATGAACATCGGCTACGCGCTGGCTGTCGGGCTTCTCGACCGGGCCGCATTGGTGAAACAGTTCTCCCCATCGCGGATTAACTGCGACGACGTATGGGACATGCTCGCGCGCATTCGAGTGCACCACGAACCGGCATTCGACGACAGTGATCCTGCGGAGCGTTTGCGCACTCGACTCGTCGTGGCTTTCACCGACGGCCAGCGCATCGACATCACGCGCAGAGCTTCCCGGGCACTGGAGGCCCCGCAGTCCAGCCAGGAGGTGGTGGGCAAGTACCGAGCCCTGACTGATGGCTTGATTTCGGCGCAGCGGCAGGATGCGATTGAGCACGCCGTCAGCGATATCGAGTCTCTAGAAGACGTGCGCGACCTCATCGCACTACTGGCACCACCGGTAAATGCTGCTTTCGATTGACCCTGGCGATTTGGCTTCTTTCCAACCGACCGGCATGCATGACCCTTGATGGCCCTCCTGGAATCAAGGTTCTCTAGTCAACGCACGAAGCCACTCTAACAGAATCACTTCGCCACATTGAAGCCCTGTCGCATGGATTTAGCAATCCATGCAAATTTCGACAAGAGCCTGCTCCATCGCAAATATGCGATCGCACAACAGGCCGCTCACATCACTGGAGACAACATGAATAACAAGTCAAAGATTCTGACGGCGCTCTGGTTCTTCCAGGCCGTGAACTATCTAGATCGTGTCGCCATTAGCTTCGCGGGGCCGTCAATCATGAAGTCTCTAACGATGGACCCAAAGGCCTTTGGGATCATTCTCTCCTCCTTCGCCATTGGCTACCTGATTGCACAGGTCCCCGGTGGCATGCTAGCCGACCGCTTCGGCAACAGGCTGCTCATGCTCCTCGCACCGATTGGCTGGGCAATCGCCACCGGGCTGACGGGACTTGTCGCGAGCGTGGCAGCGTTCGTGGTCGTGCGCGGGAGCCTAGGCATCGCGGAGGGGCTCTCGAACGCGCCAATCTACAACTTGATTGGTGAGAATTTCAACTCACGGGAGCGCAGTCGGGCTGTGGCTATCTGGGGCACGGCATTCGCCTTGGGGCCTGCGCTCACCGGGCCAATCGTGGGCTTCCTTCTGAGCCATTTTCGGTGGCAGGCGGTCTTTCAAATGATCGCCATTCCTGCGCTGATCGCCGCACTTGCGATCTATGTCTTTATCCCGTCACGGCATCGCTCGCAGCGTGCCTCGGATGCTGGCGACCCTAAGTCAGGAACGCCACAGCAGTTTGGCGCCGAGTTCAAGAAGGTATTACGCGATCCGAGCCTATGGGTCATCTCCGCGGCCTATTGCGCTTTCAACATTGCATTCTGGGGCTACCTCGGGTGGATGCCTTCGTACCTCTCCAGCGCACGTGGTATCGACATGCGATCCATCGGCATGCTCGGAGGCATTCCCTACCTGTCCGCATTCTTCGGACTTCTAATCTTCGGCTGGCTGGGCGGCTCACGGCTCTATCGCTTCCGGCTGCAGATGCTCTGTGTCTCCTACGTAGTGGCTGCCATCTCCCTGTTCGGCGCCTACACGGCTCAGAGCCTTAGCTCATCGCTCGTCGGCCTGTCCTTGTCTGCGCTATTCATGTATGGAGGCCTTAGTTGCTTTGGTGCCATTTTGCTCGACTTGGCTCCCGAAGCGGTGCGTGGCACGTACTCTGGAATCTGCAGCACCGTAGGCCAAGTTGGGGGTGCCATCGCGCCAGCGCTGATCGGTGTCTTGGTGAGTAGATCAGGAACTTTCGCTGCGGGCTTCGGGCTTATGGTGGCAGCGCTTTGCATCGCCGGCTTGTGCATGATTGCGCTGCTTCCGATGATGCCTATTAGAGCTCGCAATCCGAACTCGCCCGACGCGCTCCAGGCCTGATCATACAGTGCCGATTCCGTGATTTCCGTCTTGGAATCCTCACGAGATGAAAGATGTTCTACGAATATCTGCTGACATGCGCGTTGCGCGTCGATGACGAGCGATTTGCTCGATTGAGAAACCTGGGCACCGACAAGGCCATGACTCCTGTCAAGCGGTTGGTGGTTCAGGGCAGGGAGTGATGCGATGCTCGGTCTTATGCAACAACACCCGTTACTGGTCTCTTCGCTTCTGCGCTTTGTGGAGCGCCACAACGGCGATGTCGAAATTGTTTCCCGACGTGTCGAGGGTGACCTGCACCGCTACACATGGAGTGACGCGGCGCGGCGGGCACGCCAACTCGCTAATGCACTCGACAGGACGCACGTCGGCAACGATTCACGGGTTGGCACCATGGCTTGGAACGGCTATCGGCACTTGGAGTTGTACTACGGCGTGTCGGGCTCGGGGCGAGTGCTTCACACCATAAACCCCCGGCTGCACCCCGAGCAAGTCGCATGGATCGTGAACCATGCAGAAGATGAAGTGGTTTGTTTTGATACTACTTTCTTGCCCCTGGTCCAATCGATCCACGCAAAGTGCCCGACCGTGAAGCTCTGGGTCGCGCTCTGCGAGGAGGACGGATTGGTGCCGAATAGCGGCATACCAGGTCTAGCGAGCTATGAGGTATGGATCGGAACGCAGTCTGATCACTACGAGTGGCCGGCGTTGGACGAGAACCGGGCTTCTAGTCTGTGCTACACGAGTGGCACGACTGGCAACCCGAAGGGAGCCCTCTATACCCATCGCTCTACGGTACTACATGCCTATGCGACGGCGCTGCCGGACGTCATGTGCCTATCCACGCGCGACACGGTGCTTCCCGTCGTTCCTATGTTCCACGTCAATGCCTGGGGCTTGCCCTACTCCGCAGCGCTAAGCGGCTGCAAGCTAGTCTTTCCGGGCCCGGCCATGGACGGCAAGTCGATCCATGATTTGATCGAGGGCGAGAGGGTTACTTTCGCAGCCGGCGTACCGACCATCTGGCAAATGCTGCTGACGTACCTGCAGGCCAATGGACTTACGTTCAGCACGCTAGCGCGCACCGTGATCGGCGGCTCAGCGTGTACCCCAGCAATGATCGACGCGTTCCGGGCGCGGTACGGCGTCGAGGTCCTTCACGCTTGGGGCATGACCGAAACTAGTCCGCTAGGCACGCTGTGCACGCTGAAGCACAAGCACCTTTCGCTGTCACCGGAGGCGCAGATGAAGGTCCTCCTGAAGCAAGGTCGCTCAGTCTTCGGTGTCGACATGAAAGTCGTCGACGAGGACGGCCGTGAGCTTCCGTGGGATGGAACGAGCCCTGGCAACCTGCTCACAAGTGGACATTGGGTCGTACAAGGCTACTTCAAAGACGAAAGCGCCGCCCCATTCGTGGACGAGTGGTTCACCACGGGGGATGTGGCCACGATAGATCCGGATGGTTATCTGCAGATTACGGACCGCAGCAAGGACGTAATCAAATCTGGGGGCGAGTGGATCAGCTCGATCGAGATCGAAAGCATCGCGATGGCGCACCCTGCAGTTGCCATGGCGGCTTGTATCGGCGTGAAGCACCCAAAGTGGGATGAGCGACCGATCGTAGCGGTAGTCAGAAAACTCGGCGCAAATGTCTCGCGCGAGGAGATGCTTGCCTTCTACGCAACGAAGTCGGTCGCCAAGTGGCAGGTGCCCGACGACATCCTGTTCGTCGATTCGATCCCACTCGGCGCCACCGGCAAGATGCTAAAGAACGAATTGCGCGAGCACTTGCGCGATTATCGACTTCCCAGCACTTAAGTGCCCCTCGACGGCGCCCGAATCATATTCTAAACCGCGGGCCACCCCTCAGTTATTTCAAGAAGGGGGCCTTGGGTGGTCACGCGCCAGTTGCAGGCTCGGCGGCGCGCGGACTTCTTGGCACCGCCTCTTTGACGACCGTTGTGGATCAGGGCCCGCATTTGCGTCGAATCTTCTGCGGCGTCAAACCCATCTTCAATAGTTGGATCGCATCGACGTGGCGAGCCATACTTGGACCCTCCGCCACCGTCATTCCTTCAATTAGGAAATTCACGCCTTATCTTAATCTTTCGATCGAAATTAAATATCCGTTTTGGATAGCAGATCCGGCAGGCACTGAAATCACCCGCTGAACAAGCTATTCGAAACGCCACAGAAAAATCCTCTGAATCCCCATAACTTCTCACCTCAAGAGCGTTCAATTTACTCAATCCACATAACCTTAGAGGAAAGGAGAAGCGCCATAGAATTTTATATCTTACTCACTCATTAAATACAAGTTTTTGCATTGAGGAGACATGATGAGTTCCATTCGTATCGCACACTCTAAAATTCGCCATTTCTCTCCGCGCCTAGCGAAGCGTGTAATCGTCTTCGCTCTACTTTGCGGAACAACGGGAGCATATGCCGCCTGCGGCACTGCGAGCGGAGTTTCATTCTACGGATTGCTTGACGCGGCCGTACAGGCAACTGACTCCGGCGGCGCGACCGGAAACACAACCGGTGGAGTTTCTTCGGGTAACTCAAGGGGCTCACGATTGGGGGTTCGGGGACGATGTATTCTCCAACCAGGCATTGCGGGTATATTTGATCTGGAAGCCGGCATTAATTTGAACAACGGCACCTTCAAAAATTATTTCGGCGACCCAACCTCAGTTAAACCCACACTACTAAACGGGTCGACCACTACTGGATTCAATCGCCGTTCGTTTGTCGGCCTTGAAACGCCGATGGGGATCTTTACCATCGGCCGCGATTACTCTCCGGTCTTTTATGCAGCCTATGGGAGCGACGCCCTCGCATTAGATTATTTTGGGAACTTTCAGGAAGTTGTTCCAATTATTGGCGGCGCAGATCAGTGGGCGCGCTTTAGCAACGCTGTCTTCTATAAATCGCCCACTATCCATGGATTTACTGAGCGAATCGCATACAGTTTTGGAAGCGAAAGCACGGGCGCGATTGGAACTCCCCCCTCAAAATCAGATAGCGTGATTGGCATCGGAGGAGCCTTCCACAAAGGCAACCTTCTCCTGAACGCTTCCTGGCAGCGGACAAAAATCCCTTCCGTAGCTCAGGGTGCTTTTACTGGCAATTTGGACTCCCGCACCGACTGGCTCATTGGCGGCACCTACAGGATTGGCCTCGCAAAAATTGCTCTAGGCCATTGGAATGTTGACTTCCCCACAACCTCCACTGCAGACTGGATTGGTATCTCTTACGCGATGCTTGGAGGCAAAGCCATGGCGCAGACCATTGCCCTTAAGACAGATGTAAATGGAGGACCCAATAAATCCGGAACTTCGATCGCAGTCGCTTACGAGCATCCGCTCGGAAACGGGGCTGCCTGGTACATGTCATACGGGCAGGTCTCGAACGGGGCCAATAGTGCATATCCGTTGGTTTCCGGGGACTACGCTGTGGTACCGGGTGCACTTGGCGCCACAGTAAGGGGACTTGCCGTGGGCTATCGCATGACTTTTAACTGACCCCGTCGGGCCCGAGAATAGGACACAAGGGCCCGGCAAAAATATTCCGATTTTCGGGCCCGGCGAGGGCATGGGCCTTCGGCCCCCGAATCCCGCCATGCTTCGGGGAGGCACCAATCTGCAGGGCGCTGTTATTAAATGGAGGCAGTGCCACCGGGTTAATGAATAGATTTCCCCCGTTGTCGCGACCGTCAACTCCGCCTCGATAAACTAGATGCATCGACTCCGGTCGAGCGCGCCCCCTTAAAATCTTCTGATGGGTTTGCGAGCGAGAGATCAGCAGGCTCTCAGCGCAGCGGCGATGCTCTGCGCATACCGCGCTGCAAAATCAGGCTCAACGTCGTGCCTTGTCACAACGGTTCGCCAATAAAGCGGACCCGCCATGATGTCTAAGGCCAGTGCCCGGTCGATCGCGGAAGCTATTTCGCGCCGATGAATGGCCCGCTCAAGGATGGCCTCTGCTCTCGCGCGCTTCGGCTCTTGCAGATTCGAGTGGATTAAATGAGCTAGGTCGGAATCGCGGGCCATCTCAGCGTACAGGTCGGACAAAATGGCCCTTGTTAGCGGTCGGCGCAGGACGCCCAAGCTGCGGCGAGCATATTCGGCAAGTTCGTTTTCCAGGGATCCAAGATCTTCGATCTCGACGATCGGCAGCGAGGCGTGCTCAAAGAGGTCTGCGATAAGGTCCTGCTTGCCCTTCCAGCGTCGATATAACGCGGGCTTGCCTACGCGGGCTCGGCGCGCAATCGCTGCCATGGATAGATTGGCATAGCCAGTCTTGGCAAGTTCGATCAGCGCCGAACGCCGCAGGGCTATCGTCACGTCGGGCTGGAGGACGGCCGCGCCGGCGAGCTCCCTGCTAGCTATGCCCCGTTCGTTCTTCATACCTTCCCCTTGATGTAGCTCACGCTTGCATTGTCGCCTTAGGAGCGCTAGCATTGGAACGTTGCTGGAACGTCGTGACGATAGAGTAACGGTTCTTGTTTGGAGGTGCCACAATGTCTCATAGGAAGGGCCATCTAGAGGGTTGGCTGGAAACTGCGCTCGATTGTCTCTTGGTCAAGGATGTTGACGGCTGGGTCGATCACTGGGCCGAAGACGGTCGCATCGAATTCCCCTTCGCGCCAGGGGGCTATGTTTCAAAGGTTGAAGGCAAGCCGGCGATCGCCGACTACATGGCAGCCTTTCCCAGCAAATTTGACTTCCGGCGCTTCGAAGTCCTGGATGCCTACTCGGACCCCTCGGGCCGTTACGCGACCGTTGAGTTCACCTGCCAGGCAACGGCCCTCGAGACCGGTCGCCCGTACGACCAGCACTATCTGGCGCTCCTGACTTTCAACGCGGATGGGAAGATTCTCGTCTATCGCGACTTCTGGAATCCATTGGTGGCGATAGAAGCTCTCGGCGACGCCCAAAGGCTCGTTCGCTCACGTACCGAGGGAGGGAACTGACAATGGTGGCTCCGTCTCGCGTCCTTGTCACCGGCCCCGATGGCCACTTCAAATTCCCCCACTTATGGCCAGTCAAACTCCTCCATGCAGGACGAGCGGATTATGAGGCATCGGCGGTGACGGCGATGCGTGCGGCGGCCTCCTTGAGGCGGTAGCTGCG
>JAKBCY010000296.1 GCA_021807445.1 Pseudomonadota bacterium
CGGTGGGCGCGGTAATTTCGTGTCGCCGGCGTCAAGTCAGCATGTTAGGGCCTGCCAAGCCGATTTTCGCGCAGCAACGTGCGTCCGCATCTGCATGAGTCGATGGTGGCCACTCTGGCAGCCCTCATCCCGGTATCGTGTGCTCGCGAGTCGCGTGAGCAAGGCAGGGTTGACGAGACTGGCTGAACGCCTCTTGGACGCTGCGGCCCAGCGGTGTTGCGCCCTTTTTGATGCTGCATCTGGCTCGACCGGGAGGCGAGATGGACCGCGCATTGAAACGGCTTGCCGTCGCCAATCGGGCCGTCGGCGAAAAAGACCAGAACGGGCTCAAACCCCAGTCGGTTTCCCGACGAGGTGAGAGACATTGCCGCTTACCTCACCATGGCCGACTGCGATATGAACGCGGTCAGATGTATCGCCACGCCGATCCTTTACGGCGTTGCGCCTGATGCCGCAGTCGCGGGGTGGGTGATGAGGCCGATGCGGGAGAGTCCTGCCTTTTGTGCTGCAGCCATGACTTGCGCGACGCGTCCATAGGGAACCGCGGTGTCGGCACGGATCTGGAGTTCCGTCTCGCTGCTGGCCTTGGAAGCCTCAATGAACCGGGTCGTGAGCTGCGCGAGCGTGACGGGTCGGTCGCCAACGAAGATTTTCTGGTCTTTCTGGATGGATACCGAAAGGCCTTTCGGCCTCTGGTGCGCCTGTGGGGTATCCACCTTGGGCAGATCCACGGCAATGCGCCCACTCAGAAGGGGCGCGGTAATGATGAAGATCACCAGCAGCACGAGCATCACGTCGATGAGTGGCGTCATGTTGATATCGCTCATCGGCGTATCGTCGGCCCCACGATCGAAGCGGCCAAAGCTCATGGCGAGGTGTTGGTGCGATCCGGGCCGGCTCCACCGGTGAGCAGATGCTGCAGGTCCAGAGCGTAGCCTTCGAGTTCGGCGTCAAGGGCACGTGCGCGCTTGCCCAGCGCGTTATAGGCAAGCACAGCTGGTATAGCCACCGCCAAGCCGGCAGCCGTCATGATCAGCGTCTCCCCCACGGGGCCAGCCACTTTGTCGATGCTGACTTGCTGGGTCGCGGCAATCGTGGTGAGGGCGTGGTAAATGCCCCAGACCGTGCCAAACAGGCCAACGAAGGGCGCCGTGCTTCCCACGCTGGCCAGCAGGACATGACCTGCGTGGAGCTGGTGACTCGTGGCATTCAAGGCGCTGCGAAGTTCGCGACGAACGCGGTCAGGGTAGCTTTGCCAGCCCGACGCATCGCGACCGACGGGGAGTCGCGCGGCCACTTCGGCCAGCCGTGCGGCGAGGCCTTGCGGATCGGCAGCGAGCGCCGCGGCCGGCGCCTCCGGACGGTCGGTTGCTGCCCAGAATGCAGCTATGGCGCGTGGTACCCGGCGAGTGGCGGAAGTCAACATGGCTGACTTCCACAAAATCACGAACCAGCTCGCCATGGACATGGCGAGCAACAGCACTGCCACGGCGTGAATCAGCGTATCGCCGCCTGCCCAGAACGCCGCCAAACCGCCGATCCTGCCATTCATCGCGCGAAAGGCCTCATGATGTCAGTCCGAGTACGGCCTGCATGTCATACAGGCCACTGGTCTTGCCAGCCAAAAAGCGCGCAGCGCGCAGGCTACCTGAGGCGTACGTGGCTCGGCTGCTCGACTTATGGGTGATTTCGATGCGTTCGCCCGCCCCTGCAAAGAGAACCGTGTGGTCGCCTACGATGTCACCCCCGCGAATGACTGAGAATCCGATGGAACCCGCTTGGCGCTCGCCGGTGTGACCGTGGCGAGCCCAAACTGCATCGCGCTCGAGATTGCGGCCTGCTGCTTGTGCCACCACCTCGCCCATCTTCAGTGCCGTACCTGATGGCGCATCCACCTTGTGGCGGTGGTGAGCTTCGATGATCTCAATGTCGTAGCCGTCAGCCAGCGCATGGCCGGCCTGCTCGAGCAGCTTGAGCACGACGTTCACACCGATGCTCATGTTGGGAGCCATGACGATCGGGATTTGTTCCGACGCCGCTTGGATGCGCTGAAGCTCAGGCCCGGTGAACCCGGTGGTGCCGATGACCATAGCCACGTGGTGGCGCAGGCAGAAGTCCAGATGGCTGAGCGTGCCCTCGGGGCGTGTGAAGTCGATCAGGCACTGCGCATTTTGCAGACCTGTGTCGAGGTCGCTGGTCACGGTTACACCCGAGGCAAAGCCCAGCGGGGAGCCTGCGTCGTGCCCGATCGCTGAGGACTCAGCGTGGTCGAATGCGGCCGCAAGCTGGCAGTCGGTAGTGGCAGCGATCGCCTCGATCAACATGCGGCCCATGCGGCCGCTGCTACCCGCGACCGCGATCCGGAGGGGGGTAATGGCGGAGTCGTGCATCATGCGAGTGGCCCATGAATCCAGTGGCTCAGGCATCAGGGTGCAGCTGTGCTGGCGGGGGCCACTGGTGCCGGGTTGGCCAGTGCATCAAGCTTGCTGATTTCCGACGGGGGAGCCACCACGGTGAGCGGACCCACAGGCGCGGAAGCCGTCGCCAAAGGTTTGCGCTCGTTCAACTTTGTTTGCGCAGCAGCGATCTTGGCCTTCAGTTGCGCTTCAGTCATGACCTTGGGTTTGCTGCCACTTTCGCGCAGCACGCTGATTTGCGCAACAAACTGGTTTTCAGAGGGCAGCGGATCGCCTTCGGTGCGAGTCATCTTGCCATCTTTGTCAAAAAACACAGTGAAGCGCCGCACGATGGGCGCGTGGTATCCCTGGCGCAGGCTGAATACGTATTCCCAACGGTCAGCGTGGAAAA
>JAKBCY010000297.1 GCA_021807445.1 Pseudomonadota bacterium
CGATCTGGAAAGCTTCGACACGCAGACCAACCCCGGCATCGCCAGCGCGTTGATCCGCCGCGCCGCGGGCGACGGTGCCTATGCCGTGCTCGGGCCCGGGTTCTCAGGCTCGGTGATCGTCAGCATGAAGCAGGCCCAGCTGAACAAGATTCCGAACATCGTTGGTGCCGAGGCTAACAACATCAGCGAACAAGGAAATCAATATATTTTCCGCGCCTCGCTCGACCAAGCACAGTCGATGCCGTCGGTGGCCGCGTACATGACCAAGGAACTGCACGCCAAGAAAGTGGCGGTGGTCTGGGTGGACAACGATTTTGGCAAGGACGGGCGCGACAGCATCCGCTCCAACCTCGAAAAGGATGGCGCGCAGATCGTTAGCGACATTCCAGTGGAACAGGGTCAGGTCGATTTCACCAGCGCGGTCCTGAAGATCAAGGAGTCGAAGGCCGATGCGCTATTCCTCTACCTGAACGAGGGCGGCGATGCGCGTTTTTTGGTGCAGTTGCGCAAGTTTGGCTTTGCCGGCCCAGTGGTTGGCCAATCGTCCCTGGCCAACCCATCGGTGATCTCGCTGGCCAAGAGTGCGGCCAACGGCGTGTACTGTCAGGTCGGTCTGACCACGGCCGACAAGGATCCACTGGTCCAGAAGTTTATCTCGCAGTACGAAAGCGCATACCACTCCGTGCCCGACCAAAACAGTTTCAAGGGCTATATCGCGATGCAGACCGTGGCCGCCGCTACGGAGAAAATGGGTAAATTTGACCGTCAGGCTTTGGCGAATGAACTGCACCATATCAAGCTGAGTGCCAAGCAATATCCTGGCATCCTGTACAACCTTAGCTACGAACCGAATGGAAACATTCTGCGCAAGAGCTTTATGGTGCAAGTGCAGAACGGCAAACAGGTTATCGTGAAGGAATATCCAGCGAGCGCCAGCAAAGGTTAATCACAGTGGCCGCGTCTGCATTGCGGCGGCTACTGAGGTAACGCGATGGCTGACTTTATTTCGGCGAGCGATCCAAGGATCGTTCGCTGATCAGGTTACATCGGGAATACCTGAGGGAGTCCGTCGTAGACGTAATGGCGGGCGGCCCGGTGAAGATGCGCGATAAAGTATTGCACCGCTGGCGCCACGGAAGAAGCTGAGCGGATGATTGCGCCGATTTTGATAGACAGCCCAGGCTGTTCCAGGCGCACCTCTTCTAGTTGTTCGCTGACCATGGGGTGGCGCATCAGTTCGGCCGGCATCATCCCTACATAGTCTGCGTTCGCGATTAGTGCAATCAGGCCGAGAGTGGAATTCACGACCGTGACGGAGGGAGGGGTGTCCAATCCGTACTGCGCGAACAGTGAGCTGGCATGTCCGCTGTCGGTCGCCTTGCTGGTGTAGACCCAGTTTGCACGCGCGAGATCGCGCAGGCTGCGGGCCCGCGCATGCACGCTGCCCTTGCGCGCAATCACGACCATGGTCGTCGCCATCAGTTCTTCAATGTGAAATTCTCCGTTGGCAAATCCGTCTGGAATACCGCCGACGGCGATATCCACGACTCCGGAGCGCAATGGCTGGAGTTGCTCCATATACATTTCCTCGGTCACACGCAATCGAATGGCGGGAAACTCTCGGACAAAAGTGCGAAGCGCCTCCGGGATCAGCAGCATCAGCGCTGCTGGAACCGCGGCGATGTTGAGCTCACCGTGCGTCACGCCCCCCATTTTCGCGATCTGCTCGGTGGCCTGCACGATTTCCTTGTTGACACGTCGCGCGTGCTCCAGCAGAAGATTGCCCTGCACGGTTGGAATCACACCGCGTGTGTTTCGCACCAGCAGCGGCGCGGCCAGCTCGAGCTCAAGATCTTTAATCATTTTGGTGAGCGCGGGCTGCGTATAGCCCAAGCGCTTCCCAGCTTTGCGCAAGCTGCCATCCTCAATGGCGGCGACGAGGGCCTGCAAGGCGTTCAGCTTCATGGCAATACCTGCGAAGTCAATGGAAGTGCGGCTGGATCGGTGAAGCAATTCACCTCGTCCCGCGTTCGAGCACCGGCTGGGATCTGGCCGCCAGCTTTGACCAGGCTCTCCTTGTATTGCGGGTCGAGCCCAGGCTGCATCATCGCCGGCATGTCGAGACACGCCCGCATGTTGGGTAGAGGCCGTTGTGCGGTGGTGCGTCGAAGCGCCAGGCGGACGCTGACGCTGACGAATCCGGCCGGCTTGCTGTTCCACTCGCTCCGCCTGATAGGCCGCGAACCCTGGTCAATTGCGTTATTCATGAACCCAGATATTGAGCAGTCGTGTGCTGATTGCACGAAGACAACCGCGTTGGATCGCTTGGTGGCACCTCGGCGTTTCGCCACCGACGCACGTATCGCGGCGCCGGTGGCGTGCTTGTCTAGCCGGGGATCCCAGGTCGGCATCCACCCAAGCGGCCGATGCGTCGGTGCGGGTAGGCCGAGCGCAGCTGGCAGCCGTCCGTTGACAGAGCTGAGGCGCCAGCCGGCACCAATGACAGCGATGTTGGAAGCGTCTATGCGAATCTCCAATGGTGATGGAATCGATATAAACGGGCCGCTCGCGAGGCGAGGCTGACCATCACTCAAAGCGTAACGGCATGGCTCGTTCTCATGGCGTGAGCAATGAGAAAATCGAGCGAATAGCGCACACATCTGCGCGAAAAACGCGCGGATGCGGGCGTGGTTTGCCCGTTTATCCCCGGAACGAGGTACCCGCTGCGCCAGTGGGCGCAGCGGGTACGGGTCCAATCCGCTGGATTCGCAGACAAGGTTTTCGCGTCGATCGGTCTCTTGACG
>JAKBCY010000298.1 GCA_021807445.1 Pseudomonadota bacterium
CCAGCGACGATTTGCCGCTGCCGGACAATCCAGTGATGACGACCAGTTGGTTTCGTGGAATGTCCAGCGAAATGTTTTTCAGATTGTGCGTGCGTGCGCCACGCACGCGGATCAGTCCGGGATGGGCCGCGGCGCCGTCAAAATCCGCATTCGTCTCCGCGCTTGGCAGCGCTTGGCGGCCGGGTTCGGTGTCGATCAAGTCGAGGCGGTTCTGGGGGTTCATGGCGGCAATTCAGTGCAACACGTAACTATAGGCGCGCAAGCGCTATCGTGCAGTCGCATGCACACCTGCGCCGGTACGCAGGGCCGTGGAGCTGCGATGCTCGCCCGCCTGATGCGCGATGTCCCTGATGGCAGGGGATCGGAAGTCCCCTGCGAATGCCGCAGACATCGTTTGCAGGCTTGTGCTCGGTTTTCATTGATCTGTATATTTAAACAGATCATAAGAGGGCTTGACACGCCCAAATCGCCTGTGACGAGCGGTGTTCGCTCGTGCTGCCAGCAGCAAGTAGGCACCGAAGCGCCTGCGCATAAGGCCACGCATGCACGGCCTCGAACGGAGTCAGCCTTTGCTGCGCGAGCAGTAGCCGCAGGCCAAGGACCAGGATAATGTCGGCTTGAAGCTCCTCGAGCGGCAGTGACCGAGTGACCACCAGCGAACGGGCTGGCGCTGCAGCGCGGGTCCGCCGGATTGTTCGCAATTTTCATCATCATTCCATGACCAAGACCACGAGCACCAGTGCAGCCCCACCAGAAACGCCTTCTGGCATGACACCGCTGGAGCGTCGCGCCAGCATGACGCTGGCGTCCATCTATGGCCTGCGCATGCTCGGGCTGTTCCTGATTCTGCCGGTCTTTGCCGTGTATGCCGAGCACTTGCCGCTGGGCCACAACAAGACATTGGTGGGTTTGGCGCTGGGCATTTACGGGTTGGGTCAGGCGCTGCTGCAGATCCCACTCGGTGCGGCGAGCGACCGCTACGGCCGCAAGCCCGTCATGATCTTTGGCCTGGCCCTGTTTGCGCTGGGCTCGTTTCTGGCCGGGGCCAGCGATAACCTTTACCTCATCATCGCGGGGCGGGCGGTTCAGGGCACCGGTGCGATCTCCGCGGCGATCTCCGCCATGATTGCCGATGCCACGCGCGAGGAGCACCGTACCAAGGCCATGGCCATGGTGGGCATGACCATTGGTCTGAGCTTCATCATCTCCCTCGTGGCCGGCCCCGCGCTCTACAACCTCATCAGTGTTCCCGGCATGTTCATCGTCACCGGCGTGCTGGCGCTCGCGGCCATCGCAGTGATCATCTGGGTGGTGCCTAGCGTGCCCATGGTCACGCATTCCGAGGAACTCCAGGGCCACTGGGCGCGTGCAGTGTTCACGCCGCCACTCATGAAGCTGGATTTTTCGATCTTCGTCGTCAATTTTCTGCAAATCAGCATGTTCGTGGTCGTACCGTTGGCCCTGGTGAAATATGCGGGCATTCCGCTTTTGCACCACTGGATGGTTTATCTGCCGGTTGCCGTCTTGTCGTTCGCGCTGGCCATACCCGGCATCATCTGGGCCGAGAAACACGGCCACATGAAGGCGGTGTTTGTCGGTGCCGTAGCACTGCTGGTGCTGACCATGCTTGCCTTTGCGGCCGGATACACCAGCGCCTTGGGTTTGATCGCGGCGTTGTTCTTTTTCTTCGTCGGATTCAATGTGATGGAGGCGCTCCTGCCGTCGCTTGTCTCGCGTACCGCGCCGCCCAGCCGCAAGGGGCTGGCCTTGGGAATTTACAACACAGGCCAATCGCTCGGGTTGTTTGCGGGGGGCGCGGTCGGCGGATTGCTGGCCCAGCACTTCAGCAAGGAGGCGGTCTTTCTGGCGGCCGCCACGTTGGCGGGGGTGTGGCTGCTGGTGGCGCTGACGATCAAGCCACCGACGAAGCGGCACCAGGCCCCAAAGCACACAGCTCAAGCGCGGCCGCGCGACGCCCGCGTGGGTTGATGCCTTTGCGCTTGCGGACTGCGCCAGCGCGAGCGAATATGGCAGCACGCTATCCTTGCCTCCGTTGCGTGCTGCATACCAATCCTGTGGGGGCATTGCGCTCCCTCGCTTGGGTTTTTAATCCGTTTTTATCTGCTTGCAGGAATTCCTATGGCCTCCGTAAATAAAGTCATTCTTATCGGCAATCTCGGGCGCGACCCTGAGGTGCGCTACGCCCCTTCAGGGGCGGCAGTGTGCAACGTGTCCATTGCGACCACCCGTCAGTGGAAAGACAAAGCGGGTGACAAGAAGGAAGAGACCGAGTGGCATCGTGTCGTGTTCTACGATCGTCTGGCCGAGATTGCAGGTGAGTACCTGAAGAAGGGCCGTCCGGTGTACGTGGAAGGACGCCTCAAGTATGGGAAGTACACCGATAAAGATGGGGTCGAACGCTATACCACCGACATCGTCGCCACAGAGATGCAATTGCTTGGCGGTCGAGAAGGCGGCAGCGGTGACGAAGAGGGCTACGCCCGCAGCCGTGAGAGCGCACCAAGCCGCGCCCCATCTGCGTCCCGACCTGCCTCTCCCGCGCCCAAGGCAGCCGGAAATTTCGACGACATGGATGACGACATCCCGTTCTAGCGAGCACTTATTTCTAAGTGTTGAGTGAAACCAAGCTAAGACCCTGTTTTTACAGGGTCTTCCTTTTTTGGCAAGGTTGACGCTGATACTGACCTGCTCTGGGACGATCGGACCAGCCGAAATTTGAGGTGATAGCTTCCTTGGTCCGCTTGCCCCCGTTCGTGCTG
>JAKBCY010000064.1 GCA_021807445.1 Pseudomonadota bacterium
CTGGCTTGCAGCTTCTCAAACCGGGTCGCATCAGTGCTGTTTTTTTTCACGGACGCGATTCCGCCCTCGGCCGATGCCTTGGCCTCGTACGTCTCGCTGCGCAGCAGGGTGTCGCCGCTGGCGGTCTTGAGGGAAAAATGGAAATGACCCTTGTCGTTCTTGAGCAATTCAAAGCTGGCTGCCATGTCGGACTCCTGGATTTGGGTGACAGGGTTGCGGGACAGCGCATCGCAGGGTCCCGCACTGCGGTCGTCGGACATGCTGACGCCCGGGTACGATGGTAGGAGTGTTGGGCATGGCTTGCCAGTATTTTGGATGTTCCGGCTTCGTGCATGGATCGCTTGGCCGCGTCGTGCGCCGGGGGTTGGCAACGTGCGGCCGCGGCTCAATAGCCCAGGCGCAGATCCACCGTGCCCGATGGCACCTCTCCACGCTCGATCGTCGCAATCTTGCGCATGACTTGCGCGGCGGCGGGTCCCACCAGGGTTTGGGCGGCCACGTGAGGAGTGATGCGCACGCGTGGATGGCGCCAAAGCGGATCGCCCTCAGGCAAGGGCTCCGTGGCGAACACGTCGAGCGTGGCGCTGGCAATATGCCCTGAGCCCAGCAGATCGAGCAAGTCCGTCTGCTCGATGACCGCGCCGCGCCCGGCATTGACCACGTGCGCGCCGCGCGGCAGATGGCTGAGCGCAGCGTAGTCGAGCAGGCCGGTGGTCTGCGGCGTCAGCGGCAGCAACACCACCAGCACCCGCGTCTGCGCGAGAAAGGCGTCGAGCCGCTCCAGGGGGTACAAAGGCCAAGGCGCCTCGAACGTCGCGCGAGGTTGGCCGCTGCGGGTGCAGGCCAGCACCGGGAAGTCCATGGACGCGATGCGTCGGGCCGCGGCATATCCCATCTGTCCCAGGCCAAGGAATCCGACGTGGAAGCCGCCGCGCGGGGGCAGAACCAGAGGCTCCCAGCGCTGGGCCGACTGCAGCGCGGCGTAGTCGGCCATGCGACGCCAGGCGTGGAGCACGGCCTCGGCGACATAGTCGGCCATCTGCCGGCCCATGCCCGCATCTTCCAGGCGAATGAGGGGAACGCCGGGCACGGCCTGGCGCATCAGCGGCAACACGGCGTCCACGCCGGCGCCCAGGTTGAACACCGCGCGCAATCCGGGTTGTCCGGCAAGCCAGTGCGTGGGTGGCTTCCAGACCAGCGCAAAGTCGGCGGGGGCGTCCGGTTCGCTGGCGGCATCGATGATCTCCACAGCCAAGCCCAGTTCCGAGGCGTGTTGCACCAGGGCATCGCGCCAGCGACGAAACGGCTCGTCGGGATCCCAGACGGCAAGCTTCATGCGGTGTCCACCGCGTCAGAGGATTCGCTCGACTCGGCTGCGTCCTGCATGCGCAGCAGCAAGGCCCCCTCCTGGATCTGCTCGCCCACGCGCACCAGCACGGCGTCCACCAGGCCCTCGTCAGCTGCCTGCAGCGTGTGTTCCATTTTCATGGCCTCGAGCACCACCAGGGCCTGGCCTGCCCTCACGCTCTGCCCGGCTTGCACCAGCACGGCGGCGATGCGTCCCGGCATAGGCGCCGTCAGCCGCGCCGGGCCGCCGTGGCCCGCCGCGGCATGCGTCGCCGCGTCAGCCCATGCCAGGGCGGCATGGGCCCCGCGCGCAAACACGTGCATGCGCAAGGGGTCTTGCCCGGTTCGCACAACGTAGCAACGCAGGGTCTGTGCGCCCCAATGGATGAAGAGGGACATTTCTCCCGCGCTGCTTGGCGTGGCATGCCAGTGCAAGGCATGGCTTGCATCCGTCCCAAAGCCCAACTGCCATCCGCCCGACGGAGCGCGGGTGAGCGAGGCGCTGGCTGTGGCGTGGTGGGCGTGGGCCCAACGCAGTTGACGAGACGGGCGCTCGCCATTGCTCCAGGCGTCGGCCTGGCTCCACGGGTCGCAGGTTTGCTGCGCGCGCTCGGCTTCGAGCAGCGCGCAGGTGGCGGCGAGCGCCGCATGCTCAGTGCTCAGGGTGGTGTCGAGCAGCGTGGTCTGTTCGCGGGCGATCAGGCCCGTATCCATGCAGCCGGCCACAAAAGCAGGCGATTGCACCAAGCGGCGCAGGAACGATGCATTGGTCTCCGGGCCTGCGATGCGCAGGGCCTCCAGCGCCAGCCCCATGCGCGCAAGCGCTTGTTCGCGAGTCTCACCCCAGGCGATGACCTTGGCGATCATCGGGTCGTAATGGGCGGTAATCGTGTCGCCTTCACGCACCCCGCTGTCCACGCGCAGCGCGGCGGGCTGACCCTGGCTGTCCATGCCATGCGTGAAGGTCACGTGCGGCGGCAGCGCGAAGCGCGCCAGCCTGCCGGTTGAGGGAAGAAACCCGGCAGCCGGGCTCTCGGCATACAGGCGCACCTCCACCGCATGTCCATGCGGCGCGAGTGGCGCCGCTGGCAGGCGCTGACCGGCTGCCACGCGTAGCTGCCATTCCACCAGGTCGAGCCCAGTGACCATTTCCGTCACGGGATGCTCGACCTGAAGCCGTGTATTCATCTCCATGAAATAAAAAGCCCGGATGCCGCCTTGCCCATCGCCTTCGGCAATGAACTCCACCGTGCCCGCGCCGACGTAGTGCACGGCGCGCGCTGCGGCTACGGCAGCCTGCGCCAGCTCAGCGCGCTGAGCAGTGGTCAGGCCCGGTGCAGGCGCTTCTTCCACCACTTTCTGGTGGCGGCGCTGCAGCGAGCAATCGCGCTCGAACAGCGCGACCGTGTTGCCTTGTGTGTCGGCGAAAACCTGGATTTCGATATGGCGCGGGTTGGCCACCAGTTTCTCGATCAGCACGGCGTCATTGCCGAATGCGGCGGCCGCCTCGCGCCTGCACGACACGAGCGCGGCGCCAAAATCGGCCGCCTGGTGCACCTCCCGCATGCCTTTGCCGCCGCCTCCCGCGCTGGCCTTGATCAGCACGGGATAGCCAATGCCTGCGGCCTCCCGCTCAAGCAGGGCATCGTCTTGCGCTGCGCCGTGGTAGCCCGGGACCAGCGGCACGCCGGCCGATTGCATGAGGCGCTTGGACTCGGCCTTCAGTCCCATGGCATGAATGGCCGCGGCCGGGGGGCCGATGAAGGCCACACCGGCGTCGACACACGCCTGGGAAAACGCCGCGTTCTCGCTCAGGAAGCCGTAGCCCGGGTGCACGGCCTGCGCCGCGCAATCGCGCGCGGCCTGCAAAATGCGTGCGCCGTCCAGGTAGCTTTGTGCGGCAGCGGCTGGGCCGATGTACACGGCTTCATCGCAGGCGGCGACGTGCGCCGCCTCGGCATCCGCGTCCGAGTACACGGCCACCGTGCGCACACCGAGCTTGCGGCAGGTTGCGGCAACGCGGCATGCAATCTCGCCGCGGTTGGCGATCAGGATCTTGGAAAACATGGTTTCAGGCCTTCGGGTCAAGAGGTTGCACGTCAGTGACATCATGCCGGCCGGGTAGCGCGCGTGATGTCGGGGCTGCAGGAGAGGCTGGAGGCGGACCTGGTTCCGGCCGCCCGCTGAACAGGCGCACCAGGCGCGCGAGCAGACCGCGCACGAAGCGCAGGCTGCGGCGCGCCAGCCACACCATGGCGAGGAGCGCCAGCACGAGGGCGACGAAGAAGATCAGCGGATGCGACCACGACAACCACAAACCGCCGAGTACCAGCGTGTCCTCGCTAATCGATGCGCCGAGATTTGAGAATGGCTCGGGCGAGGTGTTGATCGCCGCGCGCGTGGCCAGTTTGGTGCCATGGCTCACCGCGGCCAGACTTCCGCCGGCGGCTGCGGCCAGCGCTGCAACCAGCCCGTGATTTAACCCGAACACGCTGGCGGCGAGCAAGGCGCCAAGCGGGATGCGCAGCAGGGTGGAAACAAAGTCGAGAAGGCTGTCGACCCCTGGGATTTTGTCGCCGACAAACTCGGCAAGCGCCAGCACGCCGGTGATGCCGACAGCCGCCGGGTTGGCAAGCACCTGCAAGCCCGCTGGCAGGTGCACCCACCCGGCCAGCCCGGCCACGCCCACGCCGAACAGAACGAGAAAGGCGCGAAACCCACTGGCCCACCCAAGCGCCGCGGCTAAGGCAAGGAGTTGAAGCGTGTCAGGCGAAGCAGCCGTCATGGTCATCCCTCGGGGCGTGCAGCGGATGGTCGACCACGTCGCCGCGGAGTTGCCGCGCCCGGCGGCCGCGCCACGCCGTAGGCGCGAGTGCGCAAAGCAAGGTGGTGGAGCATTGCATGGCGATGGCGCAAATCAGTGGTTGCGGCGCAGACGGGCCTCGCAACGATCAGGAATCGGCAGCGGCCACATGCAGCGCAATCGGCTCGCGCTTGCGTGCGGGATCCGCCGGTTGCGGCTCGTCAGCGGCTACGCCAACTGCGTGCATGCCCAGGCGCGCAAACAGCTCCCGGTCCGCATCGACATCGGCATTGCCGGTCACGAGCAGCGTGTCGCCGTAGAAAATGGAATTGGCCCCGGCGAGAAGGCACAGGGCCTGAATGCCATCGCCCAGCTCCTTGCGTCCCGCAGACAGGCGCACCCACGCGCGCGGCATGACGATGCGCGCGGCAGCCACGGTGCGCACGAATTCGAAGGGGTCGAGGTCAGGTGCGTGCTCCAGAGGCGTGCCCGCCACGCGAACGAGTGCATTGATGGGTACCGACTCGGGGTACGGGTCGAGGTTTGCCAGTTCCGCCAAAAGGCCCGCGCGTTCGTGCCGGCCCTCGCCCATGCCGACGATGCCGCCGCAACACACGTGCATGCCCGCTTCGCGTACGGCGTGCAGCGTGTCAATGCGCTCCTGGTAGGTACGTGTCGTGATGATGTTGCCGTAGAACTCGGGCGATGTGTCGAGATTGTGGTTGTAGTAGTCCAGTCCGGCATTGGCCAGGCGTTGCGCCTGCGCGGGCTTGAGCATGCCCAGGGTCATGCAAGTCTCCAGCCCGAGGGCCTTGACGCCTTCGACGATGGTCGCAACCTTGTCAATATCGCGGTCCTTGGGTTCGCGCCATGCCGCGCCCATGCAAAACCGGCTGGCTCCGGCATCCTTGGCGGCCTGCGCATTGGCCAGGACCAGATCGACGTCCATCAGCTTGTCGGCTTTCACGCCCGCGTCGTGATGCGCGGATTGCGGGCAATAGCCGCAGTCCTCCGCGCAGCCGCCGGTCTTGATTGACAGCAGCGAGGATAGTTGTACGGCCGTGGGATCGAAGTGGGTGCGATGCACCTCCTGCGCTTGCCACATCAGTTCAGGAAAAGGTCGGGCGAGCAGGGCTTCGATGCGTTCTACGGTCCAGGTGGGTGTCGTGGTTGCGGTCATGGTGAAATCCAGAGCAGAATCAGGAAGACGAAATCCAGGTCGGTTTGCGGCGCTGCAGGAACGCAGCGATGCCCTCGCGCCCGTCGGAGCTGGCGCGAGCCGCGGCAATGCGCTCGGCGGTATCGGCCAGCAGCGCCTCGTTCAACGGGCGGTGCGACACTTCAGCCAGCAGCCGCTTGGCGGCCGCCAGCGCCTGAGGCGACGCCGTGGCCATGGCATCCGCCCATTGTTGCACTTGGGCGTCGAGCGCCGCAGCGTCTGCAGCAACCTCGTGCAGCAGACCAATCGCTCTCGCCGTTGCTGCATCGAACACTTCGGCCGTGAGGGTGTAGCGCTGCGCCGAGCGCTCGCCGATCGCACGCAGCACGTGGGGCATGATGGTGGCGGGGACGAGCCCGAGTTTGACTTCGCTCAAGCAGAAGCGTGCCGTCTGCACGGCGACGGCCAGGTCGCATGCGGCCACCAGGCCGACGCCCCCTGCGAAGGCATCGCCTTGCACGCGCGCGATCACCGGTTTAGGGCACTCGGCGATGGCGCGCAGCATGCGCGCGAGATGCAACGCATCGTCGCGGTTCTCGGTGTCCGAGAACCCGGCCATGGCGCGCATCCAGTTAAGGTCTGCCCCTGCGCAAAATGCAGGGCCTTCGGCCGCCAGCACCACCACGCGCACATGGGCCTGGCTGCCCACCTCAACGAAGGCAGCATGCAGAGCGGCGACGGTGGCGGCGTCGAAGGCGTTGCGCACCTCGGGGCGCGCGAGACGCACGGTGACCACCGCGTCATTGCGCGACACCAGGACTGGTGAAGGGTTCATTGTTTGTGTTGCTCCTGTTGGTGGCGCTCGGCCTGCAGCCAGTACACGAGATCCAGTTCGGGGCATGCACAGCCCATCGCCGTGAGGGCGGCAGTGATCTGCCCACGGTGGTGCGTGCCGTGGTTGAAGACGTGCGCCAAGGTTGCAGCATAAGGAAGCGTGATGGCCAGACCCTTGGTGCTCGTGTAGTCCAGTTCGCCGGACAGGCGACGCTCGGGCAACTCGACAACAAAGGGTTCCCACGCGGCGGCAGCCTCAAGCAGCCGTTCGACAAGGCGGGCTCTGTCGGGCTCGGCCTGCAGGTCGAGCGCCACGGTGTTGGAGACGCCCAGCGCAAAGCGTGGAAACCAGAGAAGCGCGTCGGCCACCAGCATGTGATTGAGCGTGCCATGCACGCTGTGGAAATACAACCCGCAATCGCGCCGGTAGTCCTCCTCGGGCAAGGCGGTCACGTGGTTCTCCAGCAATCTGCGTGTCGCCCAGGCGTGGTAGCGAGCCATCAGGAGCGTCGAGGCATGCAGGGTCATGAACGTCTCCCGGGCCATCTCATGGGCTTGCCTGCGCGCGCGCTGCCGATGGAGCGCGACGCCTCGGACATGCGTGCGGGGCTTGGGTGTGCAGCGGCCGGGCCAGCTGTGCGGCCGGCGCCTGCAGTCTGCCTCAGAGCCGCGCTGCGCATGGCCCGTGGACAGATCGTGAGTCGGAGACGTCGCATGCATCACATCCGAAACACGCCGAACCGGGTTTCGGGAATGGGCGCGTTCAGCGCGGCCGACAGGCCGAGCGCCAGCACGCGACGCGTATCGGCAGGGTCGATGATGCCGTCGTCCCACAGCCGTGCAGTGGAGTGGTAGGGGTGGCCCTGGGATTCGTACTGGGCCCGGATTGGCGCCTTGAAGGCGTCCTCCTCCTGCTCAGTCCACTGGCCGCCGCGGGCTTCGATCCCGTCGCGCTTGACGGTGGCAAGCACTGCGGCAGCCTGCTCGCCACCCATCACGCTGATGCGCGCGTTTGGCCACGTCCAGAGTTGCCGAGGGCCATAGGCCCGTCCGCACATCCCATAGTTGCCGGCGCCGAAGCTGCCCCCGATGATGACGGTGAATTTAGGCACCTGGGCGCAAGCCACGGCGGTGACCATCTTCGCGCCATTGCGCGCGATTCCCTCGTTCTCGGCCTTCTTGCCAATCATGAAACCAGTGATGTTTTGCAGGAACACCAAGGGGATGCGGCGCTGGCAGCACAGCTCGATGAAATGCGCTCCCTTGAGAGCCGACTCGGAAAACAAGATGCCGTTGTTGGCGACAATGCCCACCGGCATGCCCTGGATGTGGGCGAACCCGCACACGAGCGTGGTGCCATAGCGGACCTTGAACTCGTCGAATTCTGAGCCATCGACCAAGCGCGCGATGATTTCGCGCACATCCAGCGGTTTGCGCAGGTCCAGAGGGGCCAAAGCATGCAGTTCCTCGGCACCATAGGCTGGCTCGCGCGGTGGGCGCAGGTCCAGGCTCTGGCGCTTGTCAGCGGGCGCTGGCAGATGCCCGATGATGCGGCGGGTGATGGCGAGCGCCTCGGCGTCGTCGTGGGCAAAGTGATCGGCCACGCCCGACAGGCGCGTGTGCACGTCCGCTCCACCAAGGTCCTCGGCGCTCACAACCTCGCCAATGGCAGCCTTCACCAAGGGCGGCCCGGCCAGGAAAATCGTCCCCTGGCCCTTGACGATCACGGATTCATCGCTCATCGCCGGCACGTAGGCTCCGCCGGCTGTGCATGAGCCCATGACCACGGCAATTTGCGGAATGCCGGCGGCGCTCATCGTGGCCTGGTTGTAGAAGATGCGCCCAAAATGGTCGCGGTCGGGAAATACCTCATCCTGATTGGGCAGGTTGGCGCCGCCCGAGTCCACGAGGTAGATGCAGGGCATGCGGCTTTCCCGTGCGATGTCCTGCGCGCGCAGGTGTTTTTTTACCGTCATGGGGTAATAGCTACCGCCCTTGACCGTGGCGTCATTGCACACGATCACGCACTCGCGCCCAGCCACGCGGCCGATGCCCGTGATGAGACCGGCGCCTGGCGCAGCGCCGCCGTACAGGCCAAGCGCCGCCAGCGCCGAAAACTCCAGGAACGGTGTGCCGGGGTCGAGCAGTTGTGCCACGCGCTCGCGCGGCAGCAGTTTGCCGCGCGCGGTGTGCTTGGTGCGCGCTAGCTCGCCGCCGCCCAGCGCGGTCTGCTCCAGCTTGGTGCGCAAGTCGTCGAGCAGCGCGCGCATGGCCAGCGCGTTGGCAGCGCAGGCGGCGCTGCGGATGTCGATACGGGATTCGATGAGGGGCATGATGATCGGCCGCGGTCAGGCGGTGCGTTGTTCCTGCAAACCAAGTTCCTGCTTCATCGCGTCGCGAATCTTGAACTTCTGCACCTTGCCCGTGATGGTCAGCGGGAAACTCTGCACGAAGCGAATGTGGCGGGGAATCTTGTAATGGGCGATCTTCCCGTTGCAGAAGTCGCGGATGTCGCTTTCGGTCGGAGCGGTGCCTGGCTTCGGGATGATCCAGGCACAAAGCTCCTCGCCGTATTTCGGATCGGGCACGCCTACGACCTGCACGTCCTGCACCTGGGGGTGGCGGTAGAGGAATTCCTCGATCTCGCGCGGATAGATATTCTCGCCGCCGCGGATCACCATGTCCTTGATGCGCCCGACAATGTTGACGTAGCCTTCGGTATCCATCGTGGCCAGGTCGCCCGTGTGCATCCAGCCCTCGGGGTCGATGGCTTCATGCGTCTTCGCCACGTCACCCCAGTAGCCGTGCATCACCGAATAGCCGCGGGTGCACAGCTCACCCGTCATGCCTGGGGGCACGACGGCGCCGGTGTGCGGGTCGATGATCTTGACCTCCAGATGCGGCTGCACCTGTCCGACCGTGCTCACCCGCTTGTCCAGCGGCGTGTCGGTGGAGCTTTGGCAGCTCACGGGCGCGGTTTCGGTCATGCCGTAGGCGATCGTGATCTGCGACAAGTGCATGTCGCTGACCACGCGCTTCATGACCTCGGTGGGGCAGGGGCTGCCGGCCATGATGCCGGTGCGCAAGGTGCCCAGGTCAAATTCGGCAAAGCGCGGATGATCCAGCATGGCGATGAACATCGTTGGCACGCCGTGCAGTCCGGTGCAGGCTTCATCCTGCACGGTTTGCAGCGTCAGCAGGGGATCGAATGCGTCGTTCGGATACACGATCGTGGCGCCGTGGCTCAGGCACGCCAGATTGCCCAGCACCATGCCGAAACAGTGGTAAAGCGGCACAGGGATGCATAGCCTGTCGGCTGCGGTGAGTTTCATGGCCTCGCCAATGAAATAACCGTTGTTCAGAATGTTGATGTGCGTGAGCGTGGCGCCCTTGGGAAAGCCCGTGGTGCCGCTGGTGAACTGGATGTTGATCGGGTCCGTGGCGCGAAGCTGCGCTGCGGCCTCGGCCACTGACGGGTCGGATGCGCTGCCTCGTGCGATCCAATCGGCAAAACGCAGCATGCCCGGCTCGGGCGCGTCACCCAGGTGCACCACCAGTCGCAAGTCGGGAAGCCTGGCGGCGTGAAGTTCGCCGGGGGTGCTGTCAGGGATCTCGGGCGCCAGTTCACGCAGCATCGCCAGATAGTCGCTGGTCTTGAAGCGTGTCATCGTGACCAGTGCCTTGCAGCCCACCTTGTTGAGGGCGTACTCGACCTCGGTGGTCCGGTATGCAGGGTTGATGTTGACCAGGATAACGCCCACCTTGGCGGTGGCCAGTTGCATCAGCACCCACTCCACGCAGTTGTGGGCCCAGATGCCGATGCGGTCGCCCTTGCGCAGCCCGCTTCTGAGCATGGCGCTGGCCAGGCGATTGACTTCGTGGTGGAGTTCGGCGTACGACAGGCGTCGCCCCTGGTGACGGGACACCAGGGCTTCGTGCGCGCCTTGGCGCGCGGCCATGGCATCGAAAAAAGCTCCCAGGGTCTGGGTGATCAGGGGCTGGCTTTGCTCGCCGCAGGCGTAGCTGGTGGTGAATTCGGCGGTCATGGATGTCTCCTGTCTTTGGGTTCGCGGCGTTGAGGCGTCGTCTGTGCAACCGTATGGCTGGCACGGATCAAAATCGGGCCGTAAGCCAGCGGTCGATCTGGGGCAGGCGGTCCACGCCCCAGAACGGCTCGTCGTCCACCACGAAAAACGGGGCGCCGCAAACCCCACTTTGCATTGCGCGATCGACGTTGGCTTTGAGCTGCGCCTTGATTTGTGGCGCGTTGCACCAACCGTCGATGCGGGCGGTATCGATGGCGAGGCTTTGCGCCATGCTGTGCAACGCCTCGGACTCGCTGATGTTCTTGCCGTGCACGAAATAGGCGCTGAACGCGGCGTGCACCCAGGGCACGGCCTGTGCAGGCAGCTCACGCTGCAAGCCGATGAGCACGCGCGCCGCATGGTGCGTTGCGATGGGAAACGGTTCGGGATGCCGGTAAGGCACACCAAAGTAGCGTGCCGAGCGGAGCATGTCGATGCGTGCGTAATCGCCTTTCAAAGGTTGTTCGACCAGTGGTTTGGCCCCCGTTGTGGCGAACACGGGACCGAGCAGGATCGGCACCCACTCGATGGTTCGGTCGTGCCGTGCCGCCAGCGCCTCGATCTGCGTGCTCGCAAGGTACGAATAGGGTGAGGAAAAATCGAAAAAGAACGTGATCGGTGCCACGGGCATGATGGGTCTCCTCGGTGGGGTGGGTTCTTGTCGGTCTGACCGTTACAGCGCGCGTGCGATGAGCATCTTCTGCACGTCGCTCGTGCCCTCGTAAATCTGGCATACCCGCACGTCGCGCCAGATGCGCTCAACGGGGAAGTCTTCCACATACCCGTAGCCGCCGTGGATCTGCATGGCTTCGCTGCACACGGCCTCAGCCATTTCGCTGGCGTACAACTTGGCCATCGCGGCTTCCTTCAGGCACGGCACGGCGGCATCCTTGAGCTGGGCGGCGTGCCACACCATCTGGCGCGCGGTCTCAATGCGCATGGCCATCTCCGCGAGCCTGAATTGCACAGCCTGGTGCTCGAACAGCGTGCGGCCGAAAGTGCTGCGCTCGTGCGCATACCGCAGCGCGGCCTCGAACGCTGCGCGCGCCATGCCCACGGCCTGCGAGGCAATGCCGATCCGCCCCCCTTCGAGGCCAGAGAGCGCAATCTTGTAGCCTTGGCCTTCGTCCCCGATGCGCTGGCTTGCTGGCACGCGGCAGCCCTGCAGGCGGATCTGCGCCGTGTCGCTTGCCGCCTGCCCGGCCTTGTGTTCCAGACGCTCGACGATATAGCCTGGCGCATCGGTGGGGACAATGAAGGCACTGATGCCATGCTTGCCGGCTGCACGGTCGGTTGCGGCCAGCACAATGGCAATCTGGCCATTCTTGCCGCTGGTAATGAACTGCTTGACGCCGTCGAGCACGTAATCGTCGCCGTCCCGGCGCGCCGTGGTGCGCAGGTTCGACGCGTCGGAGCCTGCCTGCGGTTCGGTCAGAGCGAAGGCGCCAATCATGGCGCCACGCGCCACCGGCTTGAGCCAGCGCTGCTTTTGCGCCTCGTTGCCCCAGGTCATCAGGATCGAGCACACGGGGCAGTTGTTCACACTGACCACGGTGCTGGTGGCGCCGTCGCCTGCGGCAATTTCTTCGATGGCCAGCGCCAGCGCCAGATAGTCCAGTCCGGCGCCATCCCACGCCGTGGGCACGGCGATGCCCAGGCAGCCCAGCGCCGCCAAGCCCTCCAGGGCTTCGCGGGGAAAGCGCGACTGCTGCGCCCAGCTCGCCGCGTGGGGCGTGATTTCGGCCTGCACGAAGTCGTGCACCGCATCGCGGATCATCTTGTGGTCGGCATCAAGCAGCATGGTCAGGCGGTCTCCGGAAGTCTGGCTGTCACTTCGATCTCGATGCGCATGCGTGGATCCACCAGCCCGCACACCT
>JAKBCY010000299.1 GCA_021807445.1 Pseudomonadota bacterium
CGATGCTGTCGAGCACACGGATCGCGACCATGTTCTTGGACTGCGCCACGCCTTGCTTGAGGGTGATCGGCCCGTCGTATGTGCCGTCATAGTTTTTCGGTTCCCAGGCCTGGCCGCCGGTGGTGGCGGCATCGAAAAACAGCGGAGCGTCGTTCACCATGGTGGGCGGCATGAACCCCTTGTGCAATGCGGCCGAGTAGATGAAAGGCTTGAAACTCGACCCCGGCTGGCGCTGCGCCTGGGTGACGTGGTTGAACTCGTTCTGCTGGAAGTCGAAGCCGCCGATCAGCGCCTGGATCGCGCCGTTGTTCGGGTTCATCGCCACGAACGCAGCCTGCACGCGGGGGATCTGGGTGATGACCCAGCGCCCTCGTGGCTGCTTCCAGATGCGCACCACGGCCCCCGGGCGCAAGGCCACGTTGGGTTGTGCCTTGGGCCCCAGACCGAGGGCAGCGACTTGCTGCAGGCCATCGCCGGCGACGTCGAGCAACTCGCCGCCGGGACGCATCACCTGCACCTGCTTCGGGCTGGCCGCCGTGACCACGGCGCAGCGCAGGCCTTCAGTCTCGGGGTGATCGTTGCAGGCGTCGTCGACAGTCTGCGGCCACAAGGAGGTTTCGTTCGGGGGGTCGATATAAGCCTCGGGGCCGCGCCAGACCTGGCGCAGCTCGTAGCGCATCACCCCCGTGTGCAGGGCTCGCCAAGCTGCGTCCTGATCGCGGCTGACGATGGTGGTGGTGACGTTGAGGCCTCGGGTGTAAGCCTGCTCGCCGTAACGCGCGAACATGGCCTGCCGCACCATCTCCGCCACGTAGCCTGCATGGACCAAGGTTTCGGCGGCGCGACCGGAGCGCAAACCAAGCGCGGCGTCTCGGGCCTGCGCGTAGTCGTCGGCACTGATCCAGCCCAAGGCGCGCATGCGACCAAGGACATATTGCTGGCGAATCCTTGCGCGTGGCAGGTTGACAAAGGGGTTGTAGGCCGAAGGCGCTTTGGGCAGGCCGGCCAGCATGGCTGCCTGCGCCAGGCTGATTTGCGCCAAAGGCTTGCCAAAATAAGTTTGCGCCGCGGCTGAAAAACCGTAGGCATGTTGGCCAAGGTAGATCTGGTTCATGTAGAGATCCAGAATCTGATCCTTGCTCAGTTCGCGCTCGATCTTCAGCGCGAGCAGCAGTTCGAAGAGCTTGCGCGTGAAAGTCTTTTCACTGCTGAGATAAAAGTTGCGCGCGACCTGCATGGTGATGGTCGACGCACCCTGACTCTTCGCCTTGTGCAGGTTTGCCAGCGCGGCGCGGGCAACGCCCGTCCAGTCAATGCCGCCATGCTGATAGAAGCGGTCGTCCTCCGTCGCCAGTACAGCCAGCTTCATGACTTTGGGGATCTGCCCGATCGGCACGAAGTCCCGACGCTCTTCGCCGAACTCGCCGAGCAAGACATGGTCGGCCGAGTACACCCGCAGCGGCAGCTTGGGTTTGTAGTCGAGCAGTTGTTGAACGTCGGGCAAGCGCGGCCAGGCGAAAGCCAGAACCACGCCGACGAGCAAACACGCGGCCAACAACGAGCCCAACAGCGTGGCGATGAGGACGCTCACGAGCCGCACTCCCATGCGGCGAGGGGCTGTGTTAGGGGCAGGCGTCGTCTTGGTGGGCGGGGAGGTCGCCATAGAGCTCCGGGGGTTGTGGGCGGTGCGGGAGAGGGCCGCTCGGGACGCGGTGGAAGACAGCGGGACTGCTGGCGCGATACCCAGGGAAAGCACTCACCGCGAGGATATGTCCGATTGTAAAAATTCTCGGAGGGCCGCCGGGATTTTCCAGTGAGCGTGTCACCCTCATCTGTGCCCCCGTGGGCCTTTTGCAACGAATCCCGGTTGGCCGCGGGAAAACCTGACAAACAATCAAACACTTGTTGTTAGGATTGAAAAAAACATTGAACTGATGCCACCCGGGCCTCAATAGCCATCAGTTCCAAGCGGGCTTTTTCAAGTTCCACTCATTCAGGGGGTTGTGTTGTCCATCTTCAGCAGCTTGCTTCGGAAGCGTTACGCGCCGCTGATCGGCCTGGACATCAGCAGCTCAAGTGTCAAGCTGGTCGAGTTGGCGCTGGATGAGCAAAATCGCTACACCCTGGTGCGCGCCGCCATCGAGCCACTCGAGAAAGGGGCCATCACCGACGGCAACATCGAAAAGCACGATGACGTGGTCGATGCTGTGCGCAAGCTGGTCAAAAAGAGCGGCGCCAAAACCAAAAACGTGGCGTTGGCGCTGCCATCGTCCGCCGTCATCAGCAAGAAAATCGTCCTGCCTGGTGATTTGCGCGAAGAAGAGGTCGAGGTTCAGGTTGAGACGGAAGCGAACCAATACATCCCTTTCGCCATTGAAGATGTCGCACTCGATTTCAGCGTCCTCGGTCCCAGCTTGAATTCCCCCGGCGACCAAGAGGTTCTGATTGCCGCCTCGCGGCGCGACAAGGTGCAAGATCGGCAGGCCATCGCCGAGGCTGCCGGGCTCAGGCCGCAGATCATGGACATCGATTCCTTTGCGTCGCGGCTGGCTGCCGGCAGACTCATCGAGCGCCTGCCACGTGGTGGCCACGACCTGCTCGTCGCCCTGTTTGAAATCGGCGCTTCCAGCACCTCGATGCAGGTGCTGCGCAACGGCGAAACCCAGTATGACCGCGACCAGACGTTCGGTGGCCAGCAACTGACCCAGGCCATTGCCCGCCACTACGGTTTCTCGCAGGAAGAAGCC
>JAKBCY010000300.1 GCA_021807445.1 Pseudomonadota bacterium
GCCTCTGGCGTCCACCGCAGGAGCGATGAATGTGAGTGCGGCGCCAAAAGCTCGGTTGGGAAAAGCGTCCGTCAGACATTGGGCTCCTTGGCCAAGCGCCAAGTGCTCAAGGTTTTGTTCATCCACTGGCAACGACACCTGCGTGGAGCCGGCTCGCGCCAGAGTAAACAGGATTTGTCCGGGTGTGATCGTATCGCCGACCTCCACGTTGCGCGTGAGCACCTGACCGGCCACCTCCGCGCGAATGAATCCGCGCGCCTGCACGGCATTGGCCGCCGCAAGTGCGGCACGCAGCTGCATCTCCGCTGCGCCACCAGGCCTGTCAGCATCCCAACTAGCGCGCGCGCTGCGCTCCTGAGCCTGGGCTGCGGCCAGCGCCTGCTGCGCCTGCTCCAGGGTCTGTTGCGAAACCGCCCCCTGCACGATCTGCGCTCGCGCGCGCGCTTCTTCGCTGCGCGCGAGCTTCAGCATCGACTCGGCGCTCACGAGCGTCTCGTGCGCCTGTGGCCGCGATTGTCTAATCAGCTGCTGCAGCGCGGCCTGCGCCTGATCGCGCTGCGCGCGCGCCTGGTCAGAGCGCAACTCCAAAAGGACCTCGCCGGGTCGCACCTCGTCACCCCGATCGACCAGGCGCTTGATCACGACCCCCGTGACCTCACTCGCCACGCTGATGCGCGACGGGGTGATGATGCGACCAGTGGCAACCACGTCCTGCACCAGCGGTCGGCTCTCCACCCGGTAGGCCACGACCAGCGGCCCGCGCCACCAGTCAAGCACCCAAAAGGTGGCCAGCCCCAACGCTATCAGGGCAAAGATCAACCAAAGGAACCGACGAGGCATAGGCGTAGAGCGGAAGGGAAATGCACGACCGATGCGTCATTGTCCGACAAGCGCGTTGCGCCCGACAGCCCAGTCACGTGCTCCCCACGCGCCTCGCAACCAATCGGCCTTCGCGCAGGGCGACGATTTCACCTTCGGCGAGCGCCTCCCATTTACCATCGCCCAGGGGCACACTGGCCAGCATGCTCAGGGCATGGCCAGTGGTGTGGCTGCTGCGCACCTGCATCCCCGCGGCTTCATGAACATGCGATCCCGCCGGGTTCCGACGCAACAGATGCAGTCCAGGTGGGCAAACCACTCCGTCTGGCTGGCGACGGCGGTGCGCGTGGGCGAAGAGCACGTCACCGTCCGTGTAGAGGAAATTGGCCGGACCGATAGGCCGCAATCCCTCAGCGAAAGACGCGACCACATCGAGCCTCGCCTCCACGCTCGGGATCTCCCTCTGCCACAGCGGTGCAATCATGCGCAACAACTGGCAAAACACATGCTCCGAATCGGTCTGCCCGATGGGAGCCCAACATCCAGCGCCAAGCGGCCAGCGCGTCTGGATGTCCGGCAGGTCGCCGTTATGGGCAAACACATGCTTACGCCCTGCCAACTCGCGCGAGAACGGCTGGGTGTTGGCCAGAGTCACCGGCCCGCGCGATGCGCGACGCACATGCGACAGGACGAGAACGCTGTGGAAATCGTGATCTTCGAGCACGCGTACGAAGGCACTTTGCACCGCAGGCAGGGGCTCCCGTAGAACATGGGCCTCGGCGCCGTCGAAATAGGCTGCGCCCCACCCATCGGGGTTTCCACCGTGAACGTGCGCTCCGTGCAGCGCGAACTCGGCGAAGCGAAGTCGGACCCGCGCTGGGCGGGCGCTATTGACAGCGAATAATTCACACATGGGGCGGTCGGACCGGCACTCAGCGCTGCAGTTGCACCGAGCCGTTCACACTCACGGTTAGGGTGTACAAGCCAGCCTCTATGGGTATGGGCATCTCGACAGGGCTAGCAGCGGCCATCGCGCGAAACATGGGTCGTGGCGTAGGGGTTAGGCCTTGCAAGTTCCCAACGCTGACGTCGCGCAGAACGTAGTCCCGGTAACCAAACTCGTGCGCCGTGGCCTGAGCCCGGGCGCGAAACTGAGCAATCGCCAGTTTCGTGAGCTGCGCTTGTTCACGCCCCTGGAGATCGCCCGAGATCTCAGTTCCCGTGCCCTCAACCTGCAGGGTGTGCGCGAGCTGACCAAGTAAGCGCCCCAAGACAACAAAGTCCGCTGATTTGAGGATGATCTGCGCTCGCACGGTCCAACCGTCCTGTTCGCTCTGACCGGAGACCATCTTGTAGCTTGGCGTGGTCTGAAAGCCTCCAGTCTGGACCGCCACCCCCGCTGTCGCATGTGCGGCCTCAACGGCCGCATGCAGCAAGCTCGCGACCTCCCCGTTGAGGGCTGCCGCGTTGGGGCCCTGGCGCACGGCGGCCAATGTCACCACAGCGCGGTCTGGCTTGACTTCGCTGCGCGCCACGCCTTCGAGGTGCACGATGCCTGATGGCTCCGCGGCACAGGGCTGTGAAGCCCACGTGTGTGGCATGGGCGATAGCGACTGCGCCTGACAGGCCAAAGATATGAGCGCGACCGGCAGTGCGGCAAGCAGCCGCTGCATCAAGGCTTTCGACATAAAACGCGGGCCCATGTGCCAACTCCAATGCGAGCAGTACGTGCCACCATAACCCAGCGCGCTGTGCGGCCGCAAGCTGCAACGGCGAAAGGCGCGAGCAACCGGTGCCGGCCCCGACCTTGCAAAGGCCCTACAAACCCCCGCGGTTTGGGCACTTAAGGCAGTCCTAAGCAGAGGAAAGGATCATTCATCACAAGCAAGTTCGAT
>JAKBCY010000065.1 GCA_021807445.1 Pseudomonadota bacterium
TGACACCATGGAACCCGATGCTGCAGGTAAGCGAGGACTGGGGAATCTTCCTTGACCGCTGAGGATCGCCTCCACGCTTGCTGAAGCCGCGCCCTGCGCTTGGCTTTCTCCTCATCGGAGATCTCGTCGGCACACCAGGGCGTCTGATGTGGCCGCTGCACCGGTTGGGTTTGTCCGGTCTGCTGCAGTTCTCTGAGCTTTGCGAAGACTTCCCGATCCTGTAGCCCGGTAAACAAGCGCAGCAGAGTGAGTCCATCGCCGGCGCCACAGTCGTTACAGAACCATCCCCCCTTCCCCCATTTATTGTCGAACCGGAACTTGGTTTTGCCGGACTCCGGGTGCATTGGGCATGGCCCCTGCTTGTTTTTGAGATAGTGCGAATCGACGCCGAAACGCTCGAGCGTTTCGGGCCAGTCGATTGCATGCAAATCGAGCATCATCATCGTCCCCTTTCTTGGGTGAAACAAAGTGCCTCCGGATAGCGCGCGCATGTTGCGTGGCGCTATCCGGAAGATCTCTTCCGGGGTTGCGATGCAGACCCAACATCGTGCTGATGCCGGGCACTTGTAACCTTGCGTATTCCAGTCTAGAACGGGATGTCGTCCCCGATATCGTCGAAATTGCGGCTTGGTTTGGACTGCTGGCGCTGCGGTTGACTGGGAGCTTGTTGACGCTGCCCACCACCGTCGGACGAGCCGCCACCATCACGACTGCCGCCACCGAGCATGTTCATCGTTTCGGCGATGATTTCGGTGGTGTACTTTTCGGCGCCGTCCTTGTCGGTCCATTTGCGGGTTTTCAAGCGACCCTCGACGTAGACACTAGATCCTTTCTTGAGGTACTGGCCGACGATCTCGGCCAACTTGTCGTAGAACACCACGCGGTGCCATTCGGTTTCTTCCTTCTTCTCGCCGCTGGATTTGTCTTTCCAGTTGCGCGATGTGGCGATAGAAACATTGGCAATCGCGGCGCCGCTGGCGGCGTACTTGATTTCCGGGTCGCGGCCGAGATGGCCGATGAGCATGACTTTGTTGATGGACATGTTTTTAAGTTGATGTGGAGGGCGCGTAGCCCTCCTGGTTGATTACGCTCCGGCGGAGACTGCCGGCAAAGGCAGGTCCGACAAAACCTCTTGCGATGCTTCATCGTGTGCCGCAGGAGCGGCATCGATCTTGACGACTTCAAATCGATTGTGGCGCCGAGTCGACCCGTCCGGACGAGTGATTGACTCACTCGGAAGACGTCGAATCGAAGCCAGATCACCCATGCGCAGCCCCTCGTTTTTCAACTGGGCCCCGCGAAACTCGACTTCGCCGTCCTTGCCCAGTAAGCGGCAAGTGAAGATGTCGTATTGTTTGGCGCTGTCAAAGACTTCGCCCAAGAAGACGACGCGTCCAGTGCCCTGCTGCAATGGCTCAACCGCCACCTTGCCTGACGTGGCCGGAGACGATGGCGCCTGTGTCTGCAGGGATATCCCAGCAGATTCGGCATCCATCTGTTTCGCGCCCTTTGGAGCGGACGCGAACGCGAACGCCAGGCCCTCGCGAACCATCTGCTCTTTGACGTGGACCGCGATCTTGCGGTGCTCGTCATCGCGCGCTTTGATCCCGCGCTCGACCGCCTGGTTGTAGATGTCTACTTGCCGCTGGTAATGCTGTCTCGCATGCGAGGTTGCCGCAAAAAACGCGACAAACCCGATGACAATAAATCCGATGATTTCCATGGTTCGACTCCGATGCTGCCCGTTTCGCTGCTGCGACTTGGGTAACCGAAAAGGCGTTTGGCCTTCCCTCTGCCGCATCGGCAGGGGGAATGTCTTGCGACTTTCTTGACGTATCAGACGCCTTGCAGCGGTCCAACATGCGCTTCAAGCCACGCGCATTCTTCGGGGAAGGCTCTTTGACAGATGCGACGGAACCTGGCTTGGTCGATGCCAACGGCATCGGCCGCCAACTCGAACGGCAGTGGCGCGCGCTCGTCTTCTGCGGCAAAGATCCATGCCAACTCCGTCACGAGTTTGCGATCAATGTCACGAGTCACGTCGCCGAACAGGCTTGGAGCCTGCGGGGCCGGTGTCCATGTCTTGTGCGCGCGAATGGCGTCAACGGCTTGCCAGAACGCGTTGCGTGCAACCACATCCATCCAGTCTTTCGTGGGCCGGTCGTGCGAGTGGTTGTCCTCGGCCGCAGGACCGTCGTTGGCCGGCGTGGCCTGGGTTTCAAACAGGTTGCGTAAAAAATCCGTAGATGCCTCTCCCAGAAGATCGGCTCGTGGTGCAGGCGTGGTGCGGCGAGATGGTTTGGTGGTGGGTTTGGGCCACCATGGTGTCGGCATGCTTTTCTGTGCGACCGCTTGTTGCATGATTTCTCTCCTGGAGAAGTTGAACAGCACGCAGTCTTTTCAAGACTTTCCCCCTGCTGAGCCCAGCAGGGGGAAAGCCTCGCGGCCCTCCCTGACGTTACAAAGTCGTGACGTCAATCCGCGCATCAGCCATCTCCAGCAGATCGGGAGTGTGCGAGATGAAATACTCGCGCTCAAACCCGCCTTGCTCGATGACCGTGCGCTTCATCCGCATGAATTGCCGTTTGCGCTCTGGATCCAGGGCGCCATCGGCCTCATCGGTGAACAAAGTGCCGTAGCTGTTGCCGCTGCGCGTGGCGATGTACAACGCAAGCCCTCGCACCAACGACTCATTCACCCACACGCCTTCACCACCTGACAAGAACCCCAGTGGCTTGCGCTGCCCGCGTGCGGTGTCATCCACCCATATTTCCAGGGTTTCGCGCACCTCACCGCTGGCGGTGGATTTCTGCGTCTCGATGCTGACCGCAAAGCGCCCGCCGTAGCATTCCTCAAGCAACGCGTTGCAGCGTGCCGCGATCTCTGGCCCTGCGTCATCGATCGACAACGCAATGAGCCCATCGTTGCCCAATGCTTTCGCCAGCAACGTCCAGTTGGCAATTTCGTCCGACAGCGCTTGCGCGTTTTCGGATGCCTTCCTGGACTGGTCTTCGATGGCGGTCGTCTGGTCGACGACAGTTCGTTGCGCAGCGACTTCCGCCGCGATGCGTTCGCGTGTTGACTTGGCGATTGACAAGCCTTGTCGCTCTTGAGTGACCGCTGTTTCGGCCTGCTGCAGCGCCTCGACCGCCTGCGCCTGAGGCAGGTCTGCGAGCGCAGTCTGCACTTGCTTCAGGCGAGCCTCAGTCTGTGCCCGCGCTACGGCAACGTCGCTGGACTGACGTTCGCGTTCGCGGCTGATTTGCCCCTGGATGGACTGGAGCGCAATGTCTGCTTCGACGATGGAAGCCTGCGCCTTGGTGGCCCGCTCCAAAGCCTCCTGCTTGACTTGTCGCTCACGATCCAATCCGGCGAGTTGCGCCGAGAGCGCGGCAGCCTGTTGGCGGCGTTTGCTCAGTGCGTCAATCTGGCGCTGGAGTTCATCGGCTTTTGTCTGGATTTGGCGCCCATCATCAGCCGCCTTGCTCGCCTGCTCATGCCGGGTGACTAACTGACGGTAAGAGGCGCGCATGTCATGCAGAGTGGACTCCATCGGAGCGAGCCCGGCTTTCGCCTCTCTTGCTTTTTCCAGCAGAGGGCATCTGGATTGCATCTCGGTGCCACCGCATGGGACGTTGGACATGATGTCGCTCGTCTCTCGAATCTGGGCGACACGGTCAGCAATCGATTTGCCATTGGCTTGCGCCTGGCCCATCTGCTGAGCGATTGTTGCCAGTTCAGCGCTGGCTGACAACGCGGCCTTGACTGGGGCATCCAGATCCGCCTTGCGAGCAACGAGATCCTCGACTTCGCGATCTATGCTGGAGACATCGGCGACGGCTTGCCGGATCGCGCTTTCAGCGGATAGTTGCTGGTCGCTTCGGCGAACCTGTTCATTCGCCCGGGCCATGTCCGCACGCAGCGCTGACATGGAAGATTGTTCCTTGGCAAGGCGCTCAGTCAATGCACGCAATGCCGTAGCCCCGTCTCGCTCCATCCGCGTCACAACGGACGCACCGTCGACGCGAATTTGCGCAATCTGCGCCGTCAGAACCGTGCGCTGCGTGACGAGGGCCTGTTCGCCGCTCGCCTTGACCTGTGCCTGCGTCAGCGCGTCGATCGCGGCTGTCAGCGCGCTTTCGCGGCGCGTGATATCGGCTTCTGCGTTGGCTAGCCCTTCTACAGCCTCGCTCAACCGGCGCTTGGCCTGTGCCGAGGCGTCGCGGTCCGTGTCGCGTGAGCGCGCGGCGGTCTGCAGTGTCGTCAGTGAGGCGCCGAGCAGAGATGCAACTTTTGATGCGCGAGCGGATTGCTCGCGTAGCGCGTCGTGCCCCAACATTCCAGAGAGAAGTGACTTGACTTCGCCGGCTGACATGTCCGAGAGCGGCGTGCGCGACTGCGCACTGAAGACGCTGTGGAAAAACACCTCAGACTTGCCGAGAACCCCCTCCAGGACGGCGTCATAGGTGTCGGTCTTGCCGTCGGACTCAACGCCCGACTGGGTTTTGGCTGGGACCCATGCTTCGCCGTCAAGGCGGAACAAATAAGCCTCAGCTTTTTTCGTTTTCGCGGTACTGCGAAATGTCAGCAACGACCTGTAGAGGGCGCCCTGGTGTTCGAACTCGAACTCCTTGCGCGCATCACCTTGCTGCACCTGGTCCCAGTAGGATCCGCCGCCAGGGGTTGGTGAATTCCAGCGCGATGGCATCACGCGGAACGGGTGCAGGTTGTCCATCAGGGTGGTCTTGCCAGCGCCGTTGGGGCCAGCCAGCGCCACCAATTTTGCGTCACCCAAGATGGACAAATCCAGGGTGATCTTGGGCTTGCCTTGGGTCGCGAAACCCAGGAACCCCTCGAGCATGATCTTGAGTGGTCTCATTTCTTTCCTTTTCCGCTTGTGCGGTGGCTTCGAAACGATACGGCTTCAGGCCGATGCGAGACCATCCCCATGCCACGGAACACCGAGGCGTTCAGCAGCATAGGGATATTCTCAAGCGGATGGATGGGCGATGACGAATGAATCGTCGCGATTTGAAGAAGGATTCAGTCCACCGGTGACACCGGTGGACTGTCCTTGTTATGCGCGAGTCAGCAACGCCTCGACGATGCTCTCGGACACCTTCTCCGGGTCCTGGTGAAGACGGTTAAGTCTTTCCAGCAACGGGTCGGTCGGCGTGTTCGTGGCATCACCCCAGATTCGCAGGCGCTTTTCCAGGGATGGTTCGATGCTGACGCCTTCGGCACGACGGCGCTGGACGGACAGGACCTTGCCTTCGATCTGGACATCCGTTGCGTCCACCAGCAAGGCGCGAATGGCGTCGCGGTCGACCAACTGACGATGCTCCTCGTCGATCTCGTAGCGCAGACGCACGCGAGCACCAGCGCATTCCAGGGATCGACGCGCGATCTCATCCATGTCAGGCGGGCCGACAAAAATGATGTCGATCGTGCGTTGCGCCGGTGTCGGCACAAACTCGAATTCGGCGCGGCCTGGTTCGACGGACCAAAGGAGAAACCCCTTGTCGCCATCTTCGCCATGATGGAACCGTCCGATTGATCCCGGGTATGCGGCCCGATGCAATCGGGATCCTGACTGATGATGCCAGTGCTGGTGCTTGTGAATATGCCCCAGTGCGAAGGCATCCGCTGCCGTGCTGAAAATGCGATCCAGGCTGAACTCGTGATCGAATCCATCCATCGGCACGCCATGCTCTGTTGTGCATCCGTCCACCGTGCCGTGGCCGACAGCCATCGTCGCAAGGCCTTCGGCATGCAATCTGCTATTGACGGCGCCAAACTCGCGCAGCACCGCGGCAAACCGCTCCACATAGGCCGTTTCAGCGCCACCATCCAAAGGAATGACGTGCGCCTTGTTCACGGTTGGAACGGCGGTGAGAACGATTTCCGCTGGCCCGTCGATGGCCACATCCCAGAAAATCCCGTTTTTTGGCGCGACGAACACGCCATGTCGGACGGCGATCTGTCCGATTTTGTCAGCCATTCGCACCGGGTACTTCCCACCGACCAGCTCCAGAACGGCCAGCGTTCCGGGTGGCTCATGCGAAAACGTGCCCTGCAGCATAAAAACCGGGCAGTGGTTGGCGAGCCGCTGGACTTCGCGCGCTAACGCAGCCAGCGCTGGCTCATGCGCCGACAGGGCGTGGTCGGTGCTGTCGCCGCTGATAACGGCCAGATCGACTCCAGTGGAAAGGGCGGAATCGACGGCTGCCGAAAAACAGCGCTGGCTTTCGGTCAGGTTGCCGGCCGAGTAGTGTAGATCGCTGAAATGTGCAACCTTCATGAATTTCTCCTGTTGTGCCGTATGGACGGCGAGATCAAAGAAGCTCCCCGGATGCGTCGTTGCATCTGGAGAACCCCCTTGCGGGGATTCCGTTTTCAGTTTGTGGGAGAGACCCAGGCTTTAAGTCCTGGGTGGTTGATTTACGCGGCGATCAGGCTGGAGACGATGCCCTCGGCACGTCCTTTGACCTCAGCGCCCGCGCCGAACCATGCGGCGTTCTGACGCGACTCTTCCGTGCGGTTGCGGCCATGATGGTCCACGTACTCGGTGACCGCATTGAGCAGCCCCCAGGCCGTTTGACCCGCCATGTCAGCGCCCTTGGCCCCGCCCGTGAAAAGCGACATGACCTTGTCCAGGCCGCTGTGCTTTTTCTCGGGATCGCCGATGAGCAGCGCGCGTCGTGCGATATCTTCCGCTTGCGCGAAAGAAATCTTGATCGCCGAAAGCTTGCGCGACTTTTCGATGAAGGCGCTGAAGGACTCCTGCGCATGCAGCAAACCGAGATCGCGCTTGCACGTTTTCTCGTCGAATGCACTCGAATGCATGTAGTTGAATTGCGACGAGGCATGATCCGCAGAGACGGCCAGCGTGTTTGCGCAGACAACGCGGATGGTGGTCATGCGAGCGGTTGTCGACATCGTTCCATCGCAGGACGTCGCGAGCAGCAGGTACGGCGCGACTTTGTCGCCGTCCGTGACTTCCGCGTCATCACCGGTACGGGCCATGGCCCAGAACTTCTTGCCGCCTTGCAGGACGCCCGCCGTTTCCAGCGCGAAGCCCATCTGCTCGGTGAGGTCGCGAAAGAACGCGAGCACGGCTGTGGGCTGGACGACTTGGTAGCGATCGCTGACCACCGACAACGGTGAGTGCGAGTCGCTTCGGTAAAGCACACGCTTGCCGGGCACCGCGGCAGGATCGGTACCCTCCGGGCTAAATAGCACCGGGGCATCGAGAATGCTCCAGTCCATGTGCGCTGCCTTGGACCATTCGTCGATGCTTGCACCGGCTGCCAGGGTTTGCCCATAACCATGCCAGGGGACCTCCCCGACATAGGCCATTTCTGCTAAGCCCGTGACCGCATTGAAACTGAGTTGATGTGCCATATTGACCTCTCTGGTTGTGCGTCGCATGGACGCGGAATGAAGAGGGGTGTCGTGAGAGGCTTGTCCGTGGTGGATCACGGAAAAGCCCCCTTGCGGAGGCGGAAGCGGCGTACGAGTGCCGCGGAAACTCATCTTTGAGGGATGGCTGCGCTGATGGTTTGCTGCATGCTTCCGTCGTTTTGCATCGACTTGAGGTTGATGAGCGCGTCCTTGTAGACGGAGGCGTTGCGCCCCCATCCTTTGCCGTAGCGGCCCGTCATGTAGGCCTGAAATTGCTCCTTGGTGATGCCGCTGCTTCGGACAATTTCAGAGATGGACATGTGAGCCTGGAGCACGTCATTGCCCATCTCGCCCAGGATTTTCGCAACAGCCAGAGCCGGTGCGTCGCCGCCAAGCGATTCCACCCAGGCCAAGACGCGTGGTGCCGTCATGTCGACGAAATCGCCGAGTTGCGCGTCACTCGATGGAGTGACTTGTGGCATCGGGACTGCGCCAGGCGGCGTGGTGGCCGCGGCATCGTCCGCCGGATCGTAGATCGGTGGTTCCACGCCCATCAATCCATGGGGGCCATCGTGGCTTGTCGAAGTTGCGCCTTGGGGGTCCAGAGCGATCGGCGCGGATGGTGTGGCGTCCAGAACCTGGCTCTTGTGAGTCGCTTCGGGATAGGGCGCTGCCAACCACGCTTGTGGCGTTTTCGGCCGCTCAAGAAGCGGGCTTGCTCCGCTGACCAAAGCGCCCATATCGAATGCCGGCACCAGGATTGGAACCCAGTTTTCAGCGCGCTTGCGCTCACCGCTGCGTTGGTCGTAATACGTCCTGGGTTGCAGTTCTTTCGCCATCATGAATGGCGGCATGCCGGGGTCGAAAGGATGCACCTGAGGAATGGTCCCGAGAACTTCTTTGATTCTCGCCAATTCCATGTAGATCGCTTCAGAGGCGTATTCGCTGCCGGTGGTGAGCTTGAGCAACCCTCCGATGGGGATGCCAGGAATGTAGAAGGTCAGATCGCCGGCGAACCGGCATGTGCCTTCAGCGAATTCTGTGCATTTTCCCGGGTCGCATTGCCCCCTTATTTTTGGTTCTGGGCGTACCTGAATGATGCGCCGGCGCCGCTGATCTTGAATTTGATCCGGGCTCAGGTGCTCGTGGTAGGTGCAGTAGCGAACGCCATCGTTTCCCTGTGTCGAGAAATAGGCTGGGTCACCCTTGGACCGGCGGAAGCCACCAGGAAGAATCCGATCAATATCGATGGTCGGGAACACCACGGGGAAGCGGTACAGCCGCCGGCCTTCGCCGCGATCTTCGCCGTACTTTTCCACCAGCATGCGAGCATGCTCCGGAACGGTGAAGTCGGTCGCGAAAACCGAAAAATACGACGCGTTGGACGGGTGCATCGCGTTCGCGAGGCCGGTCCGTTTTTCGATTTCCTTCTGCGCCTCTTCGAAGCGCATTTCGCCGAGGTCCGCTCGGTTGAAGATTTCGAGGATTTCTTTGGCGCGAGTGTGTTCTCGCGCCGTCTTGGTCAACCGGCGTACGCCTGGCCGAATCACCCCTGCATAGGACGGCCTGGCGCGCGCCGAAAGGCGCTCTGAAAAATAGCTCATTGAGACTCCTTGGCTTGTTCCCCGATAGGGGGTTGGAAACAGCCTGGTTTTTGGCGGTCTATGCGCCACGACGCGGCGTTTGGAGATCGCGCCGGTGCATCGCTTGGCTTCGGCGGGGATGCCGATCTTGCGGGGCTGTGCGATGAGCCTTCATGGACGCATCGCAGAACCTCGACGGTGGAAAAAAAAGTCGACGAAGGCGCGATGGCCTTCGTCGACGCAAAGCTCCCCGAGGGAGCCTGGAGACAACATCATCACAGCGCGGCGTATGCGCGCGCCTGCGAATCCTTCCCTGATCATCGACGAGACGCTTGTGTACGGTCGCTCGCAGCTTGCGCTACGCGAGACGCCACAAGATCGGTGTCCCGGAGATCGGGGTTGGGGGATCGGCCGTCGGCTAATCCCTGCGCCATTTACGCAGGATCACGTTCGCTTTTAGACGCCGGTTGCAAGGCAACGGCGCGTGGTTGCGAAAATTCCAGATCGCCCGATCCGGATGACACAGTAGCTACTGCGAGGGGCTGGTCGCAGAGACCGGGAGCTTGCGCTCGACCGGATTTCAATATTCCGCTGATGCGGCAAGTGAAAACGACACGGAGGCTACAACGTCCATACGGCGACGATCTGCCTTGATAACTGGCGCGATCGACAACGAAGATTGCTTCCGATGTATGAATCCTAGGCATGAGGGCCGCGCATTTGTGGCGGATTCATGGTGTTTTCCTCGCAGCATTCATGCATGGATACAAACACGCAGACCCCCCACCCTACCGCTCCTGCTTCTCTGGTCATTCGCGATACGGATGCGCTTGACGGCATTGAGGCTCGCTTGGTTGCCCAAGTGAACTGCCGGATCTTGACCCCCTATGTGGGCCGCTTGTTCCGCCGGGAATTCAACTGGCTTTCTCGCAAGATGTTTTTGCGAGGACGCTCTGACGATAAGTTTCGCAAAACGTCCATACGGATGATTGACGAAATTGCCGCGGAGGTCACGATGCTCGAAGCCGATATCACCCACCTGGACCGGTGGCAGGATCGGCCCCTATCTGGACACGATATCGTCGTGCGCATTGTTGACGTTGCCGCCTCTCGACTCATGGTGCAGTTCCGCAGACTCGACGCAACTGCTGCGATTTTGTACCGGGCGCAAATCTATGGGATGGTCGTATCAACGCCAGAGCGCTGGGAGTACATGAAGCCAGCGATGCAGTCCGTATCGCGGCTGACGAATCACTGCCTTGGCGCCATCGACGCGGATCGTGTCGCAACATCAGCGGCTGCACTTCAGTTCGGCGATTGAGCGACTAGACCTAGCCTTTTTCGCGGGTTGCGTCGAGCGCTTTGGGGGCGAACATGGATGCATGGAAACCCCCGATCTGACCCCGCAGGAATCTGCGCTCATCGAGCGCATCTATAGCCATCTGCAGTCCACCGGACTGCGCGACAGGCTGTCACAGCGCCGCATGACCGAGGAAGTCGCTCGATCTCTGGCCGCTGGATCGCCGGCCTTGATCGAGGCGCCAACTGGCACCGGCAAATCCATGGCCTATCTGATTGGCGGTGGCGTCATCGCCTGCACTCGCGACAAGCGCTTGATTGTCAGCACGGCCGGAGTGGGGTTGCAAGATCAGTTGATTCACAAGGATGTCCCGACTGTTGTCGAAGCCTTCTCGAAGTTCGGGCTCACACTGCCTTCGGTGGTGCTCAAGGGCCGAGGGCGCTATGTTTGTCCCGCGCGGCTGCGTGTAGCGGCCACACAGGGGTCGATGTTTGAGGACGAGGAACAGTCCGCAGCGCTTGGCGGTTTGCGGAAGTCCTTGCGCGGCGGGTGGAACGGATGCCGTGACGCCCTGGAATCCCCGCCGTCTTACCCAACGTGGGCTCTCGTGCAAAATGACCGCAATCTTTGCGATGGCAAGGATTGCCCCGATTACGGTGACTGCCCGTACTACCAGGCCGTCGATCAGGCGATATCCGCGCGAGTCGTCATCACCAACCACGACTACCTGCTTACGACGCTCAGCACCGCCCAACAGGGCGTCATGTGCGACTTCGAGCGCAACCTGTATGTGTTTGATGAGGGGCACCACCTGAACGAGCACATCATCGCTAGCTTCCGGCAGCAGATCGTGGTCTCGCCTGACGAGGCGCGGTCGATCGCCAAGACCATTGGCTCCATGAACGGGTCGGCCAAGCCGGCGGCTGATATGTCGTCGGAAATGATTTCCGGGTTGTGCAAAGCGATCAATCAAGCCGCCTTCAACATGACGCACGATGGCGAGACGCAGCATCGATTCCCTCGCGGGGAAATGCCAGGCGGCTTACTTCGCCTGCTTGGGCAGTGGCGCAGCGCCATGGATGCCCTGCTGTTAATGCTGCGCCCATTGGCGGATTCCCAGCCGCGCGCCCGCGCCAGCGCCGCCGGTCTGGCGGCAAAACTACGCCTTGATCTGGCGCGCCTTGAAGCCGGCGTGCAAACGCTTGATGCCATCTTGGCACCATCTGCGCCTCGAGCCGCTTGGCTGGATCTCGCGGGTTCGTCGTGGTCAGTTTGTGTGAGCCCATTTGATGCTTCCGGCATCGCTCGTGATCGACTCTGGAGCAAGATGCATGGCGCCATCATTACCTCGGCCACGCTGGCTTCCCTAGGTAACTTCGACCACATCGTTCGCGATCTTGGGCTTCCATCTGGGACACAGACGTTGCGACTGCCTGGTGTTTTCGACTATGCCAGCAAGGCACGCATTTTGATCCCCAAGGCCTTTCCGTCGCCGAGCG
>JAKBCY010000301.1 GCA_021807445.1 Pseudomonadota bacterium
TGTTGGAGCGGGATCGCGTGGAGCGTCCATGGCGCCTGAGGCCTTGCGCGTCGCCGGCTTGTGCGAGGCGCTGCGCGCCTTGGGCTTGCATGTGGTTGACGCGGGTAATTTGCAGGGCCCCGGAAACCCGTGGCAGCCGCCCGTCGATGGGTGGCGGCACTTGCCCGAAGTTGCAGCCTGGAATCGAGGTGTCTTTGCTGCGGTAACCGATGCCTTGGGCGCTTCCCAGCTGCCGATTGTGCTGGGTGGCGACCACAGCTTAGCGATTGGGTCGATCAGCGCTGTGGCGTCACATTGCCGCGCACGCGGTCGCCGTCTGCGTGTGCTGTGGTTGGACGCGCATGCGGACTTCAACACCAACGCAATTACGCCAAGTGGCAACATGCATGGCATGCCCGCAGCTTGCCTGTGCGGTCACGGACCGCGCGAGTTGCTCAAGTTTTCAGGCTCCGCGCCGGCCATTGAGCCAGCATGGCTGCGTCTCATCGGGATTCGAAGCGTGGATGCTGGCGAAAGGCAGCTCGTCCATCGCGTGGGCCCCGAAGTGTTTGACATGCGTTTCATTGACGAGCACGGCATGCGGGCCACCATGGAGATGGCACTGGCCGGCTTGAACAACGATACCCACTTGCACGTGAGCTTCGACGTCGATTTTCTCGATCCCGAGATCGCGCCCGGGGTGGGAACCGCTGTGCGTGGTGGGCCGAGCTACCGCGAGGCGCAACTGTGCATGGAAATGATTTGCGATACAGGGTGCCTGCGCTCGCTGGACGTGATGGAGATCAATCCGGCCTTTGATCTGCGCAACAGTACGGCTGAGGTGGCGGTGGACTTGGTTGAGAGCCTGTTTGGCAAGTCCACGCTCATGCGGCCGTGAGGCATGGGCGTAAGCCTACCGCGTCGCCGCCGCCCGTGTGAACCCTTGCTGGATTGCGGTGTCGGGATCAGCGACGGCGGCTCGATGCCCACAACAAAAGGCCAAGGGCTGCGGCGACGACGACAATGCCCATGCCCTCCGCCGCATCGGGTCGTTCGCCCAGCAGAGCCCATGCCAACAATACGCCCGTTACAGGTATCGCCAAGCTCGAGAGCCCCGCAATACCAGCTGGCAGGCGTTGTACCACGACGAGCCACAGAGTCCATGCCACCCCTGACGCCAGGACAATGTTGAAGGCTAGCGCCGCAATGAAACCGGGGGACCAGCTCACGGCCCGCTCGGGTACGAGCCACGTCAACGCGATCAGAAAGACCGTGCCAGTCAGCATTTGCCACGCGGTCAGGCGCAGCGGCGACAGCACCGTGCCTTGGCGTACGAAAAGGCGCTTGGCTGCCACCGTTCCGATTGCCCAGCTCACCGCGCCACCGATGGCGAGCCCAGCGCTTTGCCAGTCCACATGCGCTTTCCACGGCTGAACAATCAGCAGAAGCCCGAAGGCAGCAAGCACGAGGCTGGCGATTTGCGTGGCGCGCAAGCGTTCGTGTAGCCAGACCCACGCCAGCAGCACGGTCCAGAACGGCATGGTGTAGACCAGCAGGGCCGTCTTGCCCGCCCCACCTTGGACGAGGGCCCATTGGGCCAGAGCCGTGAACCCTGTGGTCTGCGTAAGACCGATGAGCAAGGTAGGGATAAGCGGAGGCAGCGCCAGACTCTCGCCGCGCAGGCGCAGAACTAGGAAAAGCGCTGCGGTGCCACCGGCGTAGCGAAGCGCAGAGAACTCGAAAGGTCCGCTGTACAACATGGCCAGCTTCATCACGATCCAGTTGCTACTCCAAATCAACGTGAGTGCGAGCAATGTCAGCAAGGGCGACGTGCGCGAGGAGGCGGAAGGCATCAGGACAAGGTTCGTGTGGTTAACGGGAGCTCAAATTTGAGCATGATCGTGCAGCACATTGGGGTTTGGGGGCTGGGGGCGGTCGCGTCCCGGCGCGTGGTGTAAGTCCACAGCCCGGACAGGCTGAGGTACACGATACTCAGCGTGCCACAGCGGACAGCCGAGTTGGGACAGTATCGCAGAGGGTTTGCAAGCCCTCAAGCTGCATGTACCGACGGTTGAGCGCCCACTCGTCGCTTTGCTCCAGCATCATGGCGCCAACCAGCCTGGTGATCGAGGCATCGTTGGGGAAGATGCCGACGACATTGGTGCGGCGCTTGATCTCGGCGTTCAGGCGTTCGAGCGGGTTGGTCGAGTCGATCGGGGTCCAATGCGCTTTGGGGAACGTCATGAATGCCAGCACATCGTGCTCGGCGTCGTCCATGAAGGTGCCCGGCTTGGGGAATTTGCTGCGCAACTGCTCGGCCACGGTGCGCCATTGCGTACGGGCGGCTTCGGCAGTGTCCTGCACGAACACCGTGCCAATGGCGGCCGAGACCATGCGCCGCTGCGTCTTGCCGGCGTGGGCCAGAGCGTTGCGCATGAAGTGCACGCGGCATCGCTGCCAAGTGGCCTTGAGGACCTTGGCGACGGCAGCCTTGATGCCTTCGGCGACGCATGCACGACCCTCTGGCCGACCAGCACCGCTGGTGCGTCAGCGTGCTGCGGGGGCACTGCGCGTACTACGGCATGCCGCACAACTGGCGGGCGCTTGCCGGTTTCCGGCGGGCGCTGCGACGAATCGGGCTCCTCTGTCTGCGCCGGCGCAGACAACGCTCGCGCCGAGC
>JAKBCY010000066.1 GCA_021807445.1 Pseudomonadota bacterium
GCGATGCTCGATGCACTGCAACAAGGCGAGAGCCTGCCATTGGATGCAACGCAGGAGTTGCTGCCGCAACTCCTGCGTTGTTTCGCGCGCCAACACCCTTTGCCCAGTGTGGCGCAATATGATGTGCTTGCCGCGGAGTCAGCCGAGATGGCTTGGATCAGCACGGAAGGACAAACATTCAATCACGCAACCGACCGTGTGAGCGATGTGGAATCGCTGGCAGCCAGTCTGCGCGCTGAGGGCTATGCGATCAAGGATGCAGTGGAAGTCTCCGCAGAGGGAACGGTGCGGCAGACCGCGCTACGCGCCGCAACCGTAGAGCGCGCCCTGCCGCAAGGGCAAAACGTACAGAGGCTTGAGCTGCCGGGCTCATTCTTCGAGTTCATCAGCCGGGACGCCATCCCCGGTGGCTTGCTCCCGGCAGACATGGACATGCGATTCGACTCCGGTAATGCAACCGGTATTTTCAAGATGACTGCAATATGAACAACACATACACATCCTTGGACAAGGGCTCAAATCTCCGTTCTCGTGCAACTTGGCTGACTCTCGTCGCCGCACTGGGCGCTGCCGGAATTCTGGCTGCCGCACTTTGGGTCCAACATCTGGGCAATCCTCCATGCCCGCTGTGCATCTTGCAGCGCATCGGCTTCCTTGGGCTCCTTGCATTCGCGTTGGCAACGTCGGCCGCACGGATTGGCAAGATGCCGCGCACAGGCCGCGGGACTGCCGCTTTGGGAGTGTTGAGCGGGTTGTTCGGATTGGCTGCCGCGGCCAAGCATGTATGGCTGGTTTTGCACCCCGGGCAGACCTGCGGATTGGATCCCCTGGCGGTAACGATCAACCATTGGCCCATCACCCATTGGGTGCCGTGGATGTTCCAAGCCGACGGCTTTTGCGCTGACGTGCCATATGTGTTTGGTATCGCCTTGCCACTCTGGTCGGCGCTGGGATTCATCGTCCTGACTGGGCTTTTGCTGCCCGCATTACGATCTTCCGCCAGACACTGACAGATCCGGTCGGCTCCCCAGTTTCCGACTGTCGGATCTGGGGACAATTGGCGCCTTCTTTCATCGCGGCCGCGACACGGAGAAGACGCGCCGCGAGCCGGTTTTCCCAGCACACGCCGGCAAATTCGTAGCACCCGCTGTGGCCAGCCGAACGCCGAACCACAGCCAGGTCTTGGCGCTTGATCCACGCGAGCCGCCCGCGGCAGCGATGTGCCATGAGGGCGGTGGCTTCCGTGCCGAGAGTGCGCGCCACGAGCACATTGGGTCACTCAACTCGAAGCCATCGCGGCGCGCCAGGACGCATGGCTCCTAGCTCCACCTCGTCATCTCCGTCGCCAGTATGGAACGGGACAAGATGCCTGCAAGAAAATCTCAGTCGCACGAAAATGAAGGGCATGCGAAACCTCAATACCATCTCCTTGTCCATGCTTGACCTCGTCGCCGTGCGTGAGGGCGGTCGCGTCGCCGATGCACTGGCCATCGCACTGCGCACCGCCCAGCATGCCGAAAAACTTGGCTTCACGCGTTACTGGCTTGCCGAACACCACAATATGCCCGGCATTGCGAGTTCGGCCACAGCCGTACTCGTGGGCTACGTCGCCGCTGGCACGCAGCGCATTCGGGTCGGCTCTGGCGGGGTCATGCTCCCGAACCACGCTCCGCTGGTCGTGGCCGAGGCTTTTGGCACCCTCGCCGAGCTCTACCCGGGTCGCATTGACCTGGGCTTGGGTCGCGCCCCTGGAACCGACCCGTTGACCATGCGCGCGCTGCGCCGCGATCGCGTTGAGACTGAGGACGATTTCCCCCGCGACGTGGCTGAACTGCAGCGCTTGCTCGCCCCTCCCGAGCCTGGGCAGCGCCTGATCGCCATGCCCGGCGCTGGAACCCAGGTGCCGATCTGGCTTTTGGGCTCAAGCATGTTTTCGGCACGGCTCGCCGCTCAGCGCGGACTTCCCTACGCCTTTGCATCGCACTTTGCGCCGCGCCAGCTCCTGCCGGCGCTTGATCTCTACCGCCGCGAATTCCGTCCCTCTGCCGCGCTAGCCGAACCCTACGTCGTCATCGGTGTACCGCTGATTGCAGCGCCCTCGGACGACGAGGCACAGTTTCTTGCCAGCAGCACCTACCAGCGAGTACTCGGCATCATCACAGGACAACGAGGCCGCCTTCAACCGCCGGTTTCAGGCTTTATGGACCAGTTGCATCCGCAGGAGCGCGCGGCAATCGCGGACTTCCTGGCTGCCGCCGTCATTGGCGGACCCGCAACGGTGCGTGACGGGCTCGACGCCTTGGCCAAAGCGACGAGCGCCGATGAATTCATGCTCGTTTGCGATATCTTCGACGCCGACCTGCGCCTGCGCTCGCTTGACATTGCCGCCGCCATGCGCTCGTGAGCGCGTGGCGGCGCACTCCCCTTCCTGGCACGGCCCGACGCCCGGCGCCACGCTAGCGCAGCCGCGCTGGGTCAGGCGCCATTCAGGTTTTACGCTTCGCTCGCGCCGCACTGTGTTGCGCCGCTTTGCGGACCTCGCCGGTGGCGCTACGCAAGCTGGTCTCAGCCATGTCAGCCGCCTTCTTTGAGGCCTGCCTCACGGCTTCATAGGCCGTATTCGCATTTTCCAATGCGCTTTTCATCAAAGCCACCGCGGGTTCTGACCCCGCAGGGGCGGATTTCGCGGAACTCTCCACGAGGGCCATGAACTTGCGGTGCATTTCCGCCACTTGTGCTTCGGCCGTCTTCGCGATGTCGGCCTGGGCGCCCGAGGCGATCTCATGCACGTGCTGCGCGTAAGCCAGCATTTTCTCGGCCACTGGCTCCATCCACTGTGCCTGCGTTGCCGTCAGGCCTTGCAGATCTTTCGCCGACAGCTTGGTCATGGTCTCTTCGGCACTGTCTTGGAACGTCTCTTTCACGGTCTGCATGCTCAGCTTCACCAACTTCTCCATGCTGTCCATGGTTTTGGTCACCATCTCGAACATGGCTTCGAATTGCGCCTTTTGCGTTGCAATCAACTCTTCGGGTGTCATGGCAATCCTTTCCGGTTGGGTGGGCGTGCCAACATGCTAGAGCCATGCCCTCCGTGCTACAAGGGGGTGCCAGGTCGCGCTACAGTGCACACACAAGGGGCACAATAACGCTTTAAGCCCGATCCCCCATGGCCTTCAACGCCCGCACCCCAGAGCTCCGCACGTCATGCGTCAAGATGTGAACTTCTGGTTTGGCCTCAACGGCACCCCACCTGGCGAGCACCCGTATGTTTACGCCCTCGAGAAGCGCATCAATCCGTTGATGGTAGGCATTGCCCTGTTGGCCATTCCATCGTTCTATCTCGAAGAACTTCAGCCCGATAGGACCCTCAAGCCCTTTGGCCTCGGTATTGACCTTTTCATTCTCGGCGCGTTCCTGATCGAAACCCTGGTCATGCTGGTTCTCTGCCGGCGGAAATGGAGTTACCTCAAATACAACTGGCTGAACGTTCTCATCATCGTGGCGTCGATCCTTCCCCTGGTTGGGCTCAACAGTGAGTGGATCCCGCTGATTCGTTTGCTGCGCATCACGTATATCGGCTTGGTCTTCGCTCGGTTGCTGAGCTACGTACGGCGTATCGTGACAGCCAACGCCATTCCCTACGCCTTCATGCTTGGGTTTGGCGCCGTGCTGCTGGCGGGGCTTGGGTTTTACTGGGTCGAACCCACCGTCCATTCCTACGAAACCGGGCTTTGGCTGGCCTTCACAACCGCTGCCACGGTCGGCTACGGCGACTACGTGCCAACCACTGCAGCCTCCCGCGTGCTGGCCGTGCTTGTCGTGATTGTTGGCTACGCCGTATTTTCATTGATCACGGCTAGCATCGCGGCTTTCTTCATCGGCGAGAACGAGAAGAAACTCCAACACGAGATTTACCGTGACATGAAGGCTTTGCGTCACGAGCTGCATGACCTGCGCGACGAAATTGCGCAGCTCACGAATCAGGCCGCAGCGCGTGATGGGCCGCCCGTGACCCAGCGTTCAACGGCGCCGGCGGATCACGACTCCGCAAAGGCCACGCACTCACAACGAGACCCATCGGCAACGGCGTAGCATGCTGGCCGCTGCGCGCGGCTGCAACCTCCGTTGTGTTGTGATTTGGTTGCAACTTGGAAGCCCTGTGCGGCCTCGGCATCGCCCGCAGACCATCAACAGGACATGCGGCCAGGCTTGCCGCGGACCTCGACGCGAAGCCCAAAACCCCGCCGCCAGGCTTGATGGTTCAGCTGGAAGGTTGCTCAAGCAGCCGCTCGTGGTTATGCTGGCTGCGGCGGCACATGGCGCGGTGCTCGGGGCAGCCCCCAGCCACCGTCTTGCTGCCAGGCGCTGTTGGCCATTGAATCTGGCGGATAGACCGAGCCTCGGGGGACGCCCCCAGGGTTGATTGCTGCGCTCAAACACTCCTCGAGACCTGCCCATGCCGGAACCCTCCGCAGACCGATTTCGACGCTGGACTCTAGGGCTTTACGCCTGCGCGTTCACCATCTTGGTCGCGGGTATGGGTTGGTATCTCAGCCAGACGTGGCGCGAGCAGCTGAATCAAACACGCAGCCAGTTGCACGCTTTGGCGCAGTTGACCCATCAAGCTGCTCAGCTTCAGTTTGATCAATACGCAAAGAGCTTGCGCCTTCTCGCCTGGCAACTTCAGGGGTCGCAAGCGCAAGACCCGGCGAGTTTGCATCGAAAACTGGTCCAATTTTCTCGGGCGGATGCTGGAATCGCTGTACTGAGTCTCGTGAGCTCGAATGGCCGAGTCGTAAGCAGCACTGGGCTGCCCGGCAATGCGGCTACGCTCGCTCTGCACGGCAACCTCGCTTTGCGCAGTTTGCTGACCCGCGCCCGCGCCCGGCCGCTGGCCCTGCAACTGCTCCACCCGACTCTCAGTCCGCTGATCCACCGCCTCGTCATCCACCTTGCGATGTCTGCAACGGCACCCGATGGTGGCGTGTTCTACTTGGTCGGTGGCATCGACATGAGCCGACAAGTCCAGCTGTATCGTAGCCTGTTGACACCACGGCAGCGTGCGGATGGCGAGGTGATTGGCCTCTTGGGCCAAGATGGGTATTTGTTTGGCGCGTGGCCGCTGCCGGGAAAAATCGGACAGACAGATGGGCGACTGGACGCTTTCCTCCAGCAACGCCGAAGCGGAGCGCTACACCAATTCTTGCTGGACCACCCCGGTACTGCCCAAGGGGACGTTGACGGCCGGATCAATATCGGACTGTCGGATACGGAGTACCTAGGCTCCTTTCAGCGACTCCATGGTTTCCCACTCTACATCTTTGTCTTCGCACCCAAGCCCCTCGTTTGGGCCAAATGGCGAAAGATCGTTCTCGCTCCGCTGATCGGGGCCGGCCTGGCGCTCACGCTTCTGACGCTCATCATGGGTCTGAGCCTGCGCTTGCAGCGGCAGTGGTTCCGCGATAGGCAGCAAAAGAATGAACAACTGCGCTTGGCCTGTGAGGCCGAGGCCCGCCAAAATGCCGCGCTGGGACTTTTGGGTCAAAGCCTGGCAATGGCCATGCGCGCCTCCGATACACAGTCCATCTTTCAGGGGCTTTGCGCATTAGCCACCGAGCAACTCGGTTGTGTCCTGGTTTGGGTCGGGCGTGCTGAGGCCGCCGGGCGTCTCAAGGTCGTCCCGCTCGCATCGGCTGGACAGACTGGCTATCTGGACGACATCCAGATCTCACTCAACGGCGCCCAGTTCGAACAAGGCCCATTTGCACGTTGCATCAAGAGCGAACAACCCGTCTTTTGCACAATCAATGAGCCCGCGTTTCGCCCTTGGCATGCCGAGGCAAAAGCCTATGGCATCGAGGAAATTCTGGCGCTTCCACTCCCGCTGGACCCCGGCGCGACGGATCATGCCGTGGTCTTCTATGGAACGCTTCCTGGATTTTTCACGGACACGCATGTCGTGAGTACGTTGCTGCAAATGGTCCAGGAGGTTTCCCTTGCCCTGCAATCGCTGCTGACGCGGCAGGAACTCGACAAATCGCGCCATGCAGAGTCCACGGCCAATGCCCACTTTCGTCAGATTCTCAACAACCTTCCGGCCGGTGTGATCGTCTTTGACGCCGAAGGGCAGGTGCAGTATTGCAGCCGTGCCTTCGTCGATCTATACGCGCTGAAGCTGGACCCGAACTCGCTGGTCGGACGCCCCTGGCGGGATGTCTGGGGCCATATTGCAGCCCTGCACGCGCACCCCGAAGCCGCAACGCGGCGACTCAAGATGCAAATGCATCAAAACCAAATGGCGCAGGACGAGATCAAGCTGGCAAATGGCCGCGTCTTCCTGGGCAATTACGTTCCCTTGCACGATGGGCATCAGCCTGGCGGCGCCGTGTGGAGTCTTCAGGACGTCACCTCGCTCAAGACGCAAGAGGCCCAGATCGAGCAGCTGATCAATCGGGACCCACTCACCGGCTTGTTCAACCGCCGGGCCTTTGACGCGCGCCTTGCTCAATGCCTGGATGAACACCGTGCAAGCGACCAACTTGTCGTGGGCATCCTTGACCTGGACCACTTCAAGAGCATCAATGATCGACTCGGCCATCAGATTGGGGATGCACTGCTCATCGAGGTCAGTCGCCGTCTCGCTAGCGTCCTGCGCGACACGGATTTGCTGGCTCGCTTGGGCGGCGACGAATTTGGCCTAATCCTGCCTGATTGTCAAACGACGGAACAACTGGGCATCATCGCGGAGCGCCTTCTTGCAGCCGTTGAGCCGCCGATGGATCTTGACGGCCATACCGAGCACATCAGCTTGTCCTTGGGTTTTGCCATGTATCTGGATCGGACGGTCGGCGCCACCACCTTGCTGCGACAGGCGGATATGGCCATGTACGCAGCCAAATCGCGAGGACGCCGCCAATACCAGATCTTTGGTGAAGCCATGGAGAGGGAGGTGGCTCGATATGAGTCCTTGCTCAGATGGGTCTCAAATGCCTTGCGCGAAGATCGTCTGGAACTGCATTACCAGCCCATCTTGTCGCTAAGGCCTGATTCCCTCGGGCGGATGCAAGCTAGCGTCGACAAGGTCGAGGCCCTGCTGCGCCTGCGGGACGACGATGGCCGCGTACACCCAGCGGGAGACTTTGAAGAGGTTCTTGACGATCCCCAATTGGCGGTACAGATCGGTCGCTACGTCCTTCACGAGGCCATCTCGCAGGCATTGCGGTGGCGAGCCCAAGGGCTGCGCCTGCAAATCTGCGTCAATATCAGTCCGCGGCATTTTTTGGATCAATCCTTTGTCGCGGATGTCGAGGACGCTTTGAAGCGAGCGCCTGACGGCGGTGCCGAGTTGATCGAACTCGAGCTGACCGAGCACGGCGCGCAGCTCAACGGATCGCGTGCCCGGCAAGTCGTCCAGGCATGCCGGTTGTTAGGTGTGTTTGTCAGCCTCGATGACTTTGGCACCGGCAGTGCAAGCCTCACGCACCTGCAGCTTCTTGACGTATCCACCGTCAAAGTCGATCGCTGTTTCACCCGCGACTTGCTTGAAAATGATGCCAATCTCAGCATCACCTACGGAATGCTGCGTACCGCGCAGATGATGGGCCTGACCGTGGTCGCTGAAGGTGTGGAAACGTCACAGCAAGCGCTCGCCCTATTCGTCATGGGTTGCCTGAACCTGCAGGGCTACGTCATCGCGCGCCCGATGCCAGCGACGCAGCTCAGCACATGGATGGGCCATTGGCGACATGAATTGCCATGGGTCGCAATGATGGAGACCGTCCTGCAGGTCGATGACAAGGCCATTCAAGCCATTGTCGCCCATGGCATCGGCATTCGTCATTTGTTGATCCACTCCTGTGACGGACCTGACCACGACTTTTACCGCCAGGTCAACGCACATAAGCTTTGCAAACTTGGAGTTTGGTGCGCCGAGCAACCGCAACGTCGGCAAGCCTCTGCAGCCTACACCTTACTCCTGCGCAACCATGAGCTCTTTCATGAGCTGGTCCGCCGCTACGTGAGCGCACCCGGTGCGGTGGAAACCTCGGCACTGGAAGCGGCCGGTCGCAGCGTGCGCACGGCATTCTGGGACACTGTTCTCGGTGGTTCGGACGGCGTCAGCGCGCCGCAAGGCGATGGGCTCGAGCACCTGACCAGCACTGGCCGACACCTTTAAGGGCTCCTCGACATCAACACGTCGATGCTCCGCAATCATTTGCGGCAATACGGCTCTGCACTTGCATGTCCCGGCATGCGTTGTTGCGCAAGGGCGTCTCATGAGGCAGCAACACGGAACAGACGAAACATGCATTGCCCTAGCACCTGGTCAAACGCGCCTTCTTGTTGACGGATGCCCATGCGCGCTTCATGCCGACCAGCATCAGGCTAGCGTCGGCGACGTGCTCCACAGCCAAATGCGCGCCAAAGCGGTATGGACGATCAAGCCCTGGGGCCTGCAAGGGCTATTCGGCGGCACGCCCCGTGCGGTCCGCAAGACCGCTTCAAATCGCTGGTGTCGCTTTAGGGGAGCGATTGTCATGAGCTGGTAAAACCGTGCAGCGAAAGTTATAAACACACCATTCTGAGCGGTCGTGTGCGTCGCCGCTTCTTTGTATTTTGGGCACGCACAAGTGGCTCTGGCCCCTGATTCTGCAGAGCTTGAAGCCGCATTTTTCATACTTTGATAACCCATACTTGGAGAACCCATGAATCCGGAACAGTTCGATCGAGGCTTGACGGTGCGCAAGGAAGTGCTTGGTACTGACTATGTCGACGCGGCGATTAAGGGCGCCGACGATTTCAACCGCGATTTGCAGCACCTCGTGACGGAATACGCTTGGGGTGAAATCTGGTCGCGCCCAGGTCTCTCCCGCCGCGATCGCAGCTTGCTCAATCTCGCCATGCTCACTGCGCTAAACAGGCCTCATGAATTCCGGCTCCACGTTCGCGGAGCGATCAACAATGGCGTGACGAAGGACGAAATTAAAGAAGTGCTTCTTCAGACGGCGATTTACTGCGGATCGCCTGCGGCCATCGACAGCTTCCGGGCCTCGAAAGAGGTATTCAAGGAAATGGGGCTTTAGCAAGACGCCTTGTCGCGCGCAGTGGATTCAGTTCACACATTGAATATTGCGAATCCGCGCATTATCAGTGCCGGCTCACAACGCGGAGGGGCGATCTTCAAGCAGCGCCGCTGCATCGTAACCATCGCGGCCGCGTGCGGGTGACCGTGAGCATGACGTGTATGCAAAGCAAAGCGCCACCGCTGCGGCGAGCGGCATTGGCGTGATACCCTAACGAGCGCAACCCCCACCCGCCCCTGAGGAGATTGATTCATGCCGAAGTCCACGCCTTGCTACGCACGAACTGCCAAGCAAGCCTGCGCACTCGTAATGGTGTCCATCGTCCTGGGCGCTCCGTGCGCCCAGGCCACAGATAGCAAGCTTACTCAAACGGCCCAGAAGGCCGGTTCAACCGTTGGGTCAGCTGCGCGTACGGTTGGCCATGAAGGCAAAAAGATCGGCTTGGCTGTCGGTCATGAAGGCAAGAAAGTCGGATTAGCCATCGGCCATGCGGCAAAGGCTGGGGGATTGGCTTTCTGGCATGCTGTGAAGGGCGATAACCGTTGACGGCAATGTTCGCCGGGGCCATCCTTGAGTCAGGAGAGGATGATTCCATTGGCGGACTGGAGACGGCGCGAATGTTCCCATGCACGCCGAGCCAAAGCCCGGCCTTGATCGCGCGGGCCGAGAATCTTTGGCATCGCGCACACGTGTTTCGAATTGGCGATATTGACACAGGGCACTGAAGGGATTCAGGGACCCATATGAAGGGCATCACGCAGCCCCTTCGGATCACCACGATTTGTGCCTCTGGCACACGGATAAAGAGCGTGGTTCACAGCTCGAACCATTTCTCGGAATCCGTTTGAATAATGCTCCCGACGAAACCAGCCCAAGCTCTATAATTTTTTCTGTTTAATCATTGCTTCGGTTACGAGATGCGAGATCGAAAAAAGGATTACCCGTATACTTTGGTTTTGATGGGACCTTTTGCATCCTCAAACCCGTTGTGGATGCAACACCATTGAATCGCCAAAGACCTCGCATTACTCGATAATCTTGTTTCCCAACGACCTAAAGGTGACAGCATGGCAACATATGCAGAGCTGCAAGTGCAAATCGCCGCTTTGACGGCCCAAGCCGAGGCGGCCCGGAAAGCGGAACTTAATACCGTGATTGCCGACATCAAAAAGAAAATGGCTGACTACGGTTTAACCGTTCATGACTTGGACGCACGGGCTTCAAGCCTCAAAGGATCCAAAGTTGCGCCCAAATATCGGCACCCCAAAACGGGAGCCACATGGTCGGGCAGAGGCAAGCGCCCCAACTGGCTCGATGAGGCGATTGCCGAAGGCAACGACATCTCGGCGTTTTTCATTGGCTGAAGCGCGCCGCCAGCAATGCTGCGCTCGAAGTGCCTCCTGCGGCGACTCGTGCCCGGTCAGAATCGGGCAATAAATCCCTGACATTCGTCTGTGGATTCCCCTTGCTCGGCCCAAGGCAGCGACAGGATGACCAGACAGCATCCCCCGTGCGCAGCGCCCGGTCCGACCCTTTCGTCCGGACCGGGCCTCACGGGCACAGCCCGTTGAGTCAGCGGCCGACCCGTTGCTGCAGATGCGCGGGATAGCGGTCGCCGACGATGGTGATCTGGCGCAGGGCCTCGTCGATCACTGACAAATCCTGCCGCGCAAGCTCGACCGTGGCCGCCCCGACGTTCTCCTCCAGGCGGTTCAGCTTGGTCGTTCCCGGAATCGGCACAATCCAGGGCCTTTGCGCAAGCAACCACGCGATCGCGATCTGCGCCCGCGTCACGCCCTTGGCCGCGGCGAGGTTTCCCAGCACGTCGACCAATCCCGCGTTGGCCTTGCGGTTGTCCTCGCTGAAGCGCGGCACGATGTTGCGAAAGTCATCCTTGGCGAAGGCGGTATGCTCATCAATCGCCCCGGTCAGGAAGCCCTTGCCCAGCGGACTAAACGGCACGAACCCGATGCCCAACTCCTCCAGTACTGGAAGCACGCTTTGCTCGGGCTCGCGCCACCACAAGGAGTATTCGCTCTGCAGCGCGGCCACCGGCTGCACGGCATGGGCGCGGCGAATGGTTTCGGCGCCGGCCTCGGACAGTCCGAAGTGCTTGACCTTGCCTTCCCGAATCAGGTCGCGCACGGTCCCGGCGACATCCTCGATGGGCACGTTCGGATCCACACGGTGCTGATAGAACAGATCGATGCGATCGGTCTTCAGCCGCTTGAGCGACGCCTCGGCCACGGCCCGGATGTGCTCGGGGCGGCTGTCGAGGCCCTTGGCCACTTCGCCATCGGTGAAGCCAAACTTGGTGGCAATCACGACCTCGTCGCGAAACGGCGCCACGGCCTCCCCCACCAACTCTTCGTTGGCAAATGGCCCGTAGGCCTCAGCCGTGTCAAAGAAGGTGACGCCACGCGCGAACGCGGCGCGGATCAGGCGGATGCCTTGATCAGTCTCCGTCGCGGGCCCGTAGCCGTAGCTCAGCCCCATGCACCCCAGCCCAATCGCCGAAACTTCCAGGCCGCTCTGGCCCAATTTGCGTTTTTGCATCATCATTCTCCTGTTCGATGCGCCCTCGTGCCAGCCCTTCCGGGTCGAGGGCTTGATTGTCGTGC
>JAKBCY010000302.1 GCA_021807445.1 Pseudomonadota bacterium
TAGCTGGCGATTGCGCTCGCGGCGCTCGGGATCGATTGCGGTCATGACGTCGGCCTCTTGGTGGTGGGTGGAGTGATGGACTGTCGCCAGAGCGCGCAGGGATCATCGCGATGCCAGCGGGCAGCGGTTCTTAACGCGGTATCGGACCAGTACTGGCAGCCTTCCAAGTCGTCGTCGGTCAGCACGTCGATTACGTCGCGCGGGATGCCTTCGCGCAGGGCTGCCAGCAGCAGGCGCTGGCGCTGGACTGTCAGGGCCTCCCGGCCAAGCGCCCCGGCTGTCCCGTTCGCTGTCCCGGTGTCCCGCACCGTGGGACAGACTTCCGACAGGGTTTTCGGGGCGCTGTCCCGCACTTGTCCCGCACCTTGTCCCGCCTGCAAAACCTTATGGGCCAAGGCTTTCAGGTCAACGTGTCCCGCGACTGTCCCGCGCGCTGTCCCGCTAGGTGGCGGTGCTTGTCCCGCTGTCCCAGCCCTAGGGTGCGGGACAGTGGGACAGATCGGCAGCCGGTCATTCATGGGCCACCTCCGGCTGGCGTTGCAGCGCGCGATGGACGGCCGACTTGCTGACGCCCAGCTCCTCGGCAATCTCGCGAACCGTCATGCTTAGGCCGTGCAATTCGCGGATGCGGTCATTCCGGCCGATGTCCGCAGGCGTGCAGGTCCAGATGCGCCGACTGTCGGGGCCGGTCTCCAGCCGCGCCTCGAACGGTTCCACGTCGGCACCCCTCAACGCTCGGGCTTTTTCAAACCGCACAAGGAACCGCGCGCCTTCCTGCTCGCGGTAATCGCTGGGGCGCTTCAAGCTCAGCACCACGTCGAGGATGTCCTCCCGGCTGCTAGTCCCGCGTTGCTGGCCGCCCTTGCCGGCGTGGTGGATGAATAGGACTGCCCGCCCGGCTGCGCGCTGTTCGAGTGCCCAGCCGGCGACGGGTTGCCATGATTCGGCTTCGTTTTCACGACCGCCTCGGCCTAGCGTCGCGATGCTGTCCACCACGATCAGGTCGGCGGCGGCCACCAGCGGTTGCAACGCCAACTGGCCAGACGCGCTGGCGATGTTCGGCATGCCGTGAGGCTGAAGGTCCGGCGTGAGAAATCGCAGCATTCCCGCCGCAGGCTGCGCATCCTCGGCTGCGACCAGCGCGGCGGCGCGGGCTTGGAGTTCCGCGCAAGGCAGCTCGCCGTCGAGATACAGCACGCGGCGCGGCTTGGGCGCCCGCCATCCGAAACAGGAACCGCCGCTCGCGACCGCGTAAGCCACTGCCAGCGCCGCCAGCGTCTTACCCGTACCACGCCAAGCCCAGATCATCGAAAGGCTTTGCGCGGCCAGCCACGGGGCCAGGAATGCCTCGCGCTCGGGGATGTCCAGTGTCAGCAGCTCGCCAATATCGACGGCGCGAAGCGGCTCCGTTGCTGGGCGTTCGGCGACCGGCGCCGGGTGCAGATAGCGGCGATTCTGCGACAGGCGTTCAAGATCGCGTTCGGCCTGCGCTTCGATGCGAGCAACATGCGGGTTTGTCATGGCGCCAGCGCCACCCGTGCGTCTTCGATTCGCTGGAGCGCCAGGGCGACGCGTGCGTGATCGTCGGCGTTGAGTTCGCAGCCGGCGAGGACTTCGGCGGCGGCGATGATGACAATGCGAGACTCGCGTGCCAGCACGCTCAGCGCGGTGCCCCATCCAGCCATGCGGGCGTGCACGCGCAGCTCGTGGCGCTCGCGCGCGTTCAAGTCCTGCGGACGTTCCGGAAACAGGTCGGCTGCTTCCATGCCGACAGCCGCGAGGATTGCGTGCAAGTCGCAGCCACCGAAGTCATGCACCAGCACGCGACCATCGGCACCTTCGGCAACCGAAAGGCTGGGGTGCTTGTCGGTGTGCGCCGGGCACCGCGCAATCCATCGGCCCGAGCCGTTTGCGCGCACGCCATCCAGCCGCCTAAGCAAGACACCGACGGGCGCAGCCATCGTTGCGGCGCTCACGTTGCACCGCCCGCTGCGGTTTGGCCGTTTGGCCGTCTGGCCGCCTGCGCATCGCGCGCGGCCGTGCGTGCAGCGATCCACGATTCGATTTCGTCGCTTCGCCACGCTCGCGCGGTCGCGGTCAGCGCGACCGGCGCAGGGAAGTCGCCGGTTTTGATCAAGCCGTAAATGGCAGTCTTCCGCAGGGCGACGGCGGCCGCTACTGCGGGCAGTTTCAAAAAGTGAGTTTGCGGCGATTGCATGGGACGCTCCACGGCAACAAGCGGAAAATCACGCTCGCCATGGGCGTCAGGCCCCGATGCGGTTTTGCGCGAGGCACCCGGCCTTCGCGCGATTACATGAAACGCCTATCCTGCGCCGATGTCAACGCCGCAGGCGCCCGCCCCGGTCCATCACGCGCCGCGCCGGATCGGCACCACGTCCGCGCCGTTGCGCAGTCCGTCCAGATAGTCGGCCCACGCCTGCATCATCTTGATGCGCTCGCGCAGGTGCTGGGCGCGGTTGTAGGCGTCCTTGACCGCGTTGCCTTCCTTGTGGGCTAGCTGGCGCTCGATCACGTCGGACGGGTAGCCCTGCTCGTGCAGCAGGGTCGATGCGCTCGAACGGAAGCCGTGCGCGGTCATGGTCTGGCCGTCATAGCCC
>JAKBCY010000303.1 GCA_021807445.1 Pseudomonadota bacterium
CGTGCCCGGCAGTTGGCGCAACGCGGCCAATGCCGCATCCGAGTGAGTGGCGTCCAGATCAATCACGACATAGCCAATGGTCTCTTGGGTTTGCAGATACTGCGCAGCGATGTTGATCTCGAAGTCAGAAAAAATCTGGTTGATGGGGGCAAGAACGCCAGGAGTGTTGCGATGGATGTGCAGCAGGCGGTGTTTCCCAAGGTGTGCAGGCAATGTCACTTCGGGAAAGTTAACCGACGAGGTGCTCGTTCCATTGTCGCTGTACCTGATGAACTTTTCCGCAACTTCGATCCCGATGTTTTCTTGCGCCTCCATCGTCGATCCGCCGATGTGTGGCGTTAGGATCACGTGATGGAGGCCGCACAGTGAAGACTCGAACACTTCTGCGTTGTCGCGCGGTTCGTGCGGGAACACATCCACCGCGGCGCCCAGCAATTGTTTTTCACGCAATGCCGTGGCCAGGGCATCGATCCTGACAACGGTGCCTCGCGAGGCGTTGATCAAGACGCTCCCAGGTTTCATCGCGCGGATTTCCTCAGCTCCGATCATCCAGTGAGTGCCGGGGGTTTCGGGCACATGCAAACTCACCACATCGGCCTTGGCCATGAGCTCGCTGAGGCTGCCCACCTGCTGGGCGTTGCCTAGCGCCAACTTTGCGACCAAGTCATGGAAGAGGACTCGCATACCCAACGCCTCGGCCAAAACCGACAGCTGGCTACCAATCGCGCCATAGCCAACGATACCGAGGGTCTTGCCGCGGATCTCGTGAGCATTGGTGGCCGATTTGAGCCAGACGTCGCGGTGTGTCGCGGCATTTTTCTCAGGCACGCCTCGCAGCAGCAGAATTGCCTCGGCCAGTACCAGTTCCGCCACAGAACGGGTATTGGAAAAGAGTGCATTGAACACCGCAACGCCGCGCTCTCGCGCCGCAGCTAGATCGACTTGATTAGTGCCGATGCAAAAGCAACCCACTGCGACGAGCTTGCTGGCATAGCCGAGCACCTCGGCGGTGAGTTGGGTGCGCGATCGGATCCCGATGAAATGAACGTCAGCAATTTTGCGTTTGAGTTCGTCGTCGGCTAGCGCCACGGGCAGGGCTTCGATCCGCGCGTATCCTGAGGCGTTCAGGATGCTAACGGCAGACGAGTGGACGCCTTCGAGCAGAAGGAACTTGATCTTGTCCTTGCCAACCGCCGTCGCGGACTTGGTGCGCTCGGCGTCCGCGACGATTCATGGCCTCGTTGAGATTATGTTCACCGTTTTATTGCAGCGCCTAGCGTTGGAGTGGATCGCTGTGCTGAGCGCAACTCAAGCCGCGCCAGCCGGAGCGTTTGCGGTTTTGCCGATTCGTACTCGCCAGGTCTCGGGACCAGATTCAAGGTAATCCCAGGTAAATTCCCCGTGATGCTCGGCATCGAACTGGTAATACAACGGCTTCGGGTCATGATCGTTGATTAGGATGAAGCTCGTTCCGTTAGCCAGACTCTGCCAGGTTCTGAAAATGGATTGATGGCGTTGCATCGGTACGAGTTGACGTACGTCCAACTCTACGTTTTCGCTCATGATGATGTTTCCTTTAGGTTGTTGCGGATCAAAACGTGAGATCGCCATTCGGCGGGCCCGGTTTGCCTCTGCGCTGCGGGTTGGTCAGGCTATGCATGACACCGTTCAACCGCTGGGCTTCCTTCGGCTGGTCGTGCCGAAGCAGCGACCAGCCTTGCGCCGCCAGACGGCAGGCAGCGTCGATTTCACCTCGATCGCCAAGACGAAGCAGCGCCTGCGTGAACACGCGGTTAAGTTCGGCGAGCAGATCGGTTGCATCCATGCCGCTCATTCGGCGCCAATGCCGAAATGTTCCTTGGCGGCTGGGCTCATGGACTGCGGGCTCCAGCGGGGGTCCCAGACCAGATCGATGTCAACAGCGGTGACACCCTCGATTGCCGCTAGACGCTGCCTGACTCCACCTTCAATCATGTCCGAAGCCGGGCAGCCGGGCGTGGTCAGGGTCATGGTGACCTTGACCACGCCTTCGTCGATCTTGATCGCGTACACCATGCCGAGGTCGACGATGTTGTAGCCAAGTTCTGGGTCGAATACGTCCTTCAGCGCTTCGCGGACCTGTTCGCTGCTGGTTTGGTTCATTTTGCGTCTCCTGATTGGACGCCAGATGCGCTTGCGCATCGAATCAAAACCCTGTACGTCCCAGACTCAACTCTCTCGCAATGAGCCTGGTGGCCGCGAACCTCTAGCTCCGGATACAACAACAGGGGGTCACGGTCGTACCAACCTTCCAGCACCTCAGCCGGCCCCATTGATTCAAGTGCCTCCAGGGTGGCCACCAGGGGTTCGGGAGGCATCATGCCGCGACTGTCGAGTGTGCGAATGGGTGCGGGCCATCCACTGGCGTCGCCGCGCTCAAGTCCGCCCGCTGCAGCATCCAGCCGCGATTCCTCGGTGTCGCCTAGCGGCTCGAAGATAACTTCCCAGTCGTTCTCTCCAAGCTCTCTTTCACGATGGGCATAGCCCTTCTTCCCCATTACCGAAAAAAGTGGAACTGGCTTGAAGGTTGTGAACAGCCGCAAACTCTGTCCACTTTCAAGATTGCCCACCGC
>JAKBCY010000067.1 GCA_021807445.1 Pseudomonadota bacterium
GCACCACGTCCCGAACATCCGAGAAATCCCGACTCACATCCAGATTGCCCAGCTCGATCACCGGCGCGCCGCGCTTGTAGTGCCCAACGATCTTGGGCACCAGAAAGCGCTCGTCCTGCCCGGGCCCGGTGTAGTTGAAAGGCCGCGTGACGACGATGGGCAAGCGCTCGAACCAGGTGCGCACCATGCATTCCATCGCCAGCTTGCTGCAGGCGTAATGGTTCACCGGCGCCGGACACACCCCTTCATCGATCACTTCGACGGGGGGCGTGCCGTAGACGTTGGCGGAACTGGCGATCAACACCTTGGCCGGTGGCGTGGGCAGGCTGGCCAGGGCCTCCAGCAGGTTGAGTGTGCCAAACACGTTCACGTCATAAAAAGCACGTGCATCGCCGTGTTGCACGAAGGACATCGCCGCGAGATGCACCACATGCGAAGGCTGCACGCGCTGCACGATCGAGCGCACCGCGTCCAGGTTCGTGAGGTCGCTGGCGATGTGCTCCGAATCCTCGCCACCGGCGGCGCACAGCCCCACGACCCGAAAGCCACGCTCGCGGAGCAGGGGGATGATGTGCCGCCCCGTGAAGCCGGAGGCACCAGTGACCAGGACCACTTTGCGGAAATCCATCAGAAGCTGACACCGTTCGAGTTACGACGCAGGTCGGCTTCGACCATCATCGCGCACAGTTGCTCGAGTGTGGTCGTGGCCTCCCAGCCAAGCTTGGCCTTGGCCTTGCTGGCATCGCCGATCAACAAGTCCACTTCCGCAGGCCGGTAGAACTTGGGATTCACGCGAACAATCGTCTTGCCCGAGGCTGTATCCACGCCGCGTTCCTGCTCTCCTTGGCCTTGCCACTCGAGGTGAATGTCCGCGGCCTTGGCAGCCATGGTGACGAAGTCACGCACGGTCTCCGTACGGCCAGTGGCCAGGACATAGGTATCCGGCTCGTCAGCCTGGAGCATGCGCCACATCCCCTCCACGTAGTCCTTGGCGTAGCCCCAGTCGCGCTTGGCATCCAGGTTGCCAAGCTCCAGTACATCGAGCTTGCCAAGCTTGATCTTGGCGATGCTGTCGGTGATCTTGCGCGTGACGAACTCACGGCCGCGCAACGGGCTTTCATGGTTAAACAAGATACCGCTACTCCCGAAGATGCCGTAACTCTCGCGGTAGTTCACGGTCATCCAATGCGCGTATAGCTTAGCTACGCCATAAGGGCTGCGAGGGTAGAACGGCGTATCTTCCTTCTGCGGGATAGATTGGACCTTTCCAAACATCTCGGAAGTACTAGCCTGGTAGAAGCGAATCTTGGGGGTGACGATGCGGATGGCTTCGAGCAGATTCAGCGCGCCAACGCCGGTGATCTGTGCCGTGGTGTGGGGCTGATCAAAACTGACCCCGACGAAGCTCTGGGCCGCTAGGTTGTACAACTCCGTTGCCCCGCTGCGCTCCAGCAGACGAATGGCCGCCCCCATATCGGTAAGATCAAACTCCACCAAATGCAGATTGGGGTGCTGGGCCACACCCACTTCCTCCAGCCGCCAGAAGTTAACCGACGCCGTGCGCCGATAAGTACCCCAAACATCGTAGCCCTTGTCCAGAAGCAGTTTGCCCAGATAGGCGCCGTCTTGGCCGGTGATGCCCGTGAGGATGGCTATGTTCATAAAATTCCTAATTTCAGCCGAGTGGCGTGAATCCGCGGTGATCAAGTCTTGCCTGCATAAAACTATCGAATTTGCCGATGTTGGCAACTCTTCAAGCTGCTGCTGCCTATTGCCGCGCCTGCTTAGGCAACAAACTGGTGTTTATACAGCTCCATAAACATACGGAGCCTGTCAGCATCAAAAGCCGCAATGATGTTGGGAAATCGCATGTGCAAAATATGGTGGTACATAACGATGTAGCTGTCGTTTTCGTCATGCAAATCCATATAGTTCGAGCCGTCCACCGCAAGAAGAATTGGGAATGTGGATCGAAGGAGGTCGAAGAAATCTGGGATTGATGTCCTCTGGAATGCATTCAAGCACCAATGGTTCAATTCCAGTACGACTATTGGTTTGTGAGAGGAAAGCGTCTTTGGCGCGCCACGTAATACGTGGCCCTCAAATCCCTCAACGTCGATTTTAATAAAGTCTATCTTCTTTATGTTTAGCGAGCTGACTACTTCATCCAATTTGCGAATGATTATCTTTTCTATGGCATGACCAGCACTTCCTTGCAATTGATTCGAAACAAAGCCGCCGGACCTATTCGAGGGGGCGAAAGTTAATGTGTATTCGCCAGATTCTTCCCCGAGTCCGATATTGTGAAGAAATAGGTTATTTAATCCTGCTCTTAAGATGTTTCCTTCAAGAAATGCAAAGGTCGTTCGAGAAGGCTCGAATGCGTAAACGTTCTTCGACAACTCTGCGAATAATAGAGCGGTGCAGCCTATGTTGGCGCCAATATCCAAGATGTTTTCACTGTCGCTCGCTACTGCCCGGAATAGCTGCACCATATCTGGCTCAAAGCCGTCTTTGATGTGCTCTAAATAGTCGTCATCTGAAGTGAGGTGGTAATTTTTGCCCCCAATATTTACCGCTATTTCTCTCGCATTTTTCATATTTTTTCCTAGGTGTCTTGCATCGAGTGTGCTAGAACTTGCGCTGAATTACGTTAGGTCCTTTCGGTGAATTTTGAAGGCCTGTCATTGTTTATGGCTATTCCATGAATTCACCCTTGCGACGGTGCTCTGTATTCCGATTGTTCTTCGACGACGATTGAATCCAGTCGCATATCGGTTTCGGCGGTCACATGAATTCGGATTTCCAGATCATCCACAAAATGATCCAAACGGAACTCCGTTTCACTCAGTTGTCGAATATTGCCATCACGTTGAACGGCCATTGTTTGCTTTAAAAGTTGCGTTTTCCCTCGCTCGCAGCAAACATCGATCGTTGCCTCTCCTATTGCGCGCGCTTCCCCGTCAACTTTGATTTTATAGTGGCCTGCGGCCAAACTGGCATAAGGACCGTAAACTAGAAATCCGGGTTTTCCTTTTGTATGCAAGCGCCGCCCTTCCCTGTATCCGACGGCGCTATGCAGCGCATCGTGTGTTGCCCAAAATGCGAGAACAGTTTTCGTGGTTTCAGAGGGCGCAGGATGGTCGTTTAGAGAGGATTTTGTCGAGATCATTTCAGATGATCGGGGTTCGAGCGCATAATCAAGCTTGTGAATTTCGACCAAGGTCACCGCCAAGTCACTACCCGATCCGACCTCGATCCGCAATTCCAGGGCTTTACAGGGGTCGATCAAGGTAAATTCAAGGCTTGCCAAGAGCTGCTCATCTGCTTGATGCACGCCCAAAAGGGCACACTCAGCGAGCAATTCGCGCCCGGCAGAAATGCAAACATCCGCCCTAGCACCATGCAAGCCCAGCGAGCCTACGGTTCCGTGAATCCTGGCGCGATAATTGCCCGGTTTGAGATCGAGATAGGGGCCGTGGAGAAGATGGCCTGCACGGCCTGTCGACCAGAGCGCCGTTCCCATGCGCTTGCCAACCTTTGTGCCGAGGCGTGGATCGGAGCCCCAGTACCGCGCAATCAAGGCTTCATCCTCAACGGGCTGCCATTGGTCTTGCCATTGGTCATGCAGAATCACATCGAGCATGGCTTGGGTCGCTTGAGCCCAATTCATCCATGGCATGCCGTCGGATGGGGTGAGCTTGCCAGCGCGCTGCATCTCTAGCCAGCGCTTTACGGTTTCAGCCAAGGCTTGAGGGGCTGTGCCCGTGAAATAAGTGGCATGCTCTCCTGCCACTTCGCGGAACACTGGAACATCGCGCGCCAAGACGGGCAATTTGTGCCGTGCCGCCTCGATCAACGGGAGGCCGTAGCCTTCATCCACTGAGGCGGCCAACAAGCAGGCGCTTTCCACATAGAGCCGCTCCAGCATGACATCGTCTATGCCCTCGAGCCAGAACACATGTCGCTCGCGCAGAGGGTGTGTTCGCAACCTGTCAGCGAGCTCGTCGACCAGCCAGCCTTGTTTGCCGACGATGACCAAGTTGACTTGAGCACCCCGGCTCCACAACAGCTCGAACGCGGCCAACGCCTGACTTTGTGCCTTTCGCGGCTCTAGGGTCCCCACCATCAGGAATGCTGGATGGCGGGCTATGGCCGCCAATTGCCGACTTTGTTCAGCCGTAGGGCGAGTTGTGGGTTGTGCTGCTTCTTGCGACACCACATCCGCGCCGAGGTGCGCCCAGCCCAGCTTTATGGCGTGCCCCTTTGGGGGGCCGAAGAGCGTGAGCCACTGTTTCAGTTGAGCCGAGACCGATGCGGAAATCGAGAGCAGCCCGTCGGATGCCGAGGCCAAGGTGCGCAACCAGCGGCTGTGACCTTCTGCTGCACCATTCACAAATGTTTCGGGTAAACGAACCGGCAGCAAGTCGTACACGGTAAATACCACCTTGATGCCGCGCAGTCGGAGAGCCGCCAGATCGTCCTGGCGCTGTGGCACCACCGCAGGTTGTAAATCCAACCCCCAAAATACATCTCCTGCCTGGGCAAAGATAGGTGCATCATCCAGAGGGACATCTCCCAGCCCTAAAAACCGTGCGGTAAAGCGCCGGGCGTAGCGGTAGCCGTGCTCCGCCGTGGCATAAACCGGCTCGACCCGATAGCCTTCCGGCGGCTGCGCCAGCAAGACATGCAAGACGCTGCGTACCACGCGCTGAATGCCGCTCTTCGCATCCCGTTGATGTAGCTCGGAAATATCCACCAAAAGTTGACGCCAAGCGGGGCGCTGAGGCGGGAACAATTCAGCCGCGCGTTCAGCCAATCGAGTCAGATCCGATGCGTCGGGTGGTGCTCCCAACGGACTCAACTGTTTGGCAAGACCCAGCAGCCCCCGCTGTGCTCGGTCATAAAAACGTTCGATGGCATCGGCATATTGCGCGGCACAGGCACGCGGCTGGTGGTGTGTACGAATGTGGTTTTGCGCGCGAGCACCCAGTTCGGCTCGGCGGGCAGGATCGCGTAGCGCCTCAAGTGCGCTCACCAAAGCGTCGTTCTCAAAGTCGTCATCCAGCATCCAGGCGACATCGCGGGCTAGATCGGCCATGCTGCCATTGGCATTCACAATTGTGGGCAGTCCGTAGTTCATGCAGTCCAGCACAGTGCCAGATGTTTCACCACGAGACATGGTGCGCAGTTGCACGGCAATGTCTGCGGCAGCCAGGTATTGACGATAGGCGGCATCGTCGGCCCATCCAGTGATGCGAATTCGCCCATTTGCGGCTCGCATTTGTTGCCGAAGTTGATCGGCATATTCCCCATTGGCCTGCCCGGCGAATACAAGCTGGCAACGCGGGTCACGAGCCAGCCGCGACGCAAGCCAGGCTTCGATCAGACGATGATTTTGTTTGGTCGGATTCAGAAGCCCAAATGAACACACCAGAATGTCATCCTCGCGCAGCCCAAGCGCACTGCGTGCGGCTTTGCGGCGCGTATTCACGACTGGCACCCGCAAGTGGCGAATGACAGTCCAGTCTCCTCCATAACCAGAGCCGTACCATTGTGCGGCAAGGGCGCGTGAGTAATCGCTATGCACGATCACACCAACGGCGCGCTGCAACACCTCCAGATTGCACGGCCACTTGTAAACCACCTCGGCGGTGTCTTCTGCCTTGAAACGATGCACAAGGGCCTGCCATCCATGGGCGCGCAACGACTCTCGAGCCCAGGCGCCCGGATGTTTCCCCGTGACATCGCGATGTGCCTGAATGCCGCTGAGGAAGAAGTCATGTAACACCACAACTCCAGGGCAGCGCTCCAGCAAGGCAAACATATGCTCGTGAAAATGCGAATTGCCGAAGTGATAGAGAATGCGGTCGTAGCGATGGGCGTTTGCCACAAACCACGCGACCGTACGCTGGCGAGCATTGCCCAGCACCCAGGGGTCAGTCAGCGTCTCGGTTTGCTCGACAACGACCTCGATGTCGTAATGTGCGGCGAGTACGGGCAAGAGCTCGGCGCTGTAGTCTGCAATGCCACTTTGGGCGGATTGCAGCGGAGAGACATAGGCCAGCAGTGGTCTGCGGCCATGGGGTTGCAAGGCGGACGGGGATGCAAGGGGGAGGCGGGCAAGCTGGCTGTTGCGGCGGGCATGCAACGACTCCAGTGCTTCCAGTGCACGCCGAGCGGTGGCAACCCAAGAGAACTTCGTAGCTTGGCGTAAACCATGCGCTTTGAGGGCCTCACGGAATGCCGTGTCGGTCAGTCCTCGCTTGATGGCGCTGGCCATGCTGTCTTGATCCAGCGGGTCGAACAGCGCCGCATCCCACCCCATCACCTCCGGCAGGCTGCTGCAATTGCTGGCCAAGGTCGGCGCGCCGCAGGCCATGGCTTCTAAGGCGGGCAGTCCAAAGCCTTCATGCCAGGACGGAAACACGAACAGGGCGCAGAGATTGTAGAGGGCGACCAGATCGTCGTCAGGCACAAAGCCGGTAAGTACCAGTTCACTTTGATTCAATCCGTGGCTTTTGGCCAAGTCGGTGAGCCGCTTGCGCGCAGAGTCTTGGATCGAGCAGACTACGGCGAGTTGGTGCTGCTCACGCAGCGCCTTGGGCAACGAGGCGTAGGCCGCAATGAGTCCCTCAATATTCTTGCGATGGTCTATGCCGCCGGTGTACATCACAAAAGGGCGGTTCAAGCCATAGCGTGCCCGCAGTTGGGCAGCGCGGTCATCCGAGATTTCGATGGCGCCAAAGCGTGCATCGATGGCGCCGGAGATGTTGACCACCTGCGCAGGATCACTGCCCAGATGATCCACCCCTTCGCCGGCGCTGGATGCTGAGATGGCAAGCAGCAGGTCAGCCCGTCTCGCGTGGTCAAGGCGACCGTGATACCAAGCGGAAACGGACGGATTTTCGAGATACAGCTCGGGGTGTAAATAGGGAATGAGGTCGTACAAAACGACAGCCGTTAGCGGCGAACCCACACTGTCCGGAACCGCGTTGAGCGCGTCGTCAGAAAATCCCTCAAACAAGCTGGTCACAAGTAACACATCCACCCGCAAGGCGTGTACAAAGGTGCGATAGAGCGCTTCACTTGCGCTGCGTCGCCAAGCATTGCCTGGGTCATGCGCGTGGCAGGGGTGCAAGGGTTGCCAGAGATGCACATCTTGCGGGAGAATCAGACCAGCAAAGGCTTCTCGGATCGGATCAATAGTGTCAGCGAAGGCAGCGTTCAACAGCAGCGAGACGCGGTGTTTTCCTTGCGCAAGGCGAGCAAGAGCCAAGGACATCGCCTCCGAATAGTTACCGATGCCACGATGACGATTGCTTGCTTGTGCTCCCTGAAGGTCGATGAGGATGTGCATGGGCTTGATGGCTTTCGTGTGTGTCATTCGGTTAATGCCTCAACCCTCGCGCCAACCAATGCAGGGCTTGACGCCCCTCCCACGGCACCGAAGCTGCGTCGGGTGGAGCAAGTTGCAGGGCATCCGCCGCATCGCGCAGGGCTTCTACGGCATGATCTGGAACGCCCTTGGCCTGCATCGCGGAGACGGTGCTTTGCAAGGCAGTGGATAGGGCATCGAGTTTGCGTTGCAGGTTGAGGTTCTCCCGTTCCCCACCGTGTGGCGGCTGACGCGCCGCAGCTGCTTGTGCAGCTTTGGATGCCTGCTGTGCCTTTTCCAATGCCTGTTCCGCCGTGCGCGCATTCATTTGCACGACATAGTCATTCGCCCAGAGCTCCCAATGAAATGTCGGCTCAGAGGGGACTCGCGCTTTGGTTTTTAGTAGGAACTTCCAACGCTGGCTCTTGAGCGGCAAGTTGCGGACAGCGAGGTAACGAGCGACGAGCCTGTCCAACTCGCCAGACTTGGCATGCACAGCGTGAGCCTGCCCCTCCGGCGAATGGCGCAACTCGGCAAGAACCAGTGTGCGCGGTAGCCCACTATGCAGACGCTTGGCGTAGTGCATCAGCCCGATGATGTCGGGCTCCCGGCCGGTGATGGCGCGAAAGGCAGCTGGAATAAACCGATCATTCGGCTGCTCAAGTAGCTCGGTAAGGTCTATTGTGTTTGCTGTCATGAGTTGGGATCGGTATTCACTCAGTTAAGGCGGTCTTTGCCTAGTGCATCACATGAGAACAAAAGGCGGTATTTGCCAATCCACTCAAGGCAAAGCCATCGAATACGCAAGGCCCGTGGTTGAGCGCTGGGACAGATCCAAATGGTCTCGATGCAAATAAAAGCGGTTGAGGCCGTCGAAGTGCACAAAGCGGTAACCGCGCCGCAGAAGGAAAGGCTCCCAGCTTTGGTGCGATCTAACTTAACTTGACTGAAGTGGAGGGGGCGTTCCACAACTAAAATCGAGGGCCGCGAAGGGTTGCCCGACCATCCGTCCAAGACCAAGTGCTCGCTGCCTTCAATGTCAATCTTGAGCCAATAATTTTCTCGCCCCTTGGCAAGTTGAAACACCGTATCAAGATTGTTTTGTTAACTTCGTTTTCTCCGGCGAAAAATCCTCGCTCAATATATTGCCGTACAATGATCTCCACTGCGGCGGAGGGGCCTGTTTGGGGAATTGCAGAGAAGCGATTTGCACTCTCGCGCCCGCCGAGCACCGCTTGCACGATTATTTCACCGGCTCTGTCTGCTGCCAAGGCTTCCGCATAAACAGACGCAGGCTCGACATGAATGCCACGGCCACCATTTTCACAAAAGGCGCGACCGACCGAAGCGCCTCTGGGGTGCTGCGTCTCAACGTCGATGTGAAACCCATCATTAACGCCGGAGAGTGCACGCATGAGGATCACGACCCAGAAATTCTAAGCGTGAGAAATATAAAACATTTCTAGCTGCTCTGCACGCGGCGAATGGCGATAATGGTGAGCGCATAGCCAAACAGCGTCATGCCTAGAATGACGAAGATGCTGTAGCCGATGTGATAATAGGTTGGCATGCGATCGCCATAATAGCCCCTATGAAAATACTCCACAACATCCACTAGTGGAAAATAAAGCAATATTTCTCTGAACTTTTCGGGGATCGCGTATAGGGGTATAAAAACGCCTGAAAACGGGAGCATCAAGTAGAGGATGATGTGCGACACGCGCTCGATGGTTTCGCTCATTTCCGCAAGCGCAGCCATGATGAGCACGAACGCGAAAGAGAACCAAATGACCAGAATGTAGCCCACTGCCATCTTGAGTACATCGGCTGGCCAAGCACAGATGCCCAGTTGAACAAATATGAGATACAGGATAAAAAATGAACCGGCCGCCCCGCTGAATTCCAGAAGAATGCGGGAGTAAATGATGTCCATCGGGCGGATGGGCTGGTGGTGTAATAAGGCGCGGTTGATTTCCATTGCTTTGTTTACGCGCCCGGTTCCATTGCGCCAAAATAACAGTGTAGGGTAGCTGACGGCCAGGTATTCGGCAATGGAGTAGGTAGGGCCGCTTTCGATGTGTGAGAAAATTACCATGACACCGATGATGAACATCGCTGGCTCGGCGACTAACCAAATAGTGCCTAGTCCTTCTCGCCCAAAGCGGGTAATGGCTTCGCGCATGGTGAGCGCCCAGATGACCCGGCCTTGTATGCGCAACTGCTGCATGAGGCGCGGGCTATCGGGCCGGTTTATTTGTGCCCTCAAGTCAGCGCTCATGGTGTTCTTTCACCCCACCGATGATCACAGCCAATACACCCCACAACAGCAAGCCGACCACGAAGGTGGCCAGTACGCCGCGGATGCGCTTAGGTTCCATGGGTTTGTCCGGCAGGCTGGGTTTGGCGATAACTTCCACGAAAAGCTGCTGCTTTTGTGCGGTAATGCGCGCCTGTTCCAGCGCGGCGAGTGAGGCGGCGAGTTCCTTTTCCGCAAACGTCTGGTTCAGCACCAGTTGTTCGTAGGGTGAGGCTTTGCTGGCCAGGGAGTTGCTGCTGCCGGCCACGTTGGCGCTTTGGCGGGCGATTTCCTGCTTGAGGTCTTCAATAGCCTTGTGCAGCAGGGGAACTCGGGGGTTGTGCGGGGTGTTAGCCCGCAGTTGTGACAGCTCGGTTTGAGTGGAGATGAGCCTGTCTTGCAGTTTGGCCACCAGTTGCAATTGCAGGGCGGATTCGGGCGCAGGGTTGAACACGCCTTGTTTGTTACGGTAGGCGGCCATGGCGAGCGAGGCGGCGCGCACTTTGGCTTCGGCCTTGGCCACGTCTTGCTTGTAGAAGCGCACGGCATCTTCATTGGCCTGGGTGTTGAGGCGGTTGATGAGGGTCTGGCCCAGCGCCAGCAGGCTTGCGTTGATGCGTTGGGCGTCTCGCGCGGTGTAGGCGGTGACGTTGAGCGTGCTGATGTTGGAGAGGGTGTCGATGTTGTCGGCCACCATTCTTTTGTAGTAATCGAAGAGTTCTTCAAAGCTGGCGTAGGGAGCCAGAATTCCGCCGAAGCGGTTGAACACGTCGATGTGTTTGTTGCTCACTGTCTGCCTGTAGTTCAGCGTGCGCTGGAGTTCAGCCAAGGCGTCGCGCGAGAGGATGTAGTCGCGCACTGAATAGGCGCCCGAGCTGGAGTGCGACAGCCCCGCCGTGGCCAGCAGCGAGCTGAAGCCCCCGGTGTTGGTTTGCTGCGGGTTGTAGATGACGAAGCTGGAGGTGGATATGTATTGGCCGCTGGCGATGAAGCCGAAATACACGCCGGAGAGCGCCGTGGGGATGACCACGGTAACGAGAAAAAGCTTGTTGATGCGTTGCCAAAAGGGCTTTTTGTCGGTGGATACAGACATGCAATGGGTGTGGGCGTTGGGTCGCAGAAAGGGGGCGGGGGTGGCGGATTGGTGCGCAGCTTTTCAAGCCTGCTCTTGGCTTGGCTCGGTGTTTGCTGGAAGGGCGCTGCGGCCATAGAGGTCCTGGAAGCGAACAATGTCGTCTTCACCCAGGTAATGCCCGGTCTGCACCTCGATGAGCACCAGGTCGACCATGCCGGGGTTGGTCAGGCGGTGCTGGGTGCAGGGGGGGATGAAGGTGGATTCGTTGCTGGGAACGAAGCACTCCTGCTCGCCGTTGACAATGCGCGCAGTGCCGAACACCACGATCCAGTGCTCGCTGCGGTGGTGGTGCATTTGCAGCGAAAGGCTGGCGCCGGGCTTGACCACGATGCGCTTGATCTTGAAGTGCGGTCCTTCCTCCAGCACCGTGTAGGTGCCCCACGGGCGGTGAACGGTGCGGTGGATCTTGTGCGCGGGGTGGGCTTGGCGCTTGAGCTGGGTGTACAGCGCCTTGACGTCCTGCACGCGGTCGCGTGCCGCCACCAGAAGCGCGTCGGGGGTGTCGACGATGACCAGGTTGCTGACGCCGACGGCGCCCACCAGTCGGTCATGCTCGGCGTGGATGGCGCAGTGGCTCACGTCGTGCAGCAGCGTTTCGCCGCGCACGCGGTTGCCGTGTTCGTCGGCGGGCTGCAGGTCGGTCAGCGCGGTCCAGGAGCCGATGTCGCTCCAGCCGATGGAGCAGGGCACCAC
>JAKBCY010000068.1 GCA_021807445.1 Pseudomonadota bacterium
GAAGGACCGTCGGGATCGTCTCCTGGTGGCGATGCCAAAAAGATTACTGAAGAAGCTGTAAGCTGACAGTCAGACGGGGGAAAGAAAAATGGGACAGCTTGGTGGAATTCTTGCGACGAGCGTCGCAAATCGAGGGGCAGACGTTCTCGATGCTTGGGCAGGTGTTCAACAGAGGCACAAATTGGCTCTTTCTGTGAAGGCTTCTCGGGAGAGTTACGAGTTGGTCAACAACGCCTACAACAATGGTTACCGGAAGGCTTCAGGCGAGTTGATCCCGAGGATCAACAGGGCGGTGGCGAACGGCAATTTTCACTTCACGAACTACCTGGCCTGGAAGCGAACGGCTGAGGCCTTGAACGCGATGCTCCCCCAAGGACGTCAGTTCGGGCGGGAGACGCTGCGGCAGATGGCCCGTCTGAACCGGCTGCTTGCGATCCGGGACATGCTCGAAGGGCGCGTCGAGGTTGGTAGCCCCGATGCGCAGGGTGGCTATCCGCTTCGCCCAAAGTTCGACCCTTTCGATGGATGGACGCATGGCGACCCTTCCATCATGACGCAAATTGCTCAGGAAGCGGACTCGGCGCAAAAGTCTCTTGCCGATGCTGGCATCATCGACGCCAACTTCAACTGGCGTGCGAAGTACGGCTCGCTTGCGTCGCGTCTCGACGCTGCGGGATCGCAATCGTCGAAGACCTGATCGCCTTTGGGGTGCACCATGCCCCGGGCATCAAAGCCCCTTTTGAGAGGCAAGACCGCTGCGTACCAAGAGATCAAGTACCTTTCCTCCCGGGACGAGGCTGATGGATGCATGTCGATGAGCCAGCGCGACAGGCACGAGCGCGTTGTCGTACAGATCCATTTCAAAATGACGGATCAAATCGCACGCCCGTTCGACGAGCGCCCCATACCGAGCTAGTTCGACCTTCGCTACGGCAAACGCCTTGCCGCCACCGCCAAAGGTCTTGTCCTGGAATGGGTACGGAATCGCAAAATTGAAAATGCGCCCCCGTTCGGTCTTAAACAGGAAGTCCTGTCCGTAGTAGGTTTCATTGCCAAAGTTCTCCGTAGGCGAATCGCCTCCAGTGATGTACTGGTTGCGATAGTCGTCATCAATGATTCGAAGCACGCCGTCTGGCAGGAAGCGCTCAAGCAACAACGCGTGGTTCATAACACCGCCCGTCTTCTGCAGACCAAGCACCAACATCGGCTTCAAACCCAGCTGCGTTAGACGCTCGTTCACCCGGAAGATGAGTGCTTGAAGACGCTGCGAGAGCTTGGCTGGCTCGCCGAAGATGGCTAGCGGGCCATCGAGAATGAACGCGATGTCCGAAAGCGCCTGGGGCTGGGTATCGAACACATGGAGAATGAAACCCGCAAGCATGACATGCTCCACGGCGTTCATCATGCGAGTCATCGCGCTCGAGTTGTCGCCGAAGTCGCTGATGCCTTCATGCAAACGCAGGAAGTCGGTTACGTAGACCTTAGCGTCGCAAGCCTCACAATGCCTAAGCAACATGACGCGATCGAATGTGGGGCCTGGGCGTGATCCACAGCAGGGACATGCGGGCAACGAAAGATTGTTTCCGTTGAGCGCTACTAGTATGTGCGCGAGTGACTGCCCAGTTTGTGATTCACTTCGGTCAAGGCTTAACTGGTCAAACAGCGCCCTCCGAAAGCCATCCCGCACATTGTTGATGCCCCGATACCGAATATTGCTCCCTGGCATCGTGAACGTGACGGGGGAGGCAGAACGATGCATTTCGGCGACCTTGAACGGGTCGACAAACCGATTTATTGGATCAATCAGGTCCGCGTACCTCAGCATGTCGACAAGCACGTGACTGACCTTCAGGAAACCAACCTGCGTGCTCGGCAACTTGTCGTTGATCGGAGCGTCGCTCTTGCTTGCGTCTGAGGCTACGACGTAGCGGGGCAGTTGCGGCGGCTTGCCCATTGGGGCGCGCATGAACCGCGAAGCAAGCTCCTTTGCCTCGTCGTCGGACGGCTCGCGCAGGTAGTCGCAGTTCGCCAAGAAGTCCTGCACATCGGGATTTCTGATGAAGTCGGCATGACCACCCTTGCCAGCTGTCTCGCGAACGTACGGCATCAGATCAAGCCCCCCTGCCCATCTGCCATCACCTTCCCTGCTTTGGGCGTGGCTGTTGCCTGGACGGCGGCGGCACCCAGGCCTTGCATTTCGGCGATGATCGCTGCGGGAGTGAAACGATTGATCTGCGTCGGGATCACGAACGGCGCGGACAGAGTCTTGATTCGGGCGAAGCCCACGTCCTGCGCTGACTTGAGCGAAGTGAGGAAATCGCTGAAGTCATAAAACTTGCCCAACGTCTTGAGCTCATCATCATTGTTCAGGTGGGTGACGAACCAATTCTCGGTGTTGGCGAGAATGTTTGGGTGCACGGACGAGGGCTCCTGCGTTGCATAGACGAACGCGATCTTGGCCTTCGCGCCCTCTTTGGCGATACGCGGCCAGGTAGCGGTCAGCTCGGTCTTCTTCCCAACGAGGTTGTGGGCCTCTTCGACGTATAGCACCACGTTCTGCGGTACCTCGCCGCCGTTTAGCTTGCCCATCTGGCGTTCGAAGATCTGACGGGCGATGCGTTCGGAGAGTACTTCGCGGATCTCGACTGGGCCGGCCGAGAGATCAAGGATGACGATCTTGCCTGCGTCGAGGTGACCAATGATCTCGGTCGTTACGTCTCCTGCGCGACGAGGCGAGTGGTACGAGCGGTACTTCTGGATGGCACGCCAACCACCGAATGCCTGCTTGCGACTGGTCTCGCGCGCTAGCATGTTCAACATCGCCTCCAGCAGGGGATCGACCCAAGAGTTGCCTGGAGTCGAAGAGGCGAGTCCGATAGCGGCTTGACGAGATGCAGCCTGAGCTTCCCGCAATCCGAGATTGATGGCGCGGATCTGTTCGAACCACGCGGCAGCTTCCGGCGGCGAGACCAAATCAGTTGCTGGGGCTTCCACCGGTTGCTGGCCGCCTTGCTGCTGGACGAAGGCATTCATCTGATCAATGAGTGCCTTGCCACGCGGGATCTTCACTTTGAATCCGGCGGGTGCCGGGTAGCCGGCTCGGTGGAGAATGCAGCGAAACACCGCTACATGACGCTCCCATCGCGTGTGCTCGCTGCGCTCGCTAGCTTCCGGTTCTTCTAGGGTAGCGCCCATGAATGCGTCTAAGTCCTGGCCGCCAAAGGGCGACGTGTCCTTCTTGTGCAGCGCCTGAATCAGATTCAGCCCTTGGGCAGGCTCCTGGTAGAAGTTCGCACGCAGATCCTGGAAGTTCGGCGTCTCGATGGCTCGATAGCGCACGACACGATCGACGAACACCTCCGCGATTGAACTGCCGTCATCCTGGTGGTTAGCGTTCGCGTACTCGCCGTTGACATCAAAAATCAACTGCCCAACGCGGATGTCCGACTTCATCGCGGCCAGCGCTACTGCCGACACTGTCGTCTTCACAGTGTTGGACTTACCCGTGCGCGTCATGCCCAGCACAGCGGTACGACGCGCCAGGAAATCCGCAGGCTGAATTTGCACCTTTACCGGCACCTCTCCAACGCCACGATGCAGTCGAGCTGTGGACGTGTAGCGAACGGTACCCACGTCGATGGGCTTGGGTGTGTCCTTGAACCCCGCCTTGATTGCCTCGTCGCGGGCCTTGGCGCGCACTTCCGGGTTGACGTGATTGACTATCAGTTCAAGCGCTGCACCACGAGGCTTGAAGGCGCGCATGCGGGACAGACTCATGAAGTTCTCGATGTCACTGCCGAGGCGCAGCTGCCCATCTTCCATGAAGAAAGTGCCAAGCACACGACAGCGCATGCCTCCCCATTGGAGTTCGCTGGCCGTCATTGGATCAAGCCCGTCGTTCACGTCTCCGGGCAGGCGCTCCGTTTCGCGTCGGCGTTGGTGGTGTTCGATGCGTGTGCGGACCATGTCTCCGTCCTGGGGCAATGGGGCAGGACCCAGGACGCGCAATAGCACCACCTCTTGGTCGATCACCGGTGCGGCATCAAACCGTGCAGGGTCGAACCCGGCAGCGAGCAAGAAGGAGTTGTGCGGCATGCCGTTAACGGCATGCTTGAAGGCGTCGTTTGTCTGAACGAAGCACTCGTCGTACTTGAGGTTGTAGACGTAGCCAACGAAAGACTGGTCCACTTCGCCGATGAGCCGCGTGAGCGGGTTGTCCGAGAGGACGGCACGCAAAACAGTGTTCATAGGTCGCTTTGTCCCTTGATTCAAGCGCGCGCCGCCGCGCTGGAACGCAGCGTTGGAGCCGCGGGGCGGCGCATGGAGAGCTTGGCTCCTCGAGTCAACGTCGGTGGCGCCGGGAGATGGAGATTTGCGTAGAACAGCACCTCGCTAGCCACCGGTCGCGCTCGGTGCGTCGAGTACTGGATTGAGAAGTCCGACGACCGCACTCCGCGGTACAACTCACGGATCTCAGGGACATCGTCGTAAGTGATCAGCAGCGGGTGACCCGCGAGCTTTGCACAGTGCGCGATCGCTGCGTGGTCAGCGTGCTGATAGAAGTTCCGATATAGCTGGCTCCCCTTTACGTAGTACGGCGGATCTAGGTAGAGCAGTGTCTTGGCGGGAAAGCCCGGGCTGCAGTCGAGCAGCAGATCTAGCGCGTCCATGCCAAGTACGGTGATGCGCTCGCGCTTGGCGCCAATGGCGCGCACCCGAGCAATCAGATCATCGGTTTTGTAGCGCGCGTCGAGCTTGTAAGCCCCCGCCTGCTCCTTGCCGCCGATTACTCCTCCCGCCAGGATGCCGGAGCGGCTCGTGCGGTTCAAGAAGAATGCAGCGAAACCTAGTTCAAGGGTCGAGTGGCCTTCCGGATTGGCAACGACGGCCTGAAATCGAGCACGCGATCCCATCGTCACGGGAGTGCGACAGATCATGTCGACGAATGCTGCCGTTTCGCTTACAACCGACTGCCAGAAGGCGTGGATCAAAGGGTCGGCATCGTTGATGACGATGTGTTCGACGTAACCTTCAAGCAGCAGGTATAGCGCCGCACCTGCTCCCCCCGCGAAGGGTTCGACGTACCAGCCGCCCCTTAAGTCGTTTTTCTCAATGACAGTGGACAACCAAGGTCCCAGCCGACCCTTCCCGCCGGGGTAGCGCAGAGGGCTCGCAAAGTAGCCGTAGACGTGATCAGGTTTACAAATTTCTAACTGAATTAAGGCTTTGGCCTCTTCTTGGCTTGTCATCCCACGCTCCGACCTCACTGCACGGCTCAAAAAATTCTACAGCGCGTGCAATACACAGTCAATTCTAATTTTTCAAAAAGGCATCCGTGCACTGATTTTCATCCTGTCCACAGTCAATTCCAGATACCCAAATAAAGAACACCTGACGGCGGTACCATCTCAGCGCCGACGCGGGTAGAATCGCGAGCGACAGGCGCTTTGGTAATGGCTGCCGGGGTTTGCGAGGGATGGTGTCCGAAATTGCCTGATGGTTGCCGCGACGGCGTGATGAAGGCCACGAGATGATTTCCGTCAGGGACAGTGAACGATTTGTCGGTCGCGATGCGCGTCGCGGAGGGCGGTTTGAGCACGGCGCAGGCTGCTTTCGGTGATCGCAGACGCACTCATCCCTGCGCCGCCAACAGTTGTCGGCGCGCCATCCAAAGGTTGGACAGCGCGAGCAGCGCGTGCCATTGTGCGATGTTCTTCGCCAGCCCGCGATAGTGCGCCTTGACGTGACCGAACTGGCGCTTGATCAATCTCGCTCCTTGCGCGGCGCGAGCGGTTCGATCAGCGCGAGCAACTGCGCCCACGGCACCGCGCGCTCCATCTCGTCCAGAAACTTGCCCTTGCGGGTCTTGCGGCTCGTCAGGTCCAGACCAAGGCCAGCTTGTTTCATGCCTCAATTGTCTCGGCGCACGCCGCTCGCCGCTAGGGTCGTGGAGCCCAATTTTGAACACCATCCCTAAGCACCCGAGGGCAACTCTAAGTCCGCGGTGTCCCATCGGCGTCTGCGAGAGGTAGTGCCGCGCGCAGTAAACGAGCGACAGCTTCCGAGAAGAAGAGAGGCGTTAATTCATCGCACTGCAGCGCCGATGTCTCATAGTTAATAAAAGCCATCGGCAGTTGGGCCATCATAAGGGCAACGCACAGATCAAGCCTGCCGTTGGCCGAATTAGCCAAGTTGGGTCGCATCTTCACAAGCGCATCGACTGCCGCGTCCATCAGGCGCTCGCCTATGTTTGCCTGGGACGATTCCACGACTTGCTGCTCGATTTTTTCCGGAATCGGGTTCATGTTAGTGTCAAATTTCAATGGCATGCGGCCGGGGTGTTCTGCGCACCAAGGTGAACGCTGGCAGTGCGCGGCGATGCCGAAAATCTATGATGAGAGCATGAATGAATGCCATCCCAGTTGGTGCATAAGGCGCTTCTAACAGGTGCACCGTGTCAATACAGCAGGGGTGCCCTGCCGGTCCAAAAGTTTCTTGATTCGCTGGGATGGCCTAAGGATAGTCGATGCTCGCATGGCTGAGTTCCTCCTAGCTTTACGTTGCAATTGTGAAGCGGGAGCCCGTGGATTGGTCCTCGGCACACTTCTGCAGCCGCTCCGGAAGGCATGAGGGCAGTACGTGAGATCGCATGCATGATAACTACTGTTTTCATGCATTCGATTTTTTGTGCGCAAGTCCTGTGGTTAGAAAGCCTCGCTAGAGCTCGGCGTCTATTTGAAGGCAGCGAAATCCCGAATTCGGGATTTCGCTGGCTGAATTCGGGTTTTGCCGGCTCGGTGCCTGCGATGATTCGCTCCATGTCGATGCGCAATGACGCGCGATCGTCTCTCATGGAGAGTAACGTGAGCATTCAGGAAATCATTGATGCCGAGCGCGAGTTGTTGGACGAGAGGGCCGCAGCCGCGCTGCTCGACGTGTGCCCAGGCACTCTGTCCGTGTGGAGGTCCACGGGTCGCTACTCGCTGCCCTTTTTGAAAGTTGGGCGAAAGGTTCGCTATCGTCGGGCAGACTTGGCGTCGTGGTTAGAGAGTCGCGCACGGATGTCGGGAGCGACGCAGTGATCATTGCCACCAACACCCTGTTGGATGCGGGTACCGCTTTGCGGATTCCGTGCGATGTTGCGGTGCTGCTAGGGGGGCAGTCATGAGCGGCGTCAATCCCGTCGTTGGTCTGCTGGACGCGATGCGCGCCCTCGGCATCGAGCCAGCTGAGCCTAGTCTGATCGTCGCCGACGGTCTGCTTCGTCGCTTCCACGTGGAGGGTGACAAGCCGGGCACGCTCAACGGCTGGGCCGTTCTGCACGACGATCACGGCGCTGCTGGCACTTGGCGCGGCGGCGCGACCTGCGCCTGGTCAACGAGATCAAGCACTCGCATGTCGAGGCCGGAACGCGACGCGTTCCGAACCAAGGTGCGCGAGGACAAGGGCAAGGCACAGCGTCAGCGCGAGGTCGAGCAGCAGCACGCCGCCCACCGCGCCACGAGGCTGTGGACACTGGCGACACCGGCATCGCCCGATCACCCGTATTTGCTGCACAAGCAAGTAAGGCCAGGAAATGCCCGCCAGCGCGGTGATCTGCTGGTGCTGCTGGTGCAGGACATAGCTGGTCATGCCCGCAGTCTGCAATTCATCGCCGGGGACGGCACGAAGAAGCTACTGACGGGCGGCGCAAAGCGCGGGAATTTCATCCTGGTTGCAGGTTCGCTGCCTGCCAACCTGGTGCTGCTGGCCGAGGGGTTCGCCACCGCTTCAACCGTGGCGACGCAGTTCCCCAGCGCATGCGTTCTGGCAGCCATCGATGCCGGCAATCTTGAGGTGGTTGCGCGTGCTGTACGCGGTCGCTACCCGGCCGCGCAGATCGTCGTCGCAAGCGACGACGACCGCGCGACCCCTGGCAATCCAGGCTTGACGAAAGCCCGAGCCGCTGCCGCTGCCGTGGGCGGGAAGTTGGTGCGCCCCGTGTGGCCGGAAGGGACACCAGACACCGCAACCGACTTCAACGATTTGTATGCGCTGATGATGGGGGCGCCCCATGTGTGATGATCAAGGCAGCAGGGCCACAAGCATGCACCATGCCGGGAGAAGCTCCGGCGATGATGCCCTGCATGTCCATATGTCCTCCGTGGCTCCGCAGTTGCCCCGCGTCGAGGAATCCCCTGAGCCCATCGAGGGCGACAAGGAAGAACGAGTTTCGCAGGCATCAATGCTCGTCGGGTTCGTGAGGGAGCGCACCGAACTCTTCCACGACGAAAGCTCTGAGGCGTACGCGCGCGATAGGGCCTCGGGCGAGGTTCGGCGCCTGGATGGCAGGCCTTTCCGGGATTGGCTACAAGCGAGCTTTTACGAAGCCACCGAGAAGTCGGCGCGCGACCAGAGCGTCCGCGAGGCTATCGGCACGTTGTCTGGCCTGGCGCGGTTCGCCGGAGACTGTCTGCCGGTCTGGGTTCGCGTAGCCCGGGAACATGGCGCGTACTGGCTAGACCTGGCGCGTGCCGGTGAAAGCATGGTGGTTCGCATCGAGCCTGGTGCATGGCAAATCGTCAATGACCCGCCCGTCATGTTTTTGCGCAACGAGACCATGCGCCCGCTACCCGTGCCCGTTCGCGGTGTCGGTATGGACGATCTATGGGGACTGGTCAACATCCCGGAGGACGCGCGCCTACTAGTGCTGGCTTGGCTGGCCGAGTGCCTGCGCCCCGATACCCCGTTCCCCGTTTTGGAGTTGATCGGAGAGCAGGGCAGCGCCAAGTCGACAACGCAATCCATCCTGCGGAGGCTGTTGGATCCGAACGCCTGCGACCTGCGATCGGCGCCGAGGTCCGCGGAGGATGTGTTTGTCGGCGCCAAGGTCAATTGGCTGGTGAGCTACGAGAACATTTCGCACTTGCCGGCTCCCATGCAAGATGCACTGTGCGTGCTGGCGACGGGCGGGGGCTTTGCAAAGCGCAAGCTCTACAGCGATGCCGACGAGGCCGTGATCCAAGTAAAGCGCCCAATTGTGCTCAATGGCATCTCAGCGGCCATCACCGCGCAAGACTTGATCGATCGCAGTATCAGCGTCGAGACTCCCATCATCTCCGAACGCCGGGAGACGATCGGCCTGTGGCGCGAGTTCGATCAGTTACACCCGCGCATTCTGGGGGCGCTGCTCGACATCTTCGCCGACGCGCTGAGGCGCTTACCAACCGTGAGCCTTCCGACTTTCGACCGTCCGCGCTTGATTGAGTTTGCACACCTGGGCATCGCCGTCGCGCAGGCTATCGGCGAGTCGGGCGACGACTTCATGCGTGAGTTCAACCTAAGCCGTCAGGAATCCATCGCACGCACCATCGACGCCTCGCCGGTGGCGACGGCACTCGTTGACTGGTTTGCAGATCGAGGTGAGCAAGCAGCCGAGATGTCCGTGAAGGGGTTGTTTAAGGAATTGGAGCGATTCAAGCCCGCGCAGACTGACGCGTGGCCGCGGTCGGCCAAGGGGTTCGGAGATGCGATGCGCCGCGCCGCCCCAGCGCTCCGGCAACTAGCCATCGAGTGTCGCAGTCTCGGGAAGATTGGTGGCACGGTGAGGTGGAGCGTCACGCGACTGCAAGCTCCCGGATCTCGTCCTGATTGTTCGGAACCCCGTGCCGCAAGCCAAAAGCCGCAGTCGGAGCAAGACATCGGGACATGCAGGACATCGCTTGGCGAATATTCCATGCCGGATGTGGAGGTCGATCTGTGAATCCGATCCTGGCGCGCAGCCTTATTGAGCACGCTCGTGCGGACGGTGTGAGTATCGTTGTCGAAGCCGACAGAGTGAAGCTTCGAGGTGCACCCGCCGCGGTCGCAGACTGGGCTTCGAAGTTGCGCCCCTACAAATCTCAGATCGTCGAAGTCGCGCGAACCGTGCGCAACGAAGGCCGGCAGTTGCCTGGTGTGGTCGTTTTGACTACGGACGCCTTCGACGTCGAGGAGTTCGGCCTCGAGTGTCTGAGCTGGCTGCATGCGCAGGGGCTGGTGCTCGCGCTGGAGGGTCATGAGATCGTGATGTGCGGCGCCGCGTCGCGGCTGATCTGTGAGGAAGCTTCCGCGCTGGTTGAGTTGCACCACGAGGACCTGATGCTTGCACTCAGGGCGCAGAAGGCCGCGCGGTCCGCAATCGACCGTGCAGCTCTTGCCGAATGATTTGCTGGAGCGCCTTCCGATGCCGCCCAAACTGACTGATAAAGGCCTCGTGGGGTGGCTCCCGAGGTATCGCAGCGACTCAAGCCAGCCTACTCGTCCGACAGCGCCAGCTGTCGGACGAGGCTGGCGAGGGACTGCGCCCCTTCGAACCCTGCCGCAGGCATTTGACGTGCGGGGTGCGTCATGAAGACCGCCCCGCAGCGCCTGCGCCACCCCGACGCGAAGGTGAGTTTCCGCCTGCCGAGCGAGGTGGTCGCGCGGTGGCGGACCGAGGCGGTGGCGCAGGGCGTGAACCTCTCCGACCTGTTGCGTGGCACCCTGGCAGCCGCTTTGGCCGGCGGCGAAGCCGCCGGTGCGGTGACGACTCGGCGCCCCCCGCCACGGCAGCGCCGCGGCGAGGGCGCGCGCGGGCGCCCTGTTGCCACGGATCCCGCGCTGCTGCGGCAACTGGCGTGGATCGGCAACAACCTGAACCAGATCGCACGGGTCGCCAACTCCAACGGCGTCACGGACGCGCGAACGCTGATTGCGCTACAGCGCATCCGCCTTCAACTCGACGCGCTGATAACCGTGGTCTCGATGGTGAAGTCGTCGAAGCTGGAATCCGAGCCATGCTGACGAAATGGCTGGCTCATGGTCGAGGGCTCGTCGCCGCCGCTGTTCGCTACCTGCTGGGTAAGCGCGACGCCAGTGGCAAGACACGTGCCGAAGTCCGCGTGCTGCGCGGCGATCCCGCGTTGGTGGCCTCCCTGGGTGACGCCCTGCCCTTCGTCTGGCGCTATAGCAGCGGGGTCATCGCCTGGGCCCCCGAAGACCAGCCCAGCGACGCCCAGATCGACGCTCTGCTGGATGACTTCGAGCGCGCGATGGCGCCCGGCCTGGATATCAACCGTTTGGCGTACACCGCGGTGCTGCACCGCGACGCCGACGGTAGCTGCCATGTCCACATCCTCGTGGCGCGGGTCGACCTGCAAACCGGCCTCTCGTACAACCCGGCGCCGCCTGGCTGGGAAAGAACGTATGACCCGCTGCGCGATGCCTGGAACCATGCGCAGGGCTGGGCCGCGCCGGACGATCCGGCGCGTGCGCGTGCGCAGTCCCCCGGCCATCGCGCCCTGGTCAACGCCGCCGCCGTTCGCGCGGCGATCCAGGTCGAGCCCGATACCAAGCAGTTGGTCACCGACTACCTGCTGCAGCGCGTGCTCGCCGGCCACATCACCGACCGCGC
>JAKBCY010000304.1 GCA_021807445.1 Pseudomonadota bacterium
CCGGGAAATGCTCTCGGCCGGGTTCGGCATGGCGCATCCGATGCTCGCGTACAAAGCGGAAGAAGCTGGTACGCGACTGCATCTGAGCGATACGCGCCAGATCAAACCGTCGCAGCGCTGCTCGGCGTGTTGGGCCATCGTGCCCAAGCTGCTATCCGAGCGCATGCACGTCTGTCCGCACTGCGGGCACGTCATGCAGCGCGACCGCAACAGTGCGTTGGTGGTGCTCATCGACGCCATCGCGACGCAACACACGCCTGGAACGGGCGTGGCGGCGAGACCCAAACCTCTACCACGGCAGCGTGGCAAGTCCAAGTCTGTGACCCGCGAAACCCCCGCGACAACGCCATGCGTTGAGCGGCGGGAGCGCTCATGATTCACACCTAGGCGACCCGGCTAGCCAGCGCCACGGACGGTTCTGGCGCACGGAGGTCAGCGATTTCGGCCTGCATCAGCCCTTCAGCGACGTTGCCGATGATCATGACGCAGGGGCTGACCAGGCCACTGGCGGCAAGGCCGTCGGCCAGCCAGCTCAGGCGGGTGCACAGGCGGCGTTCGTCCGCACCGCTGGCGGACTGCACCAGCAGTGCCGGGGTGCGCGCCGGCAGGCCGCCGTCGAGCAGCGCCTGCTGGATGGACGCTGCCGTGGACACGCCCATATACACCACCAGGGTCAGGCCGCTGCGGGCAAGCGCTCTCCAGTCCACGCCGTTGCCGGCGGCAGTGTGGCCGGTGACAAAGGCCACGCCGCGGGCATGGTCGCGGTGGGTGAGTGACAGGGCGGACGAAGCTGCGGCGGCAACGCCGGCGGTGATTCCGGGCACCACCTCCACGGGAATTCCGGCGGCGCGCAGGGCCTCGATTTCCTCGCCGCCCCGGCCGAACAGCAGCGGGTCGCCGCCCTTCAAGCGCACCACGCGCTCGCCGCGCAGAGCCTCGCTCACCATCAGCTTTTCGATGAAAGCTTGCGGCGTGCCGGCGCAGCCGCCGCGCTTACCCACGTGCACGACGCGGCAGCGGCTGTGCAGATGCTGCAGGCAGGCGTGGTTTACCAGATCATCCACCAGCGCCACGCTGGCCTGCTGCAACACGCGTACCGCTTTGAGCGTGAGCAGTTCGGGGTCGCCAGGACCGGCGCCGACGAGATGGACGGTGTGGGGTCCGCAGGCCTCGATGGAGGCCTGCATGTGGCAAAGTGTGGTTGACATGGCAATGCTCCGGGGACGTATCAGGTGTGCAGCGCGGGCACGACGGCTAGGTGGAATGTGTCGGCTGCGGCGGCGCGCGGGTCCACGGGAAAGCTGCGGCGATGCTCTCGACTTGGCGCGCCAGTGGCGCTGGCACTGGTTTGCGGCCGGCGCGTACGTTGGCAATCCAGTCCAACGTGGCGGCCAAGTCGATGCCGCAGGCGGACAGTGCGACATCGGTTGGTACTTCCTCGGCGGCCAGCTCCAGGCTCAGGCCGCCTTCAGCGTCAATGTGCAGCAATTCGCCGGCACGGGTGGGGTGCGCCACGGCCTCGCCTTCACAGCCGCGCATCAACAGCGCCGGCTGTCCCAGGCGCTGCAGCACGTCGCGCATGAGCACCGCGTATTCCCGGTGGGTGTAGCTGGTCAGCAGCAGGCTGGGGCCGGCCACCGGGGCCAGCAACTTCACCACGCTGTGGCCGGCGTTGCGCACACCCAGCACGCTGCGCCATTGCAGCAAGGCGACCAGTTGCGGGCTGATGCTCGCGAAGTCCAGATAGACCGCCTCGCTCGCATTCAGCAAGGCTTGCGCCTCCAAGCTGTTGCCCGCTTCGGGCAGGCCGAGCGCGGCCCAGATTCGCGCGGTATGCAAGCGCCCATCGCTCTGCTCGGTACCCAGCACCAGCACCGGAATGCCGCGTTGGCGCAGCAGCAACGCCAGCAGCGGCACCTGATTGGGCAGGCGGCGCGCGCCGTTCACGCTCGGCAGCACCACCACCGGTAGGTCCGGGATGATGGCCGGAAGACTGGCGCGCACGGCACGGGTGAAACCTTCGAGTTCTTCGACCGATTCGCCCTTCATGCGCAGGGCCAGCAGGACGCCGCCCATTTGCGCGTCGGACAGTTCGCGCCGAAGCAGCCAGCCCATGAGGGTCTGCGCCTGCTCCACGCTCAAGCCGCGGCTGCCCTGCGCGCCACGGCCGATGGTCCTCAGCATGGCCACGACCTCGGGGTTGAAGCGGCCTGGGCTATCTGCATCGTTCGGACGATGGGGCTGGGTTAAAGCGGTGCTGAGCATGGTGCAGACCTCCTGGGCGATGACCAGCACGAATCAGGCCGGGACGCGCAAGCCGTGGCGTACGATGCGCCGCAGCTCGGGCAGGCAGGAGCCGCAGTTGGTGCCGCACTTGAGGCGCTGTTGCAGCGCCCCGAGCATCGCGTCAGCATTGCCCTGCAGCGTGGGCAAGAGGGCTTCGATCTGGCTTTGCCGCACATCGAAGCAGTTGCACACCTGGTGGCCGGGGCTGGGCAGATTGGCCGGTGGCATGGTGGACGGCAGCAGCAGCCAGCGGCCATAGGGCTTGGCGCTGGCCTCGCTTTGCAGCAACT
>JAKBCY010000069.1 GCA_021807445.1 Pseudomonadota bacterium
CATGTCGGTCAAGGTTGGTGATCGCGTGCTGTTCGGCAAGTATGCCGGGCAGACCGTCAAGGTTGACGGTGACGAATTGATGGTGATGCGCGAAGATGACCTGATGGCGGTCATCGAGAAGTAATTCGCACCCATCCTCATTCAAACCCCATTCGGAGATAGACACATGGCAGCAAAAGAAGTCGTATTCGGCGCAGATGCCCGCGCCCGCATGATGGAAGGCGTGACCGTACTGGCCAACGCCGTGAAAGCTACGCTGGGCCCCAAGGGTCGTAACGTGGTGCTTGAGCGCAGCTTTGGAGCCCCCACCGTGACCAAGGACGGTGTGTCCGTGGCCAAGGAAATTGAGCTGAAGGACAAGCTGCAGAACATGGGCGCCCAGATGGTGAAAGAAGTGGCGTCCAAGACCAGCGATAACGCCGGTGACGGCACAACGACTGCCACCGTGCTGGCGCACGCAATGGCCCGTGAAGGCATGAAGCTTGTTGCCGCCGGCATGAATCCGATGGATCTCAAGCGCGGTATCGACAAGGCTGTGACCGCACTGATCGAAGAGTTGAAGAAGACCTCCAAGCCCTGCACCACGAGCAAGGAAATTGCCCAGGTCGGGACGATCTCGGCCAATGCCGATGAGGACGTCGGCCAGATCATCGCCCAGGCGATGGACAAGGTTGGCAAGGAAGGCGTGATCACTGTCGAAGACGGCAAGAGCCTGAACAACGAACTCGACATCGTCGAAGGCATGCAATTCGACCGTGGTTACCTGTCGCCCTACTTCATCAACAACCAGGATCGCCAAGTTGCTGTGCTGGAAAATCCGTACGTTCTGCTGAACGACAAGAAGATTTCCAACATTCGCGACCTGCTGCCGATCTTGGAACAAGTCGCCAAATCGGGTCGGCCGCTGCTGATCATCGCTGAGGACGTGGACGGTGAGGCGCTGGCGACTCTGGTGGTCAATAGCATTCGTGGCATCCTGAAGACTGTGGCTGTGAAGGCTCCAGGTTTCGGTGATCGCCGCAAGGCCATGCTGGAAGACATCGCCATCCTCTCCGGCGGCAAGGTCGTCTCGGAAGAGACGGGCATGACGCTCGAGAAGGTGACGCTGGCCGACCTCGGCCAAGCCAAGCGCGTGGAAGTGGCCAAGGAAAACACGACGGTCATCGATGGTGCCGGCAACGCTGCCGACATCGAAGCCCGCGTCAAGCAGATTCGCGTGCAAATCGAGGAAGCGACTTCCGACTATGACCGTGAAAAACTGCAAGAGCGCGTGGCCAAGCTGGCCGGCGGCGTGGCTGTGGTCAAAGTCGGTGCTGCGACCGAAGTGGAAATGAAGGAAAAGAAGGCGCGCGTCGAAGACGCCCTGCACGCCACGCGTGCGGCGGTGGAAGAAGGCATCGTCGCCGGCGGTGGCGTGGCCCTGCTGCGCGCCCGTGTCAACGTCAAGGTCACTGGTGCAAACCACGACCAAGACGCAGGCGTCAAGCTGGTGATGCGTGCCGTCGAAGAGCCGCTGCGCCAGATCGTGGCCAACGCAGGTGACGAGCCGAGTGTTGTGCTCAACAAGGTTCTGGAAGGCAAGGGCAACTACGGCTACAACGCGGCAAACGGCCAGTACGGGGACATGATCGAGATGGGGATTCTGGACCCTACCAAGGTCACCCGTACCGCGCTGCAAAATGCGGCCTCAGTTGCTGGCTTGCTGTTGACCACTGAGTGCATGGTGGCCGACGCGCCCAAGGATGAGACGGGCGGTGCACCCATGGGTGGCGGCATGGGCGGCATGGGCGGCATGGGCGGCATGGACATGTAAAGGTGTTCACGGTCTGAGTTGGGCTGCGGCGGCAAGCCGCAGCCCTCTCGGTCATGGGCCTGCAGACCTCCGGGTCTGCAGGCCCATTTTTTTTGGCGCCGAATGCGCTGACTGTCGGCGTGCAAAACAGGGGGAATCTCTGGCCGCATGGAAAAGTCGTGGCCAGAAAGGCAGGCGCTGCATTTTGCGCCCGGCTGTTGTGCCTCCAGTACCATGTCTGGACTCGGCTCAAGGGGTTGAAATGCCACGCTTTTGTACCCGATGCGGTATGTCGAATGACGACGCGGCCCGATTTTGTAAGGACTGTGGGGCGAAACTAGCCGAGCAGGGCGCTGCCGCGACTGCGCCCACGATCGAAGCCGCGCAAGCGCGTTCAGGAATCGCGCCAAGGCGCAATGGCGGATCAATGACACAAACTGGGGTGCAGGGTGAGGGTGCTGCACCGGTTGCGGGGAGCCACGCCTCGTCCGGGGAGGTGCAAGGTGCGGGAGCCGACATTGAGCATCCAGCGTCCGACGCCCAGCACGAGCAGGCCCAGCTTGCCATTGCCGCCAAGATCAAGGCCCAAGACAAAGCACGGGCCGCCGCATTGGCAGCAGCGCGCATTTCCGTGGTGCCAGACATCAAGCGATCGCAAAGAGCGAGCCTCCTGTCGGCGCCAATGCCCAAGCAGGAGACCGCCTCCCCAGCGACTTCGGCCAAGGGTGTTGTGGATGAGGATGGCACGTCCGCCACGGCGCCAACCATGGGCACGCGCGCGCAGCGCAAGCGCACGATGCTGCCAGTGGCCGGCATTGCCACGCTGGCGATTGCTGGTGGAGCTTACTGGTGGATGCACATGCACCAGACGGCGGTCACGCACGAGTCGGCTTACGCGCCAGTTGCGGCAAAGACGCCGCCTGAACCCGCTCTGCAGAACGCCGCCAGTGGCGCGCCCGCTGCGCCAGCCGTGGTTGCGTTGGCGCCCCACAGAACGCAATCAACAGGTTTAACGACTGCGCCTGACGGCGCCACGCAGCGTGTGCAAAAGCACACCGCGCCTCGTGCCATGCAGCGGGAGACGCCCGTCGTGCAGCGGCAACGCGAGGAGACGCAGCCCAAGCCTCGGGAGCGAAGTCATGCCGTTGCGCGGCCGCGAATGCACCAACGCCAATCTGAAGGCCGGGCGCCGGTGGCCACTCCCCAGCAGGTCGTGCAACAGCCTTCGCCGCTCGCGCAGGGTCTCCAGGCGCGGGTCGACGCACTGCGCAATGGCCTCTCAGCGTGCCAGACCAAGAGCAATTTCTTTGTGCAGCAGTTGTGTATCCAGCGGGTGCGCTGGAAGTATTGCGGCGCTCCGCTGTCTCCGAATCCCCTGTGGGGCCGGACCCCGGAGTGCCCAGATTCCAAGCAAAATCGCGCCAACCCCTGACCGGGCGTGGAGCGCGGTCCTGACCCGGGGCGCGCCGCAAGCGTCTGCGTTCGGTTGCTGACCCGCTCGGGCGTTCCAGCGGGCGTGGCACGCGGCGATTACAGAGGAGAAACCGATGACAGTGAAAACAACTGACAACCTCAGCGTGCTGTTGCGCAGCTATGAGGCCTTACACAACTGGCGCGCGCTGGTCATGCTGGCGATCACCTTCATCATTGGCGGGCTGGCCCTGATGGGCGGGGCTGCTGCAACAGCGCGGTCCGGGACAGAAACGGTATCAATCCTCATGGGGCTGCTGGGAGCCATCATCGCCCTCGTGGGTGCGAACGCCAGCGGGCTCATGCTGGTCGACCAGGCCTATGACCAGCCGGTACGTGGCTTCGGTGCCGCATTTTTTGGTGGTATGCAGGCTGCGCTTTACGTCCTTGGCGGGATCATCCTTTTGGGCCTGGCGTTCGCCGCTGTGCTGGTGGTGGTGTTCGTGCTGTCTTTGCTCGGGCGCATTCCCAGCGTGGGTGGCATCTTTGCTTTCCTGCTTGGCGGGCCCTCCGTGGTCGTTGTCGCGTTGGCCGATGCCGTGCTGGTGCTGGCAGGGCCGTTGATTGTCGCGGCCATCTGGCACGGCGAGAGACTGTTCGCCAGCGTGGCGCGTGCAGCCGACATCGTGATCAAGAAGCCGCTGGACGTTTTGCTGTATTTCCTTGTGTTGGCCTTGATCATGGTGCCGGCTATTGTGTTCATCTTTGGCGTCGTGTTCGGGGCCAGCGGCGTGGTCGGTGGGATGTATGCACACGCTGGTTTGGGTCAATTCAATCGTGACAGTGCCGGCGGCATCCGGATGTTCATGGACACCATGGATGCGAACGGTTTGACGGGCGCTGCGATATCCATTGCGATGGTGGTGTTCCTGGCCTGTTCGGTGGTCACCCTGATCTATTTGCTGGGCGTCATCTTTGTGTACCGTGCAGTGAGCGAAGGTGTGGAATCGGAGGCCACGGATCGGGTCGGCCAGCGCTTGGCGCAGTTGAAGCAAAAGCTTGACGAGTACAAGTCCCGTGCGGCCATCACACCGCCGCCCGCAGCGCCATCATCCGCATCGGCCGCGAGTGCGCCGTCCCCGGATGATTCCGGGCAGGGTGGAATCTCGGCCTCAGCGGGGGCGCAGGTGGAGCATTGCCCGGCATGCGGCGCCGTGGTGGCAGCCGACGATGCGTATTGTGGGCAGTGCGGTCAAAAATTGGCGTGAGAGCCCATTGGCGCTGATTCGGCGCATGGCGGAGGAGTGAAGTTCGTGCCACGATTTTGTACCCGCTGCGGCCAGCAAAGCCTTAGTGACGCGCGCTTTTGCCATGCTTGCGGTGCGCCGCTGCAACATGCTTCGACGGCGACCGTGCGCGCGCCGGTGCGCCAGCGGCGGGGGTTGTGGCTGGGCGCAGGACTGGCCTTCGCGTTGGCAGTCTTTGGCGCTGTTATGGCGTGGTGGGTGTTCGGCGGGGCGACTGGACCTTCGCATAGGGAGCTTGAGGTTGCGGCGCAGCAGTGGGTGCACCAGAACGAGTCGTCGTTGATGAGCGACGCCTGCTTGGACAATCTCGACTACGGCGCCAATCCGCTGCTGATCGATGCCGGCGACCAAAGCTCCCGGCAATGGATGGACGTGCTGGTGAACGCGCGTGTCTACGCTGCGCCACAGCGGGTGCAGGACGGCCTGCGGACCCAGTGGCGCTATGCCTGGGGTCCGCGAACTGCGCGCTACGTGCGCGATGGACACCTTTGCGTGGCCAGCGGCATCACGGTGGCGCGCGTGCGGGCTTTGCACGCTGGCAGTCCCGAGCTCAAGCGCCTGCCGGCGGGTGTAAGCATTCCCCAGAACTGGGCTTTCGCCCAGATCGACCTGGCATGGACGGGACTTGCGCCATGGGCGCAGCAGCCGGCTGTGCAACAGCAGTTGCCCGGCTTGGAGAACGACCAGACCCAGCGCATCATGTTGCTGAAGAGCGCGCAGGGTGCCTGGTTGCTCCCATCGCCGGCCGAGCAGATGGGAATGCAGTTGCAGTTGCGCAGCCTGATCGCCGGCGCCGAGGTCGGCAAGGCGGTCCAGAAGTTCAGCCAGCAACTCGGCCAAGCGCTGGGCCAACCCGGCGCGCAGTCGTCCGAGCCTGGATCAGTGGCGCCGAGATCCCGTGGTTTTTTCCAGTGGCTCAAAAATCTGGTGACCTTCCACGACTGACGCGCAAAGCGCAGGGGAACGTTCGAATCCGCCACAGAACGATTGCCCCTTGGCGGTTCGGGTACGTTCCGCCGCTGCGGTCACGTTGACTGGCAAGCGCTGCCAAGGTTGTCGCAATCGTGACCCTTGTGGGAGGTGGAAGAGTTGGGCGCCGCGAAGCACACTGGGCTACCCATCCAAGATTTCTGCAGAGCGCGTGGGCTGCAGAGCGCGCTGGCCTTCGGTACGCTTCGGTTCATGCGCACGCCTCGACTCATCACGTGGTGGTTCCTGCTAGGAGCCATGGCCCTCGCCGCCGTGGCCCCGCGCTGTGCCGATGCGCAGGCGGGCGCCGAGGCGCCCGTTACGCGGGCCGCGGCTGAGGGGAACATACGCCCGACGCCTGCAGCGCTGCCGGGGCCTCGCATCTGCCTGGCGCTCTCTGGTGGTGGCGCGCGCGGACTGGCTCACATTGGCGTGCTCATGGCGCTGCAGAAGATGCGCGTGCCTGTGGACTGCATCGCGGGCACCAGCATGGGCGCCATCGTTGGCGGCCTGTACGCAGCAGGGGTTCCGCTGGCTGTGCTGCGCCAGCAGGTCGCCGGATTGGACTGGAATGCCGTGTTCCGCGGTCGTCCGCCACGCGCAGGGTTGGATTTTCAGCGCAAGGTGGACAGCATGCGCATTCCCGGCGGGATCGAGCTCGGCATCAACGAACATGGGCAAATCAGCCTGCCCGACGCTGCGGTCAACAGCACCGCGCTGGAGACCGTGCTGACGAACCTCACGGTGCAGACCCGCGGAGTGGCTGATTTTGCGGATCTTCCCATTGCGTTTCGCGCGGTGGCTACGAATATGGTCGATGGCAAGAAGGTGGTGCTCGAGCAGGGCGACCTTGCTGCGGCCCTGCGTGCCAGCATGTCGGTGCCAGGCTTGTTTCCACCCATTGAAGTGAACGGAGCATTACTCGGCGACGGCGGGCTGGTGGACAACATGCCCATTGACGTGGCTCGCGCCATGGGTGCGCAGGTCGTGATCGCAGTCAATATCTCGACGCCGCTGGCCCCGCGCAAGGAGCTTGGCAGCATCGTGGGCGTGACCGGACAGATGATTAGCATCCTGATGGAGCAGAACGTCAATGCGCAGCTCGCCACGCTGAAGCCCGCTGACGTGCTGATCGACCCGGACCTGCACGGTATTTCTTCGCTCGATTTCGACAAAGGCGAACAGGCGCTACGCCAGGGCTATGCGGCCACCATGGCAGCCGCGCCGCGGCTGGCGCGCTACGCGCTGTCGCCGAAGGACTATCTTGCCTGGCGCATTCGCGTTGACACCCGGGCACAGCAGTTGGTGGCCGAGTTGTCCGATCGCGCGCTGAAGGCCGTGCGCGTGGATGGCTCGGCGTGGGCGCCTGCGTCCACGCTCGAGCAGAACCTGGAGCAGAAGGCGGGCGAGCCCTTGCACTATGCCGACGTGCACCGGGACCTTGATTTCCTTGCCGGTTTGGGCGACTTTTCTCGGGTCGACTATCGGTTGATTCGGCAAGGCGACGGCGACGCGCTGGTCTATCACGTGACCGACAAGCCATGGGGACCCAATTTCCTGCGCTTCGGACTGGGGCTCTATACCGATCTTCGCAATCAGACCCGCTTCGAGTTGACGCTCGACCAGCGGCGCCCCTGGCTCAACGGCCTCGGCGGGGAGTGGAGCAACTTTCTCCAACTGGGCTGGGAGAACCGGTGGTTGTCGGAGCTGTACCAGCCTCTCAATGCGACGGACGCGCTATTCCTGGCACCCTATCTGGACGTGGATTCGCGGCCGATCGACGTGTATCGGGGTAGCCAGCCGATCGACCGTTACCGGCTGACCACCTCACGCGTGGGGCTGGATGTGGGCGTCCCTGTGGCCGATTATGGCGAGCTGCGCTTGGGCTACAGCGTGGCGCAGATCGCGGCGACGACAATCCTGGGGGCCTCCGACCTCGGCGGCAGCGTGCGCGAGGCGGGCGTACGTGCCCTGGCGACGTTCGACAGGCTAGACCACGCCTATTTTCCGCGCGAGGGCTGGCGTGCCCGACTCGAGGCCTTTGGTGCCGACCGCAGGCTTGGCAGCGCGGCCAACTATGTACGCATTGACTTGTCAGGCCAGGCGGACCAGAGCTTCGGGCGGCAGACGGTGGAGGCGGCTGCGCGGCTGGCAAGCTTTCGCGATATCTCGGGCACCGGCTACAACTATTTTGCACTCGGCGGGTTCGATCAGCTTTCGGGTTTTCGCGAAGGCCAGATCATCGGCAACTACCTGGCGTATTTCCGATTGGGTCTGCGCAGCGAACTGACTACGGCGGGCCTGTTCGGAGGCGCCACGTACGCAGGGCTTAACCTGGAGCGTGGCAACGCCTGGGCAAGCCGCGACCAGGTCTCCCTTGGGGATTTGCGCTCCAGCATCGCGCTGTATCTGGGCGCCGACACGCCGCTGGGGCCGGTGTACTTCGGTATCGGCAAGGCGCCTGGGGAGGTGGTGAACTACTACTTGATGCTGGGGCGGCCCTGAGCGACCTCAGCGCGTGGCCTTATCCCTGCTCGGGCTGCTGGGGCGCGCTCGGTGGTGTGGAGACGGGCTCGTCTGCGGCGTGTCTCGGCGCTTGCAGCCACTCCTCGAGCAATTGGCTGGCTTCGAGCAGGCCTTGTCGCTTGGTGGCCGAGAACATCTGGACTGAGGCGGGGGCCATCAGGCCTGCGCGCGCGGCGTTGCGCTGCAGGTCATCGCGCACGGCCTGCGCCTGAACGTGCTGTTGGCTGCGTGTGAGCTTGTCGGCTTTGGTCAACAGCACGTGCACGGGCAAAGCGGCCGGTGCCGAGTAGCTCAGCAGCGTCCAGTCCAGCGGCGTGAGCCCGTGCCGGCTGTCGGCGATGAGAATCAAGCCCACGAGTTGTGTGCGCTGGGTCAGGTATTGGGCAATAAAACGCTCCCAGCGCTGCTTGGTGGCCAGTGGAACCGACGCATAGCCATAGCCCGGAAGATCAGCCAGCAATCCGGTCGTCATCCCACCCAGACCCACACTGAACAGGTTGATATGTTGGGTGCGCCCAGGTGTCTTGGAGGAAAACGCCAACCGGCGCTGGCCGCACAAGACGTTGATGGCCGTGGACTTGCCGGCGTTGGATCGACCGACGAAAGCCACCTCCGGCCAATCGCTCGCCGGAAGCTGATCGAACTGCGCAGCCGTGGTGAAAAACCGGGCCGACTGCAGCAACGGGCTGGTATCGACGGCGCGTTTGGAAGCGGGTGTGCTGGAATTCCCTATATTCGTCATGGCTTATACATCGTTAGCATGCGGCATCTTATCCCCCTGCTTGAGTCTCCATGCCGCCAGACGAGAAAGGTATGTGCACACTTCCGACTTTTGCCAACCGGCGGCGCAGGTCCGTTCGCGCCGCGCTCGGCGCCCTGGCGCTTGTGTCAGCAACCGGGGTGATGGTGAGCGCGGCGCACGGCGCAACCCCGGCGGGCCCGAGCATCGAGGTCTCGGCCACGGCCCCGACCGCAGCACAAATCGCTCACGGCGGGCAACTGGCTCGGACGTGCGCGGCATGCCATGGGCTGGACGGCAATGCGACCAGCGCGCAGTTCCCGAAACTGGCGCAGCAGGGCCAGTCGTACATTGCTCGGGAACTGATGCGCTTCAAGGCGGCGCCGGGCAAAAAGCCCAAGCGTGTGAATGCCATCATGAATGGCATTGCCATGGCGCTGTCGCCGCAGGACATGCGCGATCTTGCCGCGTACTACAGCCGGCAGCCGATCAAGCCTGCCATGGCTTCCAATGCCAAGTGGGCCAAGGTCGGCATGCAGATTTGGCGCGGCGGCATCGCTAACCGGCAGGTGCCAGCCTGCGCGGCCTGCCATGGGCCCGGTGGGTTGGGGATGCCACCGCAGTACCCACGCCTTGCCGGGCAGTGGGCAGCTTACATTGAGGCGCAGCTACACGCTTTTCGTACCGGCACACGCGGTGATTTCACGCCCATGCACGACATCACTTCGCGCATGAGCGACCGTCAGATTCGCGATGTGTCAGATTTTGTTGCAGGTTTGCGGTGAACGATTTGCTGGAAGAGCGCTCCATGCATGATGGATTTCCACAATTCGACTGCGGACTTGGCTGCGCCCGGGCTCCGGGGTTTTGCTATATTACGATCCTCCAATCGCCCTGTGCGCCGCATTTTGGGCGGTGTTTGCCTACACCTGGGTGTATGGCCCGGCAGCAGGCATGACAAGGGCTTAACAGCCATGGCGTTCGCCCGTGGCGTTTCCGTCCGCGCGACAGACATCCGCACGGCCACACCCGACCGGCTCAGCGCCGGCATCTGATCGGCACCACATGTCTTCCATTTCCAACCTCAGCACCTCCGGTTTGCAGTTGCGGCGCGGCTCCCGCTTCTGGCGCAGCCTGGTCGAGTTGCTGTCGTCCATGCGTTTTGCAATTTCCCTTCTGGTGATCGTGGCTATCGCCAGCATCATCGGCACGGTGTTACAGCAGGGCGAGGCGCTGAGCAACTACGTGGACCAGTTCGGTCCGTTCTGGACGGCTGTGTTCCATCGCATCGATCTGTTCAACGTGTACAGCTCGTGGTGGTTCCTGCTGATCATGGGTTTCCTTGTGGTGTCCACCACCCTGTGCTTGACGCGCAACACGCCAAAGATCATCGTTGACCTCAAGAGTTTCAAGGCCAATATCCGTGAACAAGGGCTGCGCTCGTTCCACGACAAGGCCGAGGTGGAGCAGCAGAGCTCGCGCGAGATGACCGTGGCGCGCATTGTGAGCGAGCTCAAAGGCCATGGCTACGCCGTGAAAGTCCAACCCGTGGAGAGCGACCCGCAGGCCGCCACCATGGTGGCGGCTAAGACGGGTGGCCTCAACCGCATTGGCTACATCCTTGCGCATAGTGCGTTCGTGCTGATCTGCGTCGGGGGCCTTCTCGATGGCGACATGATGATCAAGCTGCAGATGTTGCTGTTGGGCAAGCATGAGCTGAAGACGAACATGCAAATCTCGCAGGTCCCCAAGCAGAACATCCTGTCTGTGCGCAACCCGACCTACCGCGGCAACCTGTCCATTCCTGAAGGAGGCAGCTCTGACATGGCGGTTCTCACGATCGGGGACGGATCGGTGCTGCAGCCGCTGCCCTTCATGATCACGCTGAAGAAGTTTGTGGTGGATTTCTACTCCACAGGCATGCCCCGCTTGTTCGCCAGCAACGTGGAGATCACCGATCGCAAGACGGGCAAGACCTTTCCGGCCACGATTAAGGTCAACGAACCGCTGACCTACGATGGCGTGACCGTGTTCCAGTCAGGATTCGATGATGGCGGCTCGCATTTGCAGTTCAAGGCGTGGCCGATGCAGGGGCCTGGCGACAAGGCGTTCACGCTCGACGGCGATGTTGGCAGCTCGCGCCAGTTGACCAACGGCCAGCAAGCCCTGCGGCTGGAGATCACAGCCTTTCGGCTGATGAACGTGGAGAGCATGAGTACCTCCGAACAAGACGGCAAGGCTGCCCCCAAGACGGACCTCATGCAGAAGTTCGACCAGCACCTGGGCGCAGCGGTCAAGCGCAACCAAACCACCAAGCTCACGAACGTGGGCCCCGCCGTGATTTACAAACTGCGCGACGCAGCGGGTCAGGCGCACGAGTTCTTCAACTACATGCTTCCGATTGAACTCGATGGCATGAAGATGTTCCTCGCTGGCGAGCGCAGCGAGCTCGGTGGTGCATATCACTACCTGCGCATGCCGGCCGACTCGAAGGACTCCATCAATGGGTGGATGCAGTTTCGCGCAGCACTGGACAATCCTGTCGCGCGTCG
>JAKBCY010000070.1 GCA_021807445.1 Pseudomonadota bacterium
ACGCTGCGCAGAACTGTGTCGCCTTGGCCATGGAAGAACTCGTGCAGGTTGAAGCTGCCGGCCGTGAAGCCGCGGGAAATCTGCACGATGCGCTCACTGCGCACGCCGATGGCGGACTGCACGCTGCCGGCCGGCACCAGTCGCGCCGCGCGCAAATGTGTCGCCATGCGCCCGAAAAACGCCAGAAGGGTCAAACCAAGCGCCCAACTGGAGAGCTCTTCGACAGGCAAGTCTAGAAACGCAAACAGCGCGGCTGCCAAGACAAACCCGGACGCAAGACCCATCAGGGCGAAATTCAGAACGGTCAGAGGCGTTGCCCATTCGCGGATAAAGCGCACGCAGGCGTAGATCATGCCCGTACAAAGCCACAGGGCACCGCAAGCCAAAAGAAGCGTCAGCGCCAGCCAAGAAGGCCACGCGTGCATCAACTGCATCCATAGCAAGCCAACAGCGGCGACACCAAGAAAAACGGGCAAAGCGATGACCTCGCGCGAAAGCCAGGATGTGCGCCACATCGCCGCTGCGCGCCAGGCGCGCTCTGGGCGGCCGAGGTGCAGAAACGAGGCAATGAGCGCAACCACGCCGAGCGCCAAAACCACCGATAACCCCGCACGCCCGGCCGTCGCGGCGGCGACTGAACCGCCGAATAGCCCGAGAACGGCCAGCGACAAGGCTACTGCGAGACCTTGGGCGCAACCGATCAGCGTCGTAAGAAACAGCACCGACCACGCTGGACGCATGCTCAGGCCCCTGCGAAAGGATTGGACGATGCCAAGGCCGCCGATGTAACGGGAAGCTTGGACTGGGAGTCGAATTCGGTGACTCCGACCTCGGCGCTGCCACAAGTGCACTGTCGTGCCCCGCACACCCTGTCTGCATTGAGCCGTGGAGCGGATGTGCGCTTGCCAGCCACGCCACCCTTCATCCGGCCAAAGATGCGTGAAAGCAGGCTTTCGCTCTCACGCACCAGTTCGTTGGCGGCCATACACGTTCCGGTGTCTGCGACCACAGGCGCGATACCCTCTCGCGACGGCGCAGGGGTCTCAACGGCGATGCGCTCGCCTCTTGGCCCATCCTGCAATCCCGCCTCGACCATGGCCCGACGCGGCAGGTACTGGTTGGCGGGGTTTGTGCCAAGTTCGGGCATCAACGCGTACCCCCCCCTGCTGCGAATGGCACGCGACACCTCCGACTCCGGGTCATGCACATCACCGAACAGCCGGGCATGGGTCGGGCACGCGTTGACACAGGCAGGCTTGCGGCGCTCGGGAGGTATGGTTTCATCGTAGATGCGGTCCACGCACAGGGTGCATTTGGTCATGATGCCGCGATCTTCATCAAACTCGCGGGCGCCGTAGGGGCAGGCCCACGCGCAGTATTTGCAGCCGATGCATTTGTCGGCATCGACCAGCACGATGCCGTCTTCCTTACGTTTGTAGGACGCCCCTGTGGGGCACACAGGCACACAGGGCGGCTCCTCGCAGTGCAAGCAGCTCTTGGGGAAATGCACCACCTGCGTGTCCGGAAACTGACCGACCTCGAAGGTTTGCACACGGTTGAAGAACACTCCTTTGGTGTCCCCGCCATAGGGGTCGAAGTCACTCAGCGGGCCGGCGGCGCCCGAGGTGTTCCATTTTTTGCAGGACGTGACGCAGGCGTGGCAGCCGACGCAGACATCCAGGTCGATGACCAGGGCGAGTTGGGTCATGAGCGGGTTTTGGTTTGATGATTTGGGGCTTTGTGCAGACGCCCCGCGTGGTATCGCAGCACCTTCGCGTGCGAGTGCGGCCCGCCATGCTGGCCGGGGGTGCGCGGCGGCGCAGCATGGCGGGGCCAGCTCGCGTCGGCGTCGACCGCGTGCAAGACGTCGGGCGCCGCCGGAAGGGGCGCACCATGAACCTCGGCGTATGCGTCGTCCCCCACCGCCATCTCCGGGGCGTCGGCAGGACGCAGCCGCACGCGCACGTCGTACCAGCCGGCTTGACCGGTGATGGGATCGCTGTTGGAGAACGGACCGTCGGTGCCGGGCAACTCGTCCGTGATCAGGTGGTTGAGCAGAAAGCCGCGGCGTGACTCCGTCGCCTCCGGATGCAGACCCCACGCGCCGCTGGCCTTGCCAATGGCGTTCCAGGTCCACACGGTGCCGGGCTCCACGGCTTCGGAATACTGCGCGACGCAGCGTACCCTGCCCCAAGGGGATTCGACCCACAGCCAGGCACCATCATCCACACCGGCGGCGCGCGCAGTTTGCGGGTGTACAAACAACGGGTTATGGCCGTGAATCTGCCGCAACCAGGCGTTTTGCGCATCCCAGGCGTGGTACATGGCCATCGGCCGCTGCGTCACCGCTGCCAGTGGGAAGGCAGCAGAATCGGTCTGCGCATGCTCCAGCGGCGGCTCCCAAAACGGCAAGGGATCGAAATGGTGGGCGATCCGTTCGCGCAAATGCGCCGGTGGCCGACGGACCTGACGCGCCGTGTTCGAGGCGGTCGCCTCCTCGGCTTGCGCGCCCGCCGCCAGACGAAATTTCTGCAGCACCTCGGAATAGATGGCGATGACCACCGGATCCTCGCGCCGGCGCCAGCCCATCTCCTTGGCATAGCTCAGGTAATCGCGGTTGACGCCGCGCATGTAGCGCAAATTCTCGGGCAAGGGGGTGTAGTGCACGCAATCATGCTCGGCGTAGCGCTCCCACTGATCGGGGTTGGCCTCACCCTTAAGCGACTTGCTGCCGTCCTTGCCGCGCCAGCCGGAAAGGAAACCCACGCCCGAGCCGGGGGCAGTCTCATAGTTGACGATGAAGTCCGTGTAGCCCTTGTACTTGCGGCTGCCGTCGGCAGCCGTGAACGTCGGGAAACCCAGGCGCGAGGCCAGCTCGATCAGGACCTCCTGAAACGGCCGACATGCGCCCATGGCCGGCACCACGGGAACGCGCACCGAGTCCATCGCGCCATCGAATTCTGAGATCGGGCGATCGAGCATCGACATCACGTCAAACCGTTCCAGGTAGCTGGTGTCGGGCAACACCAAATCGGCGAAGGCCACCATCTCGGACTGGAAGGCATCGCACACCACCAGGAATGGAATCGTGTGTTCGCCGTCGGCGCGCCGATCGGTGAGCATGCGACGCACACGCTGCGTGTTCATGGCTGAATTCCACGCCATGTTGGACATGAATATCAGCAGCGTGTCGATGGGGTAAGGGTCCCCGCGCCATGCGTTCGTGATGAGGTTGTGCATCATCCCGTGCACGGCCAGCGGATGCTCCCAGGAGAACGCCTTGTCGATACGCATGGGCTTGCCCGCTTCGTCCACCATCAGGTCCTCGGGCCCCGTTGGCCAGCCCAGTGGCGCGCCATTCAGTGGCGTGTTGGGCTTGACATCGCTCCACGAGCGCGCGGTGCGTACACCGGGTGGTGTCTGCTTGGGGTATGGCGGTTTGTGTCGGAAGCCGCCAGGAGCATCAATGGTGCCAAGCAGGCTCATCAACACCGCCAGAGCACGAATGGTCTGAAATCCATTGGAATGCGCCGCCAACCCGCGCATGGCGTGGAACGCAAGCGGCCTGGCAGTGACATGGCTGTGCTCACGGCCCCATGCGTCAGTCCACTGTTGGGGCACGTCGAAACACTGGTCGATAGCCGCTGCCGCCATCTCCTCGGCCAGCTGCACGATGCGTGCGGCGCTGATCCCGGTGATCGCCGCAGCCCACTGTGGGGTGCATGTGGCCACTTGCTCGCGCAACAACTGCAGCGCAGTGGCCGCCGGGGTTCCATCGGGCATCCGGTATCGGCCGAATAGCGCCGGCGTGGCTTCTTCGCTCCAGGCCGGCACGGGCTTTTGGGTCAGCTCATCCCACCACCAGGCGTTGCGCGGCGACGCTGGATCACCCACGTCACCATCGGGGTTGCGCAGCATCATTCCGTCGTCCGGGTGGCCGGGCTGCACCCGCACCAATTGCGCGGCGTTGGTGTAGCGGGCCGCGTAGGCGGAATCGAAACGCCCGGTGCGCAACAGTTCGTGCAGCAGCGCCATAAACAGGGCACCGTCGGTGCCGGGGCGGATGGGAATCCACTCATCGGCGACCGCGGAATAGCCGCTGCGCACCGGGTTGATCGAGATAAAGCGCCCGCCCTCGCGCTTGAAATCTGAGAGCGCCATCTTCAGCGGGTTGCTGTGGTGGTCCTCGGCGGTGCCGATCATGATGAACAGCTTGGACTGCTTCAGATCCGGGCCGCCGAACTCCCAAAAACTGCCGCCGGTGGTGTAGATCATGCCTGCCGCCATATTCACGGAACAGAAGCCGCCATGCGCGGCGTAGTTGGGCGTGCCGAACTCGCGAGCGAACAGGCCCGTGAGCGCCTGCATTTGATCTCGCCCCGTGAACAGCGCGAACTGCTTGGGGTCAGTGGCACGGATGTGGCGTAGCCGCTTCTCAAGCATGGCGAACGCCTCGTCCCACGAAATCGGCTCGAAGTCCCCCGCACCGCGCTCGCTGCCCGGCTTACGCCGCAGCGGCTGCGTCAGGCGGGCAGGTGAAACCTGTTTCATGATGCCGGCCGATCCTTTGGCGCAAATCACACCATGGTTGAGGGGGTGGTTCGGATTGCCCTCGATGAACCGCACTTCGCCGTCACGCACATGCACATTGATCCCACAGCGGCAGGCGCACATGTAGCAGGTGGTGGACTTGACCTCGGTCTCGCCTTGCGGCTTCGCGACGGGGTCGTGCAGCGGCTTGCCGTTGGAGAACACTCGGTCAATGCGGTCGGTGATCCAGCCCATGAAATATGGAAGATTGCGTGGTAAGGAGGCTCAACCGTAAAGCCCGCGGCTTATGAATTCCAACGCAATGTTTTGCTGAGACTCAACAGCTTTTTCGATGGACCCTGAATCAGGGCTTAGCACGAGACGCACAAACGTGCCAGGGCGCGGACACTGCAGGCCACGCGCACTTTTTCTAGGATGGCGGATTGCACATTCGAGCCGGGTTCGCGGATGCAGGTGATTGCATCCGGTGCTTGGCCTCTGCCCTATCCAGGAAATTCAATCATGCACAAGACCCTGTTCAGCCCGCTCCGCATGGGCACCCTTGAGTTACCCAACCGTGTCGTCATGGCGCCGCTCACGCGCTCGCGTGCCACTCAACCCGGCGATGTGCCGAACGAAATGAATGCACGCTATTACGCTCAGCGCGCCGCAGCCGGCCTCATCGTGAGCGAAGCCACACAGATCAGCCGCCAAGGCCAAGGATACGCGTTCACACCGGGGATCTACACCGATACGCAGGAGCGCGGCTGGACTATGGTGACCGACGCCGTGCACGCCGCTGGCGGACGCCTCGCGCTGCAGCTTTGGCATGTCGGGCGCATCTCGCATCGCCTCCTGCAGGAAGGCGGCCAGCCCCCGGTTGCCCCGTCAGCCCTGCGCAGCGAATCAGGTGAGGCCTTCGTTGTGCTGCCGGAAGGACCCAAGCGCGTGCCTTGCGACACCCCGCGTGCGCTGGAAACCGAAGAACTCGCGGGCATCGTGGCCGACTATGCGCGCGCCGCGGAGCGCGGCCTTCGGTCCGGATTCGACATGGTGGAACTCCACAGCGCCAACGGCTACTTGCTGCAGCAATTTCTCGCCACCAACACGAACCTGCGCACGGATGCCTACGGCGGCAGCATGGAGAAGCGCGCCCGCCTCGTGCTGGAGGTCATGGATGCGATCATCGCCGTGGCCGGCAGTCAGCGCGTGGGCGTTCGCATCTCACCGCATTTCACGCGCCACGACATTGTCGACACCGAGACAGAGGCCATTCACCTTTATCTGGCGCGTGAGTTCGACCGCCGCGGTGTGGCTTATATCCACGTCGCCGAACCCGACTGGGCGGGTGGCCCGTCGCTGACCACTGATTTTCGCAGGCAGTTGCGCCAGGCCTATCGGGGGCGCATCATCGTCTGTGGAAATTACACGGCTGAGAGCGCCGAGGCCCGCATCAACGAGGGCCTGGCTGACGCGGTGGCGTTTGGCCGTCCCTTTATTGCCAATCCGGATCTTGTCGAGCGCCTGCGTCGTGGCGCGGCCTTAAACAAACCGGACGCGTCCACGTTCTACGGCGGTGGAGAGCACGGCTACACCGACTATGCACTGTTGGCCGATTAGGCTTCTGTGGCTGCGAATCCAGGCACACCCCTGCCTTTGGGTGTCCCTGGGCCGCCCAAGGCTCGCCTGCGAGGCGGGATAAGCCGTCAGGCGCGCGACAACGCGGCAATCGCCATCATCGACCGATGCGCCTGGAGCCGGTGCCCCTTCCAATCTGCCAAGCCCGCGCCGGCTCAAACTCGAACCATAGCCTGCCACCGAGCCGGATGAAATTTGCCCGTTGCATGCGACGGCTTCGACACCCACCGCTTCAGGCTGGCACAGCGACGACCAAGCCCTGATGCGTCAATGCGCCGGAATCCATGCAAACTCGCGCTCACGTTCTCGGCCAATCACGCCGCGGCCCGATGGACTCCTAGAATGTTGGTCTGCTGGTTCAAGTTTTATCAAAAAAGGCAAATTCAACATCATGTCAGCCATCAAAAAAGTTGTGCTCGCCTACTCGGGCGGTCTGGACACCTCAGTCATTCTCAAATGGCTTCAGGACGAATACCAGTGCGAGGTCGTCACCTTCACGGCCGACATCGGCCAAGGCGAAGAAGTGGAGCCGGCGCGCGCCAAGGCCCTGAAGATGGGGATCAAACCCGAGAACATCTACATCGAGGATCTGCGCGAGGAGTTTGTGCGCGATTTCGTGTTCCCGATGTTCCGTGCGAATGCGCTGTATGAGGGTGAGTACCTGCTCGGCACATCCATTGCGCGCCCTCTGATTGGCAAGCGATTGATTGAGATCGCACGCAAGACGCGGGCCGATGCCATCTCGCACGGCGCCACCGGCAAAGGCAATGATCAGGTTCGCTTCGAACTCACCGCCTATGCGCTCATGCCTGGAGTGAAAGTCATCGCGCCTTGGAGAGAGTGGGATCTGCTGTCTCGCGAAAAGCTGCTCGCTTACGCTGACAAGCACGGCATTCCCGTCGATTTCAAGAAACGCAAAGGCGGCGGTGCGCCCTACTCGATGGACGCCAACTTGCTGCACATCAGCTATGAAGGCGGCGTTCTCGAAGATCCGAACTACGCCCCTGACGACAAGATGTGGCGCCTGACGGTGTCGCCCGAGAAGGCGCCGAACAAGCCGCAAATTGTTGAATTGACCTATGCGGGCGGCGACATCATCGCCATCGACGGCAAACCCCTATCGCCAGCGCAAGTGCTGACCACGCTCAATGCCATCGGCGGGCGCCACGGAATCGGGCGACTGGACAAGGTGGAAAACCGCTATGTCGGGATGAAGAGCCGCGGCTGCTATGAAACTCCCGGCGGCACCATCATGCTGGCCGGTCATCGCGCCATCGAGAGCATCACCCTCGACCGTGAGGTGCAGGCCCTGAAGGACGACATCATGCCGCGTTATGCACGCATGATTTACAACGGCTACTGGTTTGCGCCCGAGCGCGTACTGCTGCAGGGGTTGATCGACGCCTCGCAGGCAACCGTCAACGGCAAGGTACGGTTGAAGCTCTACAAAGGCACCATCATGTGCGTGGGGCGCGAATCCGCCACGGACAGCCTGTTCGACCCTCAGATTTCAACCTTTGACGATGACCGCGGTGCATACAACCAAGCGGACGCCGCAGGCTTCATCAAACTCAACGCCCTTCGACTGCGCATTGCGGCCAATGCCAAGGCCAAGCGGGCCGCCAAATCGCGAAGCAGCGCGCGGCCAACGGTGAAGTCAGCCGGCAAACCCACAAACGGCAAGACGGCATCTTCCACCACACAAAGCGGCACGAGCAAGCGCTCCAAGCCTGTCTCCAAGCCACGTTGACAGCCATCATGACGAACGCACCGATTCTGCACGCGCAAGTCACACCGCGAGCCAATGTCTATTTTGAAGGTCGCTGTGTGAGCCACAACCTCCAGCTCGCCGACGGCACTCGCAAGAGCGTGGGGGTGATTCTGGCGGCAAGCACGCTGACCTTCAAGACGCAGGCGCCTGAAATCATGGAATGTGTGGGTGGTTCATGCCAGTGGCGGCTGGAAGGCAGCCCTGACTGGCAAACGAGCGCTGAAGGTGAACGATTCGCCGTGCCAGCAAATACCGCATTTGAGATCCAAGTGGGTGCGGAGCCCTACCACTACATCTGCCATTTTGGCTGAAGCACGCTCTTGAACCCCTGGCCGTGAAGCGGCTGCGCGCGTAACGGCGGCGCGGTCGCTTCACGGGGGCAAGGCAATCGTTTCAGCGGTGGTGCGCGTGCAGAACCCGATCCTGAAGACGCTTGAAACCAACGAGTTTCATGACGTATTTCTCGTAGATGGGCTCCGAATTGCCCGTCTTCATCTTGCGAATGAAGTACTTCTCGAATGCGATCTTCGCCAGATGAACCCACTTGCCGGAGCCGAACCAGTTCACATCACGCGGGGGGATTTGCGGAACGGCGACGAATGCGGCGCCGGTTGTGCCGAAATCGGCTAGGCAAATTGCTTGCCAAGTGCCCCTGTGCGTGGGCTGCTGGCCTGCCAGTTCCTCCTGGATGTTGTGCACAATGGCCGTGATCATGGACTCGATCATGTAGCCTGTCTTGGGCACCCCGCAAGCCACGGGAGTGGGCCCCACCGGTGGAATTGCGATACAAACGCCGGCAGAATAAATATTCTTGTATTTCTGATTGCGCTGGAACGCATCGACCGTCACGAACCCACGCGGGTTGCCTAAACCCTCGACCTTGGCAACCGCATCGACGCCTTTGAATGCCGGCAACATCATGGCATGCTTGAAGGGCAGTTCATGCTTTTTCAGGACGTTGCCGTTCATGTCGAGTTCGTCAACGTACATCTTGCCGTCTTCCACCTTCGTCGTTTTCGCGTTCGTGACCCAACGGATGTCATGGTTGCGATACTCATGCTCCATGACGCCCTTGGAGTCGCCAACGCCATCCAGACCCAAGTGGCCAATGTACGGCTCCGCCGTCACGAAGGTAATCGGCACTTTGCTGCGCAACTTCTTCTTGCGCAGCGCAGCATCGAGAATCATCGTGTACTCGTACGCTGGTCCGAAGCAACTCGCTCCCGGCATGGCTCCGATGATGACCGGGCCGGGGCTTTCGCACAATTTTTGAAAGTCCTCGTAGCACTTCTCCGCATGATCGATCGTGCAGATGGAGTGCGTAAATCCGCCATGGGGACCCGCGCCCTCGACCTCTTCAAACGCCAGTTTGGGGCCTGTTGTGATGATGAGGAAGTCATAGTTGACCTGGTCGCCGTTTTGCAGCGTGATGGTATTGTTAGCGGCATCGATGTCTGTCGCGGCCTGCGCGATGAACTCGATACCTTTTCGCTCAAGGTAGGGGCGGATGGGGAAAACCACTTCCTCGCGTGTGCGCCAACCCACAGCCACCCACGGGTTGGAAGGAACGAACTGGAAATAGTCCACGGTGTTGATCACCGTAATCTTGTGTTCCTTGCCCAGTAGATCCCGCGCCTCGTAAGCAGCAGGCATGCCACCAATGCCAGCGCCCAAAACGACGATACGTGCCATGTTCTCTTTCCTCCGTAACGACCCTGTTGCGTGAGGCTGCACGCTGTGCATGCCCCACTCCATATGCCCCGCCCCTTTTTCTTGTACGCGCCGACGCGCATGGGCTGCACCCACCCGTCGCATGTCAATCCCAATCGTTGCCGGAGCGCGCGATTTTTGGGGTTCGTGAAGCATACCCACGACACCCAGCGGCCGGGTTGGCCGGTAGATTGGTATGGAGAAGCACCTTGACATTGATCAAAGGAACACCCACTTTCGTCCGTGTTTGTCCTACCCTAGATAAACCCTAATACCCCAGGAAGCATCATGGAAACCTATCTATACTCGCCACAGTTCCCGCGGCACGACTCACAATAAAAGGGAATTTACTCGCGCAGCATTTTCACCAGTACACGAGGAGGAAGACACAATCATGCAAATCCCACGCCCCCTTTGGAATCCTTACGTCGCGGGACTCATCCTCGGCCTCGGATTGCTCGCCACATTCGTCGTGACCGGAAACGGCTATGGCGTTACTGGTGCAACGACCTTGGTCACGGCTTCGGCAGCCGGCCATCTTGACCCGAGTCTCGTCGCCCCACACACCTATTTTCACGGCCTGTTCGACGCTGGCCTGAACCGCTGGATCGTATGGGAAGTCGTCGGGTTGTCCATTGGCGCGCTCCTTGGCAGCGTGCTTGCAGGGCGCTTTAAGTTCCAGATCGACGGCCCCGCGCAGGTAGGACGTACCGTGCGCCTGGTACTCGCGGTCGTCGGCGGTGTCGCCGCAGGTTTCGGCGCTCGCCTTGCCCTGGGGTGCACCAGCGGCGTGGGCCTGTCCGGTTCTGCCACCTTGGCGGCAGCGGGTTTTCTGTTTCTCGTTGGCTTCTTCGTCGCCGGAGCCGTGTTCGGTCAATTGACGAAAGGACTTTGGAAATGAGCTTTCCTCTCGGCTATACCGGCCCCCTATCGGGCATTCTTCTTGGCGTCATCTTCGGCTACGTGCTGGAAAACGCCGGATTTGGCAGCGGCTGCAAGCTCACCGCCCAGCTTCGCTTCCAGGACTGGGCCGTGTTCAAGGTGATGTTCACCTCCATCGTGGTGGCATCCGGCGGGCTATACCTCTTGCAGGGTTTGGGCTTTGTCAATGTTGTCAATGACATGTTTGTCCCCTCGGTCTTCATCTGGGGGAGTACGTTTGGCGGCGTCTTAATTGGCGTGGGTATGGCAGTGGGCGGCTACTGCCCGGGCACCTCGATGGTCGCCTTGTTCTCGGGCAAGCTTGATGGACTGGTTTTTTTGCTGGGGCTGGGCTTGGGCACGCTCGTCTTCAATGCCTTCTCCAGCTCCATTGAAACTTGGGCCTGGAAGCAAGTCGGCCCCGATTCGCTGACGCTTCCGCAACTCCTTCACATGCCCGTGTGGGCCGTGTGGGGCCTCCTGCTCGCCGTACTGGTCGTGGTTGGCTATCTCACTCGCAGCACGACGCAAGGCCGCTCGGATTCCGTGGCGCCTTCCCAGTCCAATATGCGAGCAGCGCAGCAGTCGTAACCTTCGCCTTGCGGATCCTTGCACTGCATGTGCGCGGATCCGCCTCTGACG
>JAKBCY010000305.1 GCA_021807445.1 Pseudomonadota bacterium
TCCTCGGGAAATTCGCGCAGCAAATCATGGTGATCCATCCACATGGCGAGCTCCAGGTTGTCCGTCTGCCGATCTTAGGGCCTGTCCGCTCCGGCCTGCCCGCAGCATTGCCGACTTGGCCTTGGGCGCTGCAACTGCAAGCCGCGACGCCCATCCGCAGGGGCCCGCCCGCTTGCGACGCTGTCACAAACCTTGGGTAAAGTCAGCGCATCACCGAGCACAAGCAAAGCTTGCAGCAGCCACAACCGTTCGAGGACGCCCTGATGCATTCACCCCTGCATGTGATTTTCTGGCGTCATGCCGAAGCCGAAGACATCGACGCATGCGGCGATGTCGACGCGGACGCTCAGGCCGATCTGCGCCGCGCTCTCACCCGCCAGGGCCAACGCGACGCCAGCCGCGTGGCCGCATGGATCAAGGCCCATGTGCCCAAACCCTGGGTGGTGTGCGCCAGTCCGGCGTTGCGTGCACGGCAGACGGCGATGGCGCTGGTGGATTACCCCGTGGACGAACCGCGCCTTGCGCCCGACCGCGGTGTGGACGATCTGTTCGCCGCGATCACCGCTCACGACGACGCCCACAACGCCCTGGTGCTGTGCGGCCACCAGCCCACTATCGGGCGCGCCGCCTTGCGCTGGCTCAGCGGTTGCGAGCGAGCCTTCAGCCTGCGCAAGAGCGGGCTCGTCTGGGTGGCCGAGCGCCAGCGCGACAGCAGTTCCGCCCGCGTGCTGCGTGCCTGCATCAGCGCCGATCTCCTGGATTGACGCGCGCTGGCCGCGGCCTGTCCCGCGGCACGAGATTGGCGACCAGATGCGAAATCTGCAACCAACAATGTCTGCGCCGCGTGGAACCCCCCTTTCAGCGGTGGTCATCGATACGATGAAGTGACTGTGCCGAGCAGGGTGCCTGCGGGGCGCTTCTCATCTACCCGACAGGTGAACCACGCTCGCCCTCAAGGTCCAGTTGAGCATGCCGAGCCGATTCCGCGACGACGAAAGATCAGCCATGTCTTCCCTCCCCATGCAGCGCACAAACCCAGTGGCGGGTGAACCGTCCGCCCTTGGATCGGGCGCCAGCCCTGCTGTGCCGACAACCCTGGACGTGGTGCGTGCCAGCGATTTGCCCTATGCCGATTTTCTCCAGCATTACCTGCGCGCGAACAGGCCGGTGGTCATCGACAACGCCGTGACTGCCTGGCCCGCGCTGCGGAAATGGACACCGCACTATTTCAAGCAGAACTTCGGCCAGCATCCAGTCCAGGTGTCCTACACCAAGCGCATGACCTTCGCTGATTTTGCCGATGCCGTGCTGGCCTCCAGTGAGCAGAGCCCCGGCCCTTATTTGTTTCGACTTTTTTTCCACGAGCACCTGCCCGAGTTGCTGCCCGACCTCATCCCGCAGAATGTCTACGGCTTTCCGCTGCGGCACATCAGCCCACTCATGCCTGAACGCTGGAGGCGCCCCGACGGTTTTCTCAAGCTGCTGATGGGCGGTCCCGGCAGCAAATTTCCGGTGATGCACTACGACCTGGAGCACGCCCATGCGCAGATCACGGAAATCTACGGAGAAAAAGAGTATTACCTGTTTCCGCCCGAAGACACGCCCTATCTCTACCCCTCGCCGGTTCAGCCCAACCTGTCGCAAATCGACCAGCCGCACAAGCCTGACCTGCAGCGCTTTCCGCGCGTCGCACAAGCCTCGCCGCACCACACCGTGCTCAAGCCGGGGCAGATGATTTTCATCCCCATGGGCTGGTGGCACGCAGCGCGGCCACTTTCCATTTCCATTTCGGTTTGCACCGCCATCTTGGACCGCTCGAATTGGCCCGGCTTCGTGCACGATGTCTGCGACAACAACATCACCCCGCAAGGTCGGCCATTCAAGCGCCTGCTCAAGCGCAGTTATCTGCAGAGCGCCGGTGCCGTGATGCATGCGATGGAAAATCTGCAAACAACCGCGCCAAACCTGGCGCGCGCCCTTGTTTTCCCGGCCAAGCTCGCACCCATTTCCGCAGAAGTCAGCCCCGAGCCTTCGGCACGACCGCTGAACATCCGCATACCCACCGCCTGAGGCGGCACGAGGCCGATTCCTGCGCTCATGCGCGACGCGATGCGCCGGCTCCGACAGGCTGGGCAAGTCGGTGAACGACGCGCCTGCAACGTGTCATCACATCGTCATGTGACCATCATCGAACCGTCACATCCTGTTCGTATCGTATGGATAGGAACAGGAGTCATCGATGCACGATCACCGAGAAGTCGAGCCGGGCCTACGGATCTTCCACGAGCCGGAATCGCCCCAGGGGAAAAACCAGGCTCATGCCGGGCGCAGAGCTGTCGCAGGTGGCGAATATGCTGCCGACTGCACAGGACTGACCATGGCCTGGGCGCGCCAGCCACACGAAGTCCTCGAGGCCCAGCGGCTGCGCTGGAAAGTGTTCGCGGATGAGCTTGGGGCGCGCATCGCCACACCTTCACCCGGTTACGATATCGACATCTTCGACCCGTAT
>JAKBCY010000306.1 GCA_021807445.1 Pseudomonadota bacterium
GAACAAGGATTTTGGGGAATCTATGCCAGCATGCGTCTGCTGGCAATGAACGGCGATGCGATCGGGGCGGATGCAGCGCGTGGGATCGCGAGTTCAGTCGGCTCGGGAACGCTGACGGTTGTTGGGCACAGCCTGGGCAGCGCATTAGCGACTTACCTGACCTTCGATCTTGCCCAACCGACTCGACTCGGCGCTCGTGTATCCGCCTGTCTTTTCGCATCTCCTAAAGCGGGCGACGGCGTTTTCACACAGGCCTTTGACAAAGCGGTGTCCGACTACCGGCTTTTCAATTATGTGCTCGACCTCGTTCCGCGAGTGCCCATGGGCCTGGGCTACGTCGCGCTCGCCCGGGTGACGGTCCTGCAGCCTTCGACGTCGGAAGCCAGCATCCGCGTCAGTCCGTTTTGCGATCACCATGTGATCTGCTACTGTGCGATGCTCGATTACGAGGGCACGATGCAGGATCCTGCGCTCCTGGTGACGGCTGACGACGAGGCATGCGCGGCATGTGTGCTCGGGCCGGAGACGGCCACTCCAACCCTCGCAAAGCTCTTGGCTCCCGCGGCGGCGACACTGGCATAAGCTGACGATCGAGCCTTCGAATCCAACCTGCTTTTGGCGGGGCCGCCAGGCACGAAACTGAACGTGAACAAGGCTTGCCAAACGGCCACCGATGCGAGGCATCGTGGTGCGCGCTGCGTTCGGATCAGACCCATGTCCTCCCACGCCCCAGTTCGTGACCGCAGGCCTAACATTGCTGCAATGAATACATTGCCATCGACACCCGCGTCCAGCCTTCGCACCCTGTACTGGGAAGACTTTCCCGCAGGACACGTCACGGACTGCGGTAGCACCACCATGAGCCGCGAAGCCATCCTGGATTTCGCACGCCAATTCGACCCCCAGCCCTTCCATGTCGACGAAGCCGCGGCCAGCCATTCGTTGTATGGAGGCTTGGTCGCCAGTGGCTGGCACACCTGCTCGGTCGCCATGCGCCTGATGTGCGATGCCTACCTGCTGCGCACGAGCAGCCAGGGCTCTCCCGGGGTCGACGAGCTCCGCTGGCTCAAACCCGTGTACCCTGGAGACACGTTGACGCTAAGCATGACCGTCCTTGAATCGCGGCCGATGCGCAGCAAGCCGCATCTCGGGCTCGTGCAGTCACAGTGGGAGATGCGCAATCAACATGGCCAATCCGTGCTTAGCATGAGGGGCTGGGGCATGTTCAAGCGCCGGCCCGACGTGTTGCCAGAGCAGGAGATGGCAGATTGAGCGTTGGCACGCAGTCTCGGCTATGGGTGGCCGCTCAGTTTGGGCTCATTGCCTTCATGCTGGCCTGGCCAGCCGATTGGGCGTGGGATGCCGCGGGCATTGCACTCGGCGTGCTGGCCCTGGCATTAAGTCTTTGGGTCTTCGCCTACAACCGTCCCGGCAATTTCAATATCCGGCCCGAACCCAAAGCCGGCGCCACGCTCGTCACGCGGGGACCATACCGCTGGGTCCGTCACCCCATGTACGTGGCGCTGCTGCTGGGAATGGCTGCAGTGGCGGCGCTTGCACATAGCCTCGCACAACCCGTCCTCTGGGTCATTCTGGCGGTCGTGCTCAACTTCAAGGCGGCACTTGAAGAGCGCCTGCTGGCGATGCGATGGCCCGATTACGCCACTTACTGCGCGAGCACCAAGCGTTTCATCCCGGGCGTCTGGTGAGCCAAGCGGCAAGGGACAGCAAGATACTGGCGGCCGCGATCGACGCGCCAGGCCAGGCAACGATCCAGGTTTGCAATGCAAGCGTTGTCACGGGGGCAATCCGGGCCAGCGCCGCGAGCGGGCGTGGGCGATGCTGCGCACCCGGGGCGAACCATAGCAAAGGCAAGACCAGGCCCCCCACGATAACCTGCACGCCCAAGGCGGCCCAGCCCGCGCCGCTTGGCGCAAGCAGCCAGTTCTCCCCCGCCGCAACGGATGCCACCGGCAGAGTGACGGCCGCGCCGATAAGCTCATAGAACAGGAATTTCTCACCACCGCAATGCACGAGGCGCTCATCGCGCGTGAGGCGCGCTTCCGCTGCCCACACCAAGCCGGCGGCCATGGCACACACCGCTGCCCATCCCCTTGCCAGAACAAGCCCGCCGAGCAAAGCCATGATGGCCAGCAAAAGGCCTGCAAGAGTGGTACGCCGCGGGCCCTTGCTCACGAGCGCATGTCCGCCCTGCATGGCCACGAGCACGCCAAACGCAAGGACGACGACGAGCGTCGGCTGCGCCTGCGCGATGGCAACGTACAGGAGGCCGAGGCGCAGGCTGAACAGGATGGCCAGCCACGCCCCCGGTGCCAGTGTGTCATCCTGCGCAAACACGGGCACGTTGTGCCAACGCGTCCAAAGCCAAACCAATAGCAGCGCCGAGGTCGTCGCGATGGTGGCTTGCAACAGCGGCGGCACGCTCGCCGCAGCCACACCGATAGCAACCGGCTGGGTGGTCCAGAGCAGGGCTCTGGCCAGTT
>JAKBCY010000071.1 GCA_021807445.1 Pseudomonadota bacterium
ACGTCGGCAGCAGAACAGGTGACGAATCCAGCCAAGGATTTGCCGATCGGCAGGATCGGATCCCCGGTCGTGTGCTTGGTCCAGTAAGCGTCGTCGCTGCAATCATGACTGGCATCGAGCCGCTTCACAAGTTCCAGGCGTTGAGCACCTAATCTCGCCTGCGTTGCAATATGCGCGAGGTGTGGGTCGCGGATTTTGTCGACTTGGGCGCCAGCCGGAGCCAGGCGAGCCGGCTCCGCTTTGTTCCCACTGTTGGGCGCGGTTCCAAGGCCGCAATGTTATTCGACCACCACGTGCGCGGCCTTCTGCAAGGACACCTGTTGGCGACCGCCCTGTGTTGGCCTGGATAACCCTGCAAAAGCAATAATCGCGTCGTGACCCAGAACGACGCGGATATTGGTGCCGCGCGTCAATCGCGGGTCCTCGACGAGTTGGACAAGTTTAGGAAGGTCATGATTGACAGCGATCGCTACAGCGAGCATGCCGGGCCGGTACCAAATCTGGCTAAAGGGTTGGGTGTAGGGTTTGAAATTGGTTAATCGCGCCATGGGCGCATTCGCATGCTCGTGCAAGTAGCGCGCAACGCGGTACGCCATGCCGGTGACACCATTGCCGTTGCTGACCTCGAGACCAACAATGCGCTGGGACACCGCATCCCGGACGGCGTCAGTGTGCTCTGGACCGGCAGCGATTGCTTGACTTGCAGCCAGCCTGGAGCGCAATTCGAAAAAATTCGGGGAGACCTGGACCAAAGCCATCGAGTCCTTTGAGGGGCCCGCGCGCAGCACCGAAATGCCAGCAGTTGGAGTCGTGAGTGCCATTTCTGCCGGTGCTGCGAGGGGCTTCGGCGCTGTTACGGCGGATGGCGGTTTGGTCGTTGCCTCGAGGATCGGCACCGGCAGTCCGACATTGGATAACGTGGCACCAGCATTGGAAGTTGCGGGACTGGTGGAGGAGGCCACATGCGGTTGACGCGAAGTCGTTGCGAGCCGGGCGTCGACGGTTCGCAGGTTGACTTGCGCGCGCGCATCCCGGGGGTTGAGCTCTTGGGCAAATTCAAAATTCTGGCGCGCCATTGCCAGATTTCCCCGTAGCATTTCGACGTAGCCGAGGTTGTTGTACAGATAAGCGGAGTTGGGTGACAGGACGAGTGCTTGTCGGATCAGCCTTTCCGCCGCGCCGTAGTGGCCCTTGCGCGCTTGCATGACCGCCAACGCATTGCAAATCTCGACGTGCCGGCGCAACTGTCGAGCTTGGTCCGCGTTGCCGGGGGCCGAAGGCCGCGCAATCGTACCTTCGGCCCGTCTTGCGACCGCTGGTGCCTTTCCGAGCGCGCTGGTTTGGGGGTGTAGGGCCGCGCAGCCCCCCAGAAGACCACCGGCGGCAATGCCGAAAACCCATGGGCGGATGGTAAACATGGTGGTCTCCCTTTTAGTGACCCTGCAGGATTGGCAGCAGAATGCGGTCGATCTGAATCACAGCCGGGCCGAGGAGCACTAACAGCATTGAGGGGAAGATGAAAAACACAAGTGGAAACAGTAGTTTCAGCGGGATTTTTGCCGCAGTCTCCTCCGCGGTGAGCTGGCGCTTGGTGCGCAGTTCCTCCGAGAGAACGCGCAGGGAGTCGCCAATGCTGGTGCCAAACCGATCGGCCTGGATCAGCATGGTTGCGAAGGTATTGAGCGAGTCGACCCCGGTGCGCAAGGCCAGGTTGCGCAGCGCCGTCTCCCGGCCGCCGCCGGCCTGAATCTCCAGGTTGACCAGGTGCAGTTCCTGCGCGAGCGGTACACATTTGTGCTTCATCTCATCAGCCACCTTGGCCAGCGCCGCGTCCAGGCCCAGTCCAGCCTCCACACAAACCAGCATCAAATCGGCGGCATCGGGGAAGTTCTCGAAGATCGTGCGTTGCCGGCGCGCCACCATGCGGTGCAGCACATAATTGGGCAGGTAGTAGCCAAACGCTGCCAACCACAGCAGGATCAGCAGGATGGCTGTGGACGAGAAGTTGCGCCCGCTGATGGCCAAGTACATGTATGCGAGTGCGGGCAAGGCCAGTGCGAGAATTGTCTTGGCACCAAAGTAAAGGGCGATGGGCCCCTCGCCGCGCACACCCGCATGCAGGAAGCGCAGGCGCAAGGGTGAGGTTTCCCAGCCACCCTTCGGCAAGGAAAGCTTGGCAAAAGGTCCCGTGAGCTTGCCGATGGTGACCATCCATTCGTCGCCAGCCGGGGTTGTGCCGTAGGGGCTGGGACCCGTGACCTCAGCGATCCGTTTTTGCGTGCGGGTCGGCGAGAACTGCAGGAAAGCCGCGTAGGTCAGCGCGGCGACCGCGCCGAAAATTAGCGCGGCGTAGAGCAGGGTTACGGCAGACATGGAAGCCTCCTGAATCGCTCAGACATGAATCCGGATAATCTTGCGCATCCACAAGATGCCGAGAAACATCAAGACCAGAGCCCCACCGATCAGCTTGTGGCCGAGGGGATCGGTCCACAGCACGGCCATGAATTTCGGGTTGATCAGGTACAGAACCGCGCCAAGGAAAAAGGGCAGCAAAGTGAGGATCCAGCCGGACAGTCGGCCCTCGGCCGAGAGCACGCGGATCTTGCCAAAAAGCTTCAGTCGTGCGCGGATCAGGGCGCTTAGATTGCCCAGAATCTCAGTGAGGTTGCCGCCGGTTTCGCGCTGTATGAGCACCGCGACGACGAAGTAGCGCAGATCGGTGCTGGGGATGCGTGCGCCAAGGTTGAGCAGAGCCTGCTGGACCGAGACGCCAAAATTCACCTCGTCGTGGGTCATGCGCAACTCCGTGCCAACTGGATCAGGCATCTCATCGCCAGCCATCTTCAAGCCGCTTGGGAAGGCATGGCCGGCTCGCAAAGCGCGACCGATGAGGTCCAGCGCGTCGGGCAGCTGTTCCTCAAACTTGTGCAAGCGCGTCAGGCGTTTGCGCACGACGTACGCCCAAGGCAGACAAGCGGCACCGAGCCCCCCCAGCAGCGCGAATACCAAGGACACGGTGGGGATCAAGGCGATCAGCAACGCTGCACCCATGCCGCATAGCAACGACATCAGCACGAAACGACCCACGGACCAGCCAAGGCCGGACTGCACCAGAAAGCGATCAAAGCCATGGATTCGCGGCACGCGTAGCAACCACTGATCCACCTTCGGGATATGGCTGAGCATGCGCTGGCGAAGCAGCGGGGTCTCCTCAGCGTAACCGCCAGCCGAAAGAGCCTGCAATCGGCGGCTGATGCGATTGGCTTCCGGGCCGCGGTACGCGTTCCACAGCAGGTAAAGCCCTTCAAGCAGCAGCACCATCGCGATAAACGCCACCACTGCAAAAGTGTAGAAGACGTTTGCCTCAAGGCCGTTCAGCAAGCGCATCATGGCATTCTCCACTGGATTCAAGCGTAGGTCCGCGAAGCGTCGAACACAGCGTCGTCGAGCATCACCCCATAATTGCGCAAGCGATCGATGAATTTGGGACGGATCCCGGTCGCGGCAAATTGGCCCTGCACGCTGCCATCAGGGCCTACCCCGCTTTGGCGGAATGACCAGATTTCCTGCATGGTGATGATGTCGCCTTCCATGCCGGTGATTTCTTGCATGCTCACGAGTTTGCGCTTGCCGTCGGTCAGTCGTGCAATTTGCAGGATCACCGTAATGGCCGAACTGATCTGCTGACGCGCGGCCTTGGGCGGAAGGTTGAAGCCCGCCATACTCACCATGTTTTCCAGTCGCGAGAGCGAATCACGCGGGGTGTTGGCGTGGATAGTGGCCATCGAGCCCTCATGCCCGGTATTCATCGCCTGCAACATGTCCATCGCTTCCGCGCCGCGCACCTCCCCCAGGATGATGCGGTCCGGACGCATACGCAGGGCGTTGCGCACCAAAGCACGTTGCGTGATCTCGCCCCGGCCTTCGATGTTGGGCGGTCGCGTTTCCAGACGAACCACGTGGGGCTGCTGCAGTTGCAACTCGGCTGCATCTTCGATGGTCACAATGCGCTCAGTCACAGGAATGAATCCCGAGATGATGTTAAGCAGGGTTGTCTTACCGCCACCCGTGCCGCCGGAAATCAGAATATTCACTTTGGCTCGAGCCAGACCTTCAAGGATGCGCGCCATCTCCGGCGTGAGGGTCTTGTTCGTCACCACGTCGGCCATGGTGAGCGGAACCACCGAGAAACGGCGGATCGACAGCAGCGGCCCGTCCACGGAAACGGGCGGAATCACCGCATTCACGCGAGATCCGTCGGGTAAACGGGCGTCAACCATGGGGCTGGATTCGTCGATGCGGCGCCCCACACGCGAGACGATCTTGTCGATGATGCGCATCAGGTGCGCCTCGTCAGAGAATCGCACATCCGTGAGCTGGAGTTGGCCGTGCCGCTCGACGAAAACCCGCGCATGGGTGTTCACCAGAATGTCAGAAATCGTCGGGTCGGCCAACAGTGGCTCCAGTGGCCCAAGCCCCAGCATCTCATGCTGGATGTCACGCACCAAGCTGCGACGCTCGACATCATTGATCACCAGGGGTTCCTCGGCCAGCAGCCGCTCCACCAGGATGCCGATTTCATTGGACAACTGCTCTGGCGCCATGCTTTCCATGGCCGCCAGATCCAGGCGTTCAAGCAGCCGCTGGTGGATGCGGGTCTTCACCTCCTGATGTTCGACGGCGGCCGCGGGCTCACGCTTGTGGATCACCTGCACGGTTGCAGAATCCTGGCTAATGCTCTCGAGACGGTCTCGCAGCGACATGGTTGTTCTCCCGATTGTTCAGGCTTTTTGCTCGCGGCGCTTCAGCCGGCTTAACCAGTTGCCTTGGGTGTCAGCCGGAAGGAGTCCCTGCACGAATTCCTGCAAGGCTTTGGTGACCGGGTTATTGCGCGCCAGCTCGAGCATGGGCTGGCCATGGTTGACCGAAGCCGCCACGGCCGCGTAGCTATTGGGAATCAGAAATGGTCGATCACAGCCCAGAACGCGCTCAACGTCGTCCAAGGTGATCTCGCTTCCGCGCTCGTAGCGGTTGACAACCATGTGAATCTTCTCCTTTGCGTAACCCAGGGAGCGGAACACGGTGAGCAAGCGATGCGCATCGCGCAGGAATGGCAGCGTCATCTGCATGACGGGGAATACGCGACGGGCCCGATCGAGGGCCTTGATCGTCACCGCGTCCAGTGAGCGGCCGATGTCGATCATGACAAAGTCATATTGCGCCACGGCCAGGTTCAGCAGAGCATCGATATGTTCAGGGCGGACCTCCATGGCCTGTCCAGGGTCTTCCGGAGCCGCCAGAACACCGAACTGCGGGTTCACCTGCACGAGACTCGCCGCGAGAAAAGATGCGTCCAGACGATGGATGTTGCGCGCCACATCCGCCAACGTGGTCTTAGGGCTGTGATCATGCACAAACAGCACGGCGTCGCCGAACTGCAGGTTGAGGTCGATGAGGATGACCTTGCGGCCTTCGGCGGCCAATTGGTTGGCCGCGTTGGCGGCGATGAATGTGGAGCCGCTGCCGCCCTTGCAGGGCATGAAGGCCAGGATTTCGCCTGAGCGCCGTCCGTGAAGCGCGCTACCGAGTTTCTGATCGGCGCGCCCAATGGCAGCCAGCAGGCTCTCGGCGTCCACCGGCGAGGACAGAACCTCGCGTACCCCTGCGCGCATCGCGCGCAGCAGAAACTCGGGCGTGTGGTTGGTACACAGCATGATGGCCGCAAGCTGGGGACGCAGCATGGTCACCGCTTCCAGTTCCCCGAGTTCGCCGGCGTCGCGACACATGCTGTCGAGGATGACCAAGTCAGGCTGCGCCTGGTTGACAACGCCGCGCAGCTTGCTCATGCCCCCTTCGACGAGGTGCAGCATTTGCGGCTGTTGTCCGGCGTCGTGTAGCAGCCGCGCGATGAGCTCTAGGTTGCTGGGGCTGGGCGAGATAACAGCAATGTTCAACATGGAGCGATCCTCGAAGGCTCAGAAGCAAACCGGGTTTTCTTGGCCTGCATTGTTGACGCTCTGCATACTCTCGCGCGGCAGCGTGGTCGAGAACGCAGGCACTGAAGGCATGAGAAAGCCCATGAAGGGGCTGATGAAAGGGATCTGATAGCCGCTGATGGATACCGTCACGCTGGTGCAGGTGCTGGATGTGCAACCGGACGGGTTATAGGCGATCGATAATTGGGCACTCGTCAGGTTCTGATTCAGCAGAACGTTGCGCATGTTGGCAAGAATTTGCGGGTCGCCAACGTCGCAGACCACGGCCATGCGCGCACCGAGCCGCGTGGCCTCTGCCGCGGCGTTCCACTGGAACAGCACCCGGCCAAAGTCGATGATCGCCAGCAGCACCGTAAAAAACAACACAGCAACGATTGCGAACTCGACAATTGCAGCACCCTCTTGGCGCGCCCTTGGGGGCCGACGAGATCGAGTGATGTGGCAGGCGCACATGATCGGATTCACGACTGGCGCATCACGGTGCCGATGGTGCCGAAGGTGAACGACGGCAGGCCGAAGTTCAGTCCGAACGCTGTAAAACTGACGTCAGACTCGAAGGTGTACCCCTGAATCTTCACGGCGACGAGATTGATGCCTCCGGTCAGTGTGTAAGGCGGATCGCCCGGGCATTGGGAGGCGTCGACGCTGTCGCAGATCACCACCATCGCTGGTGCGAGCCCGGGAACGAGCGCGGGCCCGGAGCAGTTCGTGTTGCCGTACACCGCCAGGCACAGCGCAATCGCCTTGGCCGCTGGATCGCCTGCGGCTTGGGTCGAGAGGTACCGGCACGCGTCGCGCGTTGTCTTGGCCAGGGTGTCGTATTGGAATAGCGCGCGGCTGAATTCGGTGATGCCGAACAGGATCAGCAGCAGCAGGGGCAGCAGCAGTGCGAACTCCAACATGGCCACGCCGCGCTGCCTGCACGAAGGATGATGGAGCCTCATGGTCATTGCACCAAGTCAGGGACCATAGGACCAATGGTCCCACCAGGTAGGCCGCTGGTCGCGCAGGCATTGCCTGGCGTGTTTGCCAAGCCTTCGAACTCAACCCGAACGCCGCCCGGGCCGGTGATGGGGTTCAACATCAATACGCAGGCATAGCCCTGTACGGGGGTCGCTTGAGGGTTGGTGCCACTCAGTGCAGAACAATCGATGATTGGTGCTACGGCAATGCGCCGACTTCCTGCCAATGGGCTCGGGAGCATATTGGTGTAACTGTTGTGCAAGCCCATCGGGTCGGTCGATTGATAGGGAAGACTCTGGGCCTGGGCCGTGACAAAATTGGGCACTGTGGCACCAGGGCATTGACCGCCATAGGCACTGTGTCCACAGGGCCACGATGTGCTGTTCGCTCCTGGCGTCGCCGAGGCCGATGACACTGGTGGGGAGGTCACCGTGTAAGCGATTCCGGTTTTATCGGGTTGGGCATTGCTGGGATTGAGATTGCTCGTGTAGAGACCAAAACGGCTATTCCAGGCCATTGACAGACTCTGTTTCACGCCTTGGGCACCAACGAGTGTGCCAACTGGAGGCAAATTGCACTCCCCGGCGCCTTGCAGCAGGGCATTCAAGACGCTTGCACCGCCCGAAGGGGGGTTGAAATTAACCCAGTTATAGCTTCCCGTGACATTCGAACCTGGGGCATACAAGCCAGTCGACCACTGTCCAAACGGGATGTAGAAACCATTGGATTGGCTTGGCGGGGGCGAAGATGGCAAGGGTTGCTGGCCTTCACACACACCTAGCGGGATCGCGCAACTCGTGATCGACGGTGACAGCGTCGCCACCGCCATGGCGTTGACCGTCTGCGGGCCAAAACCGAGCAAACGCATGAAATACATCACGATGCCCGTTTGGGGCAGGCTGCACATCACGTATTGGGAGTTTGGACTGGCGCCGCCGGCGATGGTCTGGTAGACGGAGTCCGAGCCACCCGAGCCGCTCAGCACCGTGCTGAAGCTGATGTTGCTCGACCCCAACGCAGCATTGGTCGATTGCAGGTCGACCAGATTGCGGTTTCCCACTGCAATGCCAGCAGCCTGGGCATTCTGCAGGAATGTCCCCGGGCACGTGCCCCCGACGGCCGAGGCACTGCAGGTGAGTTCGCGCGCCGCAGCCAGAGCGCAGGCGTCGGTGGCATTCTGCAACTCGGTCTTGATGATGAACATGCGACCGAGGTCGACAATGAGTCCAAGAAATCCCAGCATCACCACGAGCGCCAGTGCCACCATGACGATGATGGCGCCCTGCTGGCGAGATCGCCGCACATGTGGCCGTTTCATGATATTTGCCCGGGTCCAGTGGCTTCAGGGTGGTCACTGCCCCCCGCTACTGCTGCCGCCGGCAATCGTGCCTCCGATATTGATCACGTTGAAGGCCGGTGGCGGCGACTTGTAGGTCTGGTGGTAGCGGTCGAGCACAGCCTGCGCGGATTTTCCGTCGAGCCCCGCGGGTTTAGATGGCTGCATGCCGGCTTGGGGGTTAAGGTATTGCGCTTGCTTGTCGAACAAAACCGATTGGCCGAAGCTCGAATCCAGCATGGGCGTGGGGCTGCTGCAGCCCCCAAGCAAGCCCAGAAGTCCGAGTGATAGAAGGATCAATCGTTTCATGGTGTGCGCTCCTGTCTGGGTGCTCGTTCAATGCATTTCAAAGCCACCGGCCGAGGCGGGGGTGGCTGGCGCCGAGGCTGGCGGGACGGAGCCTTCCATCTGGCCCTTCAGGAAGAAGTCGGTGTAGCTGGGCGTGACGAATCGGTCCGTCGGCAGCGCGTAGTGTGCCGGCAGCGGTTTCACGAGATGGGGGGTGATGACGAATACCAGTTCGGTCTGATTTTTCTGGAACTGGCTGCTGCGGAACAGGGCCCCCAACACCGGGAGATCGCCCAAGCCGGGCACACGCTTGATGGTCTCGTTGGCGTTGTTTTGAATCATCCCGGCAATGGCGAAGCTTTGGCCATCGCCGAGTTGCACCGTGGTCTGGGCACTGCGGGTGGTGAATGTGGGCAGCACCGCGGTGACGCCGCCGACGGTGGTGAACGGCGAGCCAGTTTGCGACAACTCGGAGACCTCGGAGCTGATCCTCAGGTTGATGTTGCCGTTGTTCAGTACGATCGGGACGAACTTCAGACCGACGCCGAAACTCTTTTCTTCCAGAGTAATGGTCGGCACGCCGCTGATGGCGTTGGTTTGCGAGACCGGGATGAAGATCTTCCCGCCAGACAGGAAACTGGCCTCCTGTCCGCTAATGGTCATGATGTTGGGCTCCGCGAGGACGCGCACGATGCCGTTGTTGTTCTCCGCATTCACCGCCACGAGCCGGTTGGCACTCTGGATTGCCGTGAACACGCCGATGTCGCTGCTCAGCACGGCTGCCGCCGCGCTGTCGAGAATGCTCCCGCCAGCCGAAAACAGGTTGGCGCTCCAGCCGCCAATGGCACCCCGGGCACGAATTTCGGCGCCGAGGCTGTCGAGCAGTGTCTTGGAGATCTCCGCCACTTTCACGTCCAACATCACCTGCTGCGGCGCGCTGACATGAAGCATGTTGATGACTTTGCCCTTCGGCGCATAGGCTTCGGCAATGGACATGGCGCGCCCGACTGCCGTGGTGTCGCGTACCACGCCAGTGAGGATGTAGGAGTCGGATGCTGCCTGTACCTTGATGCCCTTGTCCTCTGGCAGCAGGAGGTCGAGTTCGCTCTGCATCGCCGTCGGATCGACTGCCACAGTGACGTCCAGCACGGTGCATTGCCCGTTCCGGCTTTGCACGATAACGTTCATCGTGCCGGCGCGCTTGCCCAGAAGGTAAAGCTCACTGGGGCTCAGAAGCATCACGTCGCTGTCGCCCACGCCGTTGGTGCTGGTGTTCGGCCCTGTGCTGGCTTGCGGTTGCGTCGAGACGCGGATGCCCCCGGCCTTGGCGCCTCCAGACTCTGGGACGGGCTTGCCGGAAGCGCCGCCTGGCAGCCCACCGATCAGCACCCGGATGGCTGGCTGAGGCAATCTGACGAGGGTGGACTTGCCAAGGGTAATGGTCGCCGTGCTTGACATGGCGATGCTGCTGCATGGTGGCGCGGAAGTCGCGGAGAAGCGCGCCGCAGGCAGCGACATGGGGGCTCGATGAATCGGCACAGCACCTGCCGGGCCAGCTGGGCCGAGGAGCGCTGCGGCGCAGGCGATCACCAGCACCATTCGCGCCCCGTGCATCGTCGTTTGGATCAACCGGTGCATGTTCATTCTTGTTCCCCTAGGTTCACTGCGGCTCTCAGGCATGGTGGCGTCAGGCTCAGAAGCACTGCAGGGTGCTATACCCGTTCTTCACCACGTCCACGCAGTCGCGATTTGGTGCGGCGGGTTCGCGCGTTTGCCGGGCGCGCGGCCTATAGGCCACGTGCCTTTCGACATAAACAGGCCTTGTCGGTGGTGGTGCCTTGTCGGTGGTGTCGAGCAGCTCAGGTTTCATCACGCCAGGCACGCTGACTTTGGTGGTGTCCATTTGGTTGCGCAGCACGAGTGACAGGGTGCCGATATTGCGCGCGAGGTCGATTTTTTCGGCTTGCTCGGGTGTGACTTCGAGGGTCACGGCGTTGACGACACGAGGTTTGGTCTGGTCACGCGACGTTTGCTGCGCGACAGCCAGTACGAGGATGTGTTGCAGCACGATTTTCGAGATCTGGCGATCGCGTTGAGCATTCGCGCTGTCCTGGGTGTTGACGATGATGTCCACGTAGTTTCCCGGCAAGGCAAAGCCGGCTACGCCGATCACATCATTGACGCGCACGGTGATGGCGCGGTAGCCATCGGCAATCACGGCCGAAAGACCGCAAGCCAGCACAGGG
>JAKBCY010000072.1 GCA_021807445.1 Pseudomonadota bacterium
GTTTCTTGCGGCCCATTGGGCCTGTTTCGCGGGCCCCTCGGCCCGATTGCCGCCTTGATGGGCGCACCTGTGCCATCAACCGCTGTCGGCTGAGGTCGATGTGGGCCGTTGCGAGGGCCGTAAATGCGCGTGTGGCGTTCTTGGCCAGGCCGCGGTAGCGCACCTTGCCAAAGCCCCAAAGCCGCTTGACCACCGCGAAGACGTGCTCCACCCGCGAGCGGATGCGCGACTTGTCGCGGTTCCTGGCCCTCAGGGCCACGTCGACGACGCCGTTGCGCCGCCTGCGCTGGTTGGTGAAGACCTTGGCTTTGGGCGCCTTGCCTTCGATCCGCTTCTTTGGGCTGGCATAGGCTGCGTCACCGTACACGCGCCGCTCTTGCCCATGCAGCAAGTCGGGCAGCGGATGCTTGTCGTGCACGTTGGCCGCAGTGACCACAGCGCTGCGCGCCAGCCCGTTTTGGCTGTCCACGCCAATATGCAGCTTCATGCCGAAATACCACTGCTGGCCCTTGCGGGTTTGATGCATCTCGGGGTCGCGCGCTTTGTCTGCGTTCTTGGTCGAGCTGGGTGCACCGATGATGCTGGCATCCACGATGGTGCCGGTGTTGACCTTGAAGCCTCGGGCCTGCAGTTCTTGCCCCACCTGGGCGAACAGCGCCTCACCGAGCTTGTTGTCTTTGAGCAGTCGACGAAACTTCAGCCGGGTGGTGGCGTCGGGCACGGGCTCGCGGCCCAGATCGATACCCACGAAGCGGCGCAGGCTGGCGCTGTCGTACAGGGTTTCCTCGCAGGCCAGATCGGCCAGGTTGAACCAGTGCTGGATGAAGTGAATGCGCAGCATGCGCTCCAGTCCGATGGGCGGGCGCCCGTTGCCGGCCTTCGGGTCGTGCGGCTCGATGACTGCGCACAGCGCCGCCCAAGGCACGATCGCCTCCATGGTCGCCAAAAACTCATCGCGCCGTGCGGTGGACCTTAATCAGCGTTGCCTTAAACACTGGGTGATCGATTCCGGCGCACGAGTTGATTGGCCAAAACCACGCGATGGCGTGCACCAAGGGCGTGCAGGTACGGAATATGTTTCGGGCAGCACCCGGCACAAGACGGGGCGCCGGATCAAGATATCTGGGCTAAGACGGGCAGAACCAATCCACCCCCGGTCGGGGCGGGGCCGAGTCGGCCGCGCTTGGTCATGCCATCTGCTGGCTTAATAAAGCGAACGATCGTTCGATTCTTGCTGCGCGCGTCTACAATCGGCGCGGACGGCCCCGTCTGAATGGTGCCGCGTACGTGATTTAAGGGAGACTCGGATGACATCGCAGCAGTTGATGGCGCAATATGGCCCGCGCGAGGCCATGGACTATGACGTGGTGGTGGTGGGTGGGGGACCGGCAGGGCTTGCAGCGGCGATCCGGATCAAGCAGATTGGGAAGGAAAAAGGGCAGGACATGTCCGTTTGCGTGCTCGAAAAGGGCTCGGAAGCGGGGGCCCATATTCTGTCGGGGGCCATCATGGATCCGCGCGCGATCTCCGAACTGTTGCCCGAATGGAAGCAGGACGGTGCGCCGCTGGATCAACCGGTGACGGAAGATCAGTTCTGGTTCCTCAACGCGGTTGGGGCCAGATCGGTGCCACAGGCCCTGCAGCCGGAGTGCTTCAAGAATCACGGTAACTATGTCATCAGCCTTGGCAGCGTGGTGCGTTGGATGGCACAGCAGGCCGAGAACCTGGGAGTTGAAATCTTCGCTGGCTTTCCCGCGGCCGAGGTTCTCTACGACGAGGCCGGCACGGTGCGTGGGGTGGCCACCGGCAACATGGGCCTGGGCAAGGATGGCCAGCCCACGGATCATTTCCAGCTTGGCATGGAACTGCGTGCGAAATACACGGTGTTCGCCGAAGGGGCGCGTGGTCAGCTCGGGCGTGAACTCATCGCGCGCTACAAGCTTGATGACGGATGCGATCCCCAGGCCTATGCGATCGGCATCAAGGAGCTATGGGAAGTCGCACCGGAGCAGGCAAAACCGGGGCGTGTCCTCCATACAGCAGGGTGGCCTCTGGACAGCAAGACCTATGGCGGATCGTTCCTGTACCACATGCCCAACAACCAAGTGGCGGTCGGATTGGTCGTCGGGCTTGATTACCGCAACCCGTGGCTAAGCCCATTCGAGGAGTTCCAGCGATTCAAGACCCATCCGGCGATCGCGCCGATCTTTAAGGGTGGCAAGCGTTTGGCATACGGAGCGCGGGCATTGACCGCTGGCGGCATTCTGTCGCTACCGAAGCTTGTCTTTCCGGGTGGATGCCTGGTGGGATGCGAGGCGGGCTTTCTCAATGCTTCGCGGATCAAGGGCAGTCATGCGGCGATCAAGACCGGCATGTTGGCCGCAGAAAGCATCGCTGAGGCGCTGGCAGCTGGGCGCAGCGGCGATGAGTTGCAGGCCTACCCTCGCGCGTTCAAGCAGTCCTGGCTGCATGACGAGCTTCGACGGTCGCGCAACTTCAAACAGTGGTTCAAGAAGGGGCGCACGGTGGGCACGCTGATGACAGGTATCGAGCAATGGCTGTTGAAAGGGCGCATGCCATGGACCATCCACCGCAAGGCCCCGGATTACGCGGCTCTCCAGCCGGCCGACTCGATGCCGCGTATCGAGTACCCCAAGCCCGATGGGAAGCTAACCTTCGACCGGCTGTCGTCCGTCTTCCTCAGCAACACCAATCACGAGGAAAACCAGCCCGCGCACCTCACCCTCAAGGACGTGTCCGTGCCGGTGCAGGTGAATCTGGCGCGGTATGCCGGCCCCGAGCAGCGATACTGCCCAGCGGGCGTGTATGAATTCGTCAAAGGTCCCAACAATAACGACATGCTTCAGATCAACGCGCAAAACTGCGTGCATTGCAAGACCTGCGATATCAAGGATCCAACGCAGAACATCGTTTGGGTGGCGCCCGAGGGTGGTGGCGGGCCCAATTACGCGGGTATGTAAGCCCCAAAAGGTGGTGCCGCATGTTTTGTGGCTCAAGGGCGTGACGAAAGCGCTATAACGTGCGATACGCTGGCGCTTGGGAGGCCTGCGCCGAGGCAGGGCGGGAGGGGAGATGGGCATTGAACGCGAGCTTAAATTCAGTATCGAGGCGCACATCGCGAGCCAACTGCATGACCATCCCATCCTGAGCCTGCTGGCCGCTCCGCCTGTGGCGCAGGAGCTTGCCACCCAGTATTTCGACACGTCCGATGGCCGTCTTGCCGCTGCCGGCACAGTGCTGCGCCTGAGGCGCGCCGCCGGTCGGCGGGTCGTGACGGTGAAATCCACGAGAACAGGCAGCGAGGGGCAGGGGACGCCAGATGCCTTTAACCATGCGCGCGGCGAGTGGGAGTGGGAAGCAGCACCCGCTCCGCTTGATGATCGTGTCGAGTCCCCCACACTTGCCGATGCCGATCTTCAGCGTGCCTTGCAGGACACGCCGCTGCGCGGGCTAGGCTTGGATCTGCACGCGCTTCGCACGAGTTTGCGACCGGTTTTTGGTACGAAGTTCGAACGCACGGCCTGGACGGTGGATTGGGACGGCAGCCAAATCGAGTTGGCGCTTGACCGAGGCGCCTGCACGGCCATGCAGGCTGGTCAGGCGCTGAGCGCGCCGCTTGCTGAGCTTGAAATGGAGTTGCTAAGTGGGCAGTGGGCTCATTGCTGGAATTTGGCATGGGCGCTGGCGCAGGACCTGCCCTTCATGCTCAGCCCCGTCAACAAGGCCCAACGGGCCGCTGCCTTAGCCGCGGGCAAGGGGATTCAGGCGCTGCCCGAGCCGCCGAGCCTGGCGCCGGCGACGCCCGTGGGCCAGGCTGCGCAGGTTTGGGTGGGCACCGCCGGCGCGCAGCTGGCGGTATGGGCCGAGCTCATTGGCAACGCGGACACGGCGCGCGCCGTGCACCAGTTTCGCGTGGTCCTGCGACGTCTGCGCACCGTGCTTCGCTGGCTGGCGCCTTATACGGCAGCGCGCTCCGCGCGTTGGTTCGATGGGGAATTGCGTTGGGCCATGCAGGTTGCCGGGGCGGTGCGTGATGCTGACGTTTGGCTTGATCTGCTTGCGGAAACGCGCCCGCATGGGCACATGCAGACCAGACGCGAGCGCTTGCGTACCGCACTGCAGTCCTATTTGCATAGTCCGCGATTCGCCCGCTTGCTGCTGGCATTGGGTCGTTGGGCCGAAGGATGGGGCAAAAGCGAGTTGGATGCGGGCCCGAGAAACCGCGCCCGCCGTCGCGCCTACCGTGGACACGGCGCTGCGCTGGAGCAACTGGCGAAGCACGCCATCGGCCAGGATCAAAGGCGCTGGCGCAAGGTGTGGGCGGCAAGTCAGGACGTGTTGGAGCTTGCCGTGCAAGGCGCTCACCTGACTGCGAAGGAGGCGGGGAAACTGCACGCGCTGCGCATCCAGTCCAAGCGCCTGCGCCTGTCGCTTGAGCGTCTGGGGCATGCCTTGCCTGACGGTGATGCGAAGGCGTTGCACCGCCTGCGCCAAAAAGTGGAGGAGATTCAAACCCACCTCGGCGATTGGCATGATGCGCAGCGGCTGCTGCTCGAAGGCAGCGAGCAAGGGTGGCTTGCGCCGGACCAGGCCGAAAGCCTGCGGGCGCGAGTGGGGCAGGCGCTGGCGCGGGCCTGGGAGGCCGCCAAGGGCTGAGGTCGGGGCGTATGGCCAAGCTCGCCAGACGGTCAGTCCATACAATTCAGGGATGCAAGACAAATCGTCAATTCCTGGTTCCTCAATCGCGCGGCGCCGCACGTTCGCCATCATTTCCCACCCGGATGCGGGAAAGACGACCCTGACCGAAAAGCTGCTTCTGTTTTCAGGTGCGATCCAGATTGCCGGGAGCGTGAAGGCGCGCAAGGCCAGTCGGCATGCGACGTCGGACTGGATGGAAATTGAGAAGCAACGGGGGATCTCGGTCGCCTCCTCGGTGATGCAGACGGAATGGCGGGATTGCGTCATCAATTTGCTCGACACCCCTGGCCACCAGGATTTTTCCGAGGACACCTACCGGGTGCTGACCGCGGTGGACTCGGCACTCATGGTGATTGACGCCGCCAACGGCGTGGAAGCGCAGACTCTGCGACTGCTGGAGGTCTGCCGCGCGCGCAACACGCCCATCATCACGTTCGTCAACAAGATGGACCGCGAGGTTCGTACCCCCCTGGACTTGATGGACGAGATCGAGCGCCATCTGGGCATGGATGCCATTCCGTTCACCTGGCCTGTGGGCATGGGCAAGAACTTTCATGGCGTGCTCGATTTGCGCAAGCAGCGCATGCGTGTCTTCCGACCCGGCGAGGACAGACTCGACGACGCAGGCGACGAGTTGATCGATGGGCTGGACAATCCCGAGCTTGGCGCGCGGTTTGGTCTCGAGCACGCCCAGGCGCAGGGTGAAATTGGCCTGCTCGCAGATGCCACCCCGGCGTTCGATCGCGATGCTTTCCTAGCGGGTCGGCAGTCGCCCCTGTTCTTCGGTTCGGCGATCAACAACTTCGGTGTTCGCGAGGTCCTGGACGCACTCGTTGATCTGGCGCCGTCACCGGGCCCGCGTGCGGCGGTGCAGCGTGTGGTGCAGCCGACGGAGCCCAAATTCACGGGCTTGGTGTTCAAGATTCAGGCCAACATGGATCCAGCGCACCGCGACCGGATCGCGTTCGTGCGCGTGTGCTCGGGACGGTTTACACGCGGAATGCGCCTGAAGGTTGGGCGCACCGGCAAGGAGATCCGTCCAAACACCGTTGTGGCTTTCATGTCGCAGCGGCGCGAACTTCTTGAGGAGGCCTGGGCCGGGGACATTATTGGGATTCCCAACCACGGCACCTTGCGTCTGGGCGACACGCTGACCGAGGGGGAAGCCCTGCAGTTCACCGGCCTGCCGTTTTTTGCGCCTGAACTCTTCCAGGCTGTGGAAATCGCCGATCCGCTGCGCAGCAAGCAGTTGCGAACCGGTCTGATGCAATTGGGTGAGGAGGGCGCAATCCAGGTCTTTCGCCCGCACTTCTCCGGCAGCCTGCTGCTGGGGGCGGTGGGCAGCCTGCAGTTCGATGTGGTGCTGCACCGCCTGAGCGGCGAATACAACGTGGCGGCACGCCTGGGCCCCACCCCGTACCGCGTGGCGCGCTGGATTCACAGTGATGACGAGAAAGAACTCAAGCGATTCATCGAAGAGAATGCCCATCGCATTGCCTATGACGTGGTCGACGCGCCGACCATCCTGTTGACCCATGCTGCGGAGCTGAGGGTGCTGCAGGAGCGCTGGCCGACCATTGCTTTCCATGCGCTGCGCGAGCATGCCGGACGGGTATTCCAGAGCGGTTTGGCCGCCTGACGTGTGATGCGGCGACGCCAACCCGTTAGGTCGCCGCGCCGAGGCGCTGCGACGGATTCTTGCCTGGCCTAGGGGCGCACCATGCGGCTGGGACGCCTTGTTCCTCTCGCGCTGCGCGATCTGCGTGCGGCCGAATTGCGCCTGATGTGGCTGGCGCTCGTGCTGGCTACGGCAGCATTGTCCACCGTGGGATTTCTTGCGCAGCGCCTTGATGCAGCGCTCAAGCGGGATGCTGCCCAACTCATTGGTGGACAGGCCGTGGTCCAAAGCGACCACCCGATCCATACTGCATTTGTGCAAAAAGCCAAGGCCATGGGGCTGCGCACAACCGAAACCGAAGTGTTTGCCAGTATGGCCCTGGGACCAGGCACCCAAGGTCGTACGCATCTGGTGGCCGTGAAGGCTGTGGACGGGACCTATCCATTACTCGGCAGCATGAAACTGAACCCGGTTTCGGGCGGTGCGCGCCGTGCACTCACGGCACCCGATGGGGGCCAGGCTACGGCTCTCACGTTGCGTGGCGCGCCCAACCCCGGCACAGTGTGGGTGGATCCCGGCGTCGCCGCACAACTCAATGCCGCACCCCAAGGCCCCATTACCCTGGGCTTGCGCAGTTTCCGTATTGCAGCCGTGATCAAGCGCGAGCCCGATCGCGGCGCCGGCTTCATCAGTTTCGCTCCGCGCGTCATGATGAATGCCGCTGATTTGCCGTCGACCGGGCTGATCCAGCCAGCGAGTCGTGTGACCTACCGTTTGGCCACCGCTGGGCCGCCGCAGGCCGCAGCGCGCTACGCGGCTTGGGCCAAGGCGCGTAGCGACGCGCTGGGATTGCACGGTCTGCGTGTGCTGACGGTTGCGGATGGCGGCCCCGAGCTTGGCCAGAATCTGCAGCGTGGCTCGGGCTTTTTGCAACTTGTGGCCATGCTCACAGCGCTGATTGCTGCGGTCGCAGTGGCCATCGCGGCGCGCGACTTTGCGCGGCGCAGGCTGGATTCGACCGCGTTGCTCAAGGCGCTGGGGCTGTCACAAACGGGCGTGCTGCTGCTCGTCACGGGCGAGCTTGTGCTGCTTGGCGTGTTGGCGGCAATGGTTGGCGCGGTGCTGGGATTGGTCGGCCAAGCTTCGCTGCTCCAAATGTTGGCCGGTGTGGTGGATGTGCGCGATCTGCCTGCCCCGGGATGGCAGCCTGCGGGCATTGCGCTGCTGGCTGCTTTGTCGTTGCTTTTGGGCTTTGCCCTTCCACCCGTCGTGCAACTCGCGCGCGTGCCGCCGTTGCGTGTTCTTCGGCGGGAAACGCAGGCACCACGTCTGGCCCCACGGCTGTTGGGCCTCGGCGGAGTTGGGATCTTCATTGGGGTGCTGCTGGCGCTGGCGCAGGACAAGCGCCTCGCCTGGATCGCGCTCGGCGGTTTCGCAGCATCCGCACTGGCTTTTGTAGCACTCGCCTACGCGATGGTGGCAGCTCTTCGGCGCCTGAGTCAGGGCCGCCGGGGTGTTCTCGCCTTGGCGGCGCGACAACTGGGGTCGCGCAGGACGCAGGCTGTGGCGCAGATCAGCGCTCTCGGCCTGTCCATGCTGGCCCTCATGCTGGTGGTCATGCTGCGCTCCGGACTACTCGCTGGCTGGCAGGCGAGCCTCCCACCCGACGCGCCCAACCGCTTCGTGATCAACATCCTGCCGCAGCAAGCGCAAGGCTTTCAGGCGAGCCTGAAGGCAGCCGGCATTGCACGATACGATTGGTACCCGATGGTGCGCGGGCGTCTGGTGGCCGTCAACGGCAAAGCGGTATTCGGGCGCGACTACACGAGTGAGCGTGCACGTGCGTTGATCGACCGCGAGTTCAACCTTTCAACGACGCCGGTCCTCCCGGCCCATAACCGGATCACGGCCGGTACCTGGGCGGCAACGGCGGCCCCTGGCGCGGGAGGGTTGTCGGTCGACACGGGTATCGCCGACACCTTGGGCCTGAAGATGGGCGACCGCTTGAGCTTCGACATTGCTGGCAGCGTGGTGACCGCCCCCATCACAAGCCTGCGCAAGATCGATTGGGGCTCGATGCGGGTTAATTTTTTCGTGCTCATGCCGCAGGCCATGCTGGCAAAGCAACCCGTCACCTTCATTACGGCTTTTTTCGAGCCGTCCGCTGCCACCAATCTGGATGATCGCCTGGGCCACGCCTTCCCCGATATCACGGTCATCGACCTGGCGTATTTGTTGGCCCAAGTACGGCACATGCTCGAGCAGGTCAGCACCGCCGTGCAGTTTCTATTCGCCTTTGCATTGGCAGCGGGGCTCGCCGTGTTGGTCGCCAGTCTGCTGATAAGCCGCCAGGAGCGTGAGCACGAGACGACCATGTGGCGCGTGCTTGGGGCGTCCACCAGGCTGCTGAGGCGCGTGATGGCGGCAGAGCTTATTTTCAGTGGAGCGCTGGCAGGTTTTCTTGGAACGTTGGCGGCGGCCGCCGTGGCATGGGTGCTGGCGCGGCGCGTCTTTGACTTTGACTGGACACCCGCGATCTGGTGGTTGGTCGCGGGTACTGTTGCCGGCGCTCTTCTCGCGCTGGCTGTGGGGTGGATGGCGTTGCGCCACGTGGTGAACGCGCCGCCTTTGCGCACGTTGCGCGCTGCCAGCTGAGCGTCGAGCCGGATTTCGACGTCTGGCCAGGCCCAGCCACCTGTGAGCCACGACAATAAGGGCTTGACCAGTCCGATTCCGCCGCAATGAGCACCTCCCAGTCCGAATTACCCACAACGCCGTATGAATTGCTCGGCGGAGAGCCGGGTGTGCGCGCTTTGGTTGACCGTTTCTATGATCTGATGGAACTGGAAGATGCCTATGCGGATTTGCGTGCGATGCATCCTGCACATTCCGAGGACACGCGAAACAAGCTGCACTGGTTCTTGTGCGGTTGGCTCGGCGGCCCTGGTTTGTACGAGCAGCGCTTTGGCCATCCGCGTCTGCGCATGCGTCACTTTCCCTACGCCATCGGCGTGAAGGAGCGTGACCAATGGATGGCTTGTATGGATCAAGCGATGGTGGAGCTGGCTATTGCGCCGGAGCTGCGATTGCGACTGCATACCGCTTTTGCCGGCACGGCTGACTGGATGCGAAACCAGCCCGAGAAAGACCCGAAGGCGTCGTAGCAACGGTGATGCTGCAACCCCGCTGGCCTCAGCCGGTTGGTTTAACCAGGACGTGAGCGTGGACCACTGACACCACGCAGAAGAACGACAAGTGCTCCAGCGCCGCCGTCGGCAGGCTTGGCTTGGCAAAAGGCGAGGACCTCGTTTTTTTGCACCAACCAGGCGCGTACCTTGTGTTTGAGAACGGGTTCGCGCCCCGGCGAGCTGAGCCCTTTGCCGTGAATGATGCGCACGCAACGCACGCCTTGAGCTCGTGCATCATGGATGAAGCCGGAAAGACTCTCGCGAGCCTCATCGCGTCGCAAGCCGTGGAGGTCCAATTCAGCCTGGATAACCCAATGCCCGCGGCGCAGCTTACGCACGATGTCTGGTCCGATGCCTGGGCGGCGGAACGAGAGAAGCTCATCGGTTTCGAGCAGGCTGTCGACGTCGACCTCGTCGGAGAGCGATTCAGCGAGTGCGGCCCGCTCATCCTTTAGACGCTGCAGCGGGATGGGTTGGGGCGCTGGTGGGGTAAGCGAGATGCGCCCGCTGGGATGGATGGGCCGGGTGCCGGCGACTGCTTGGCGAAACAGCGCACGCTCCTCGGCGCTGGGCTGCGACGTGGTTGCTTGTGCCTTGGGGGCGCGTGGCGGGCGTGAAGCGGTCATCGCGCAAAGTCGTCCGCTACAGCTGGGCGCAACGCCCAGTGGTTGTTGATGGGCCTTGCCGCTTGCGTCCAAAAGGAAGGATGGGGTTCTGGCGTTGCCTCTGCAAGGGTTCCGCGACACGGGGATTGTGCCAGGCCGATCGGGGACAGCACGTCACGATGTGTGAGGCTCGGTGCCGATGGACATCCGAGCCTCCCTTGGTATTCGCCACCGCCTGTACTGAAAGGGCGGAGATTCCCGCGGCCCTTACCCGAGCATCGAGCCGGGATGGGCGGCTTCAGCGGGCTCCGATTGCTGGTGGCAGGGCTGCACCGCTCACGCTGCAGGTGATCGGGCTGTATCCCGCCTCTCATGAGAGGAAAAATCGACAGCATTTGGCGAACCAACCGCGAGCCTACAAGAATGCCTGTGGCATCCGCCCGTTCCTTCCCCGCTTTGAAAGACGGGGACTTGCCGCGCATCCAAGCCGGCACAGGCGTGGCCACCGGGCGTGCCGGTGTGCGCATCGAAAGGAGCTGCGCGCTTGCG
>JAKBCY010000073.1 GCA_021807445.1 Pseudomonadota bacterium
GGTAATAAACTGCCGGGGTTGGCGCAGCATGAAAATGCCCCTGATATTCATATCCAGTCTTTTTATAAACCCATGGATTTGTAATGCTTTCCAGCTTTCCGGAAGTCGACAACGCATGGACAGCATTGGCAATTCTTGAGGCAAGGCCGCGATTTCTGGCATCAGCGATAAAACTTAATTGCCAATTCGAAATATTGGTGTGCGTCGGTTGCGTGTGAAAGCTGATTTCAGGATGTGCATTTTTATATGCGATAAGACTTGGGTACCACGCAATGCCATATTCAGTTTTTCCATCGACGACCGCTTTGATGACATCACCAGGCGTGTTTTCGACGTCAAATTTCGCATCCTTCTCCTCAACCGCGATAAATTGAGCGGGGCTTTTGTATGCGACCGCCACAATGCCACGTCCCTGCTTGTTCATGATCGCATGGGTCATGCGGAATTTCACGAAATCGGCGTCAAGATAGGGCACGGAAACAGTATCCCGACTCTTAAATTGCCGATCACTCTTCGAAATGGGTACGCCCATAAAAACATCGCATGTTCTTCGCAGTAAATTGGCCACCTGAATTTCTGATGCGGCGCGGTTCCCCAATGCTCCCTGAAGGTCTACAGTGGAGTAGGGCGTGCCAATTTTCCTGAATACGGCGTGGGCAACCTCGGTGTCAATCGCCCGCGTAGGACTTTCCGGAAATGCGCACACTCTGACCGTATGAGCCATGGCATCGGCACTATGTATGCACAGCCCCGCTGAGAACGCCGTGAAGATTAGGTTAAGGCGTGAACGATGATACGTTGCATTCGACATGACAAAAACCTCAGTTAGGACGGGCGCCAACGATGGCGCCCGCCAGTTTCAATGATTGACCGCAGTCATTTAGTCATTCAAACTGAACACGTAAAGCGTGCCGCCGCGCGGGACATCCTTGGTCATGGTCGCCATCGGGCCGCCCCAGATCGGATTGGCGCCGCCATAGCCGGCAAGGATGGCTACATACTCCTTCCCGTTGACCTCATAAACGGATGGCTGCGCGACGATGCCGCTGGCAAGTTTCGGACTTTTCCAAAGGACTTTGCCTGATGTCGTGTCAAAGGCATACAAGTGCCCCTTGAGTGAACCCGAGAACGCAATGCCGCCAGCTGTCGTCGTCACGCCCCCGTTCCACGGCATCTTGCTCCAATGGCCCCAGACTTTCTTGCCGGTGTTGACATCAATGCCTTGAACCTCGCCGTAGCCTTTGCTGCCGGGCTCGGGAACGATTCCAAAGCCTTCGCCAAGGTAAGGCAGCCCTTGCATATAGCTCACCTTCGTGCCGTTGTAGGTTCCGCACGCATGAAGTGTCGGGACGACAGCGATGTGGGTCTCAGGGTCATAGGACATCGACCACCAGTTCTTGCCGCCAAGGAATTCCGGGCAGGTTTTGATGGTTGTGCCGATTTTCGGATACCTCGATGGATTGTTAATCGACTCACCCTGAGCGTTATAGCCGGTTACTGACTCTGTTTTGACGAATGGTTTGGCGTAGATCAGCTTTCCGGTGTCACGGTCGATCGCAATAAAATAACCATTACGGTCAGCATGAATGAGTGCGTTATAATCTTTTCCCTTGTATTTGATCTTTGCTTTGAGCGCTGTGTTGACGCCGTCATAATCCCACGAATCGTGCTGCGTATACTGGAAATACCACTTGATATCGCCTTTGTTGGCGTCGAGGGCGAGAAGTGAATCAGAATACAGGTTTTTTCCTGGACGTAATTCGGCGAGCCAGGGGCCTGGATTGCCAACACCCCAATACAACGTCTTGCTCTCCGGGTCGTAAGTACCTGTCAGCCAAGCCGGCGATCCGGAATGGAGGTACATGCCCTTGGGCCAAGTGTCACCATTTTTTTCATTGGGTGACGGTACGGTGTATGTCTTCCATACGGTATCACCTGTTTTTGCATCAAGGGCGGCAATGAAGCCACGCGCGCCATATTCGCCGCCAGCACTACCAACCACAATTTTCCCATCCGCAGCCAGCGGAGCCAGGGAAAATGCGTAGCCGACACCTGGGTCGAAAAGCTGCTTTTTCCAGTTGATCTGTCCAGTTTGCGCATTGAATGACGCAACTTCACCGCTCAGCATGGCAACGAACAAATTGTCGCCATACAGGGCAACGCCACGGTTGACAACATCGCAGCACACTGTCTTGTAGGCAATCTGGGGAAGATTGGGGTTATAGCTCCATATTTTTTTGCCGGTTGTGGCATTAAAGGCGTACACCAGGTCCTTGGGCGTCGTCACAAACATGTAGTTCCCGTTGACGATCGGTGTTGCTTCAAAGCCTTGTGTCAGATCAGCGGGAAATTTGTGTGACCAAACAATTTTTAGATGCTTGACGTTAGCTGTGCCGATTTGTTTCGCCGGCGAGAAACTTTCTCCACCATAGGAGTGGTAATACGTCAGCCAGTTTGTGCTCTTCGAAGCGTTATCGAGCTTGTCCTGAGTCACGGTTGGATAGGACGCCATCGCAAGCGTCGACGCCCCCAGGATACTGCCGAGCAGGGCAAAGCGAATGCTTTGCCTCAATATGTGATTTTGCGCTTTCATAGTTGTCTCCGATGATCAAAAAAAATGAGAAATTCAAGCTGTGAACATGGATGGAGCGGTTTCAGCACCGAGCGACAGGGGCTGGCGAGCCGCGCTTTGCTCCCAATGGGGTTTCACCTACCGAACCTTGTGTGCGCTTCGAAGGCTGTTCCATTCGGAATCGGTGAACAGCCTGGATCGGGTTAAGAAGCGCTGGCCGGTGGACCCTTCGAGGGAAAACATGCCGCCACGGCCTGGAACGACGTCAATAATCAGTTGTGTGTGCTGCCAGTACGCAAACTGGGATTCGCTGATGTAAAAGGGCATTCCGGCGATGTGACCAAGCAGGCGATCGGCGTCACCTACCTGAAACTCACCGTGCGGGTAGCACATCGGCGCGCTGCCGTCGCAGCAGCCTCCCGACTGGTGGAACATCAGCGCACCGTGAACCGCGCGTAGCTGCTCGATCAGCACAAGGGCCGCAGACGTGGCCGTCACCTGCTCCACCGCAGAATCCGTGTCAGGCACCAAATTGCTCATGGCCTTCTCCCTGCATCCGTGTTTTCTGGCATCTGGCGACGCGTCCTGCAGTCCTCGGACCGCAGGACGCGTCGCAGGCTAAGGCTCAGAAAAAGCCAAGCTTGCTTTCGCTGTAGCTGACCAGCAAATTCTTGGTCTGCTGGTAGTGGTCAAGCATCATCTTGTGGGTTTCGCGCCCGATGCCCGACTGCTTGTAGCCACCAAAGGCGGCGTGCGCCGGGTAGGCGTGATAGCAGTTGGTCCACACGCGCCCGGCCTGAATGGCTCGTCCCATGCGGAAGGCGGTGTTCATGTCACGGGTCCAGACGCCAGAGCCCAGCCCATAGAGGGTGTCGTTCGCGATATCGAGGGCTTCGGCCTCGTCCTTGAACGTTGTCACGGACACCACCGGGCCGAAGATTTCTTCCTGGAAAATCCGCATCTTGTTGTGCCCCAGGAAAACCGTCGGTTGCACGTAATAGCCACCTTTGAGGTCGCCATCGAACTCTGCCCTGGCGCCGCCTGCAAGGACCTTGGCGCCCTCTTGGCGGCCAATGTCCAGATAGGACATGATCTTGTCCAGTTGCTCGCTGCTGGCTTGTGCGCCGATCATGGTCTGCGGATCCAAGGGGTTGCCTTGCTTGATTGCGGCAACACGTTTGAGTACGCGTTCCATGAAGCGGTCATAGATCGATTCCTGAATCAATGCACGGGATGGGCAAGTGCAGACTTCCCCTTGATTCAGCGCGAACATGACGAAGCCCTCGACGGCCTTGTCCAAGAAACCATCGTCACGGGCCATGACATCCTCAAAGAAGATGTTCGGGGACTTGCCCCCAAGCTCCAGCGTGACCGGAATGATGTTCTGGCTGGCGTATTGCATGATCAGGCGGCCTGTGGTGGTCTCCCCTGTGAAGGCGATCTTGGCAATGCGCTTGTTTGAGGCCAACGGCTTACCGGCCTCAAGGCCAAAGCCATTGACGACGTTGAGAACGCCCGGGGGCAGCAGATCCTGGATCAACTCCATCAGCACAAGAATGCTGACCGGTGTTTGCTCAGCGGGCTTGAGCACGATGCAGTTACCTGCAGCCAAAGCCGGCGCGATCTTCCACACTGCCATCAGGATTGGGAAGTTCCAGGGAATGATTTGTCCCACGACACCAAGCGGCTCATGGAAGTGATAGGCATAGGTTTCATGGTCGATTTCCGCCACGCTGCCTTCCTGCGCCCGAATACAGCCAGCGAAATAGCGGAAGTGGTCGACCGCCAAGGGCAGGTCAGCCGCAGTTGTTTCGCGGATGGGCTTCCCGTTGTCCCAGGTTTCCGCCGCGGCCAGCATGGGGAGGTTTTCCTCCATCCTGTCCGCAATGCGGTTCAGGATGTTGGCGCGCTCGGCGGGGGAAGTCTTGCCCCAAGCCACTTTGGCGGCGTGTGCTGCGTCCAGTGCACGTTCGATATCCTCCGCATTGGAGCGTGGGACCTCGCAGAACGCCTGCCCCGTGACGGGCGTGACATTGTCGAAATATTGGCCGCTTGCGGGTTCGAGCCACTTGCCGCCAATGAAATTGCCGTAACGTTTTTTGAAGGAAACTGCGGTACCAAATTTTCCGGGTTCAAGCATATCCATGGACGTCTCCTTTATTTACATGGAACAGGATTCAACTGCCGTTGCAGTTATCCATGAAGTATCAGGAATCGTGCCAAAGACGGGTGCGGTTGTAACTTAATAAAACATTCGAAAAATCAAGGGGTTACCGCCACGCACTAGGCCATACCCGAAGTCTCAACTGGGGCCTTAGTTTGGCGTTTTGCGACGCAGGACTGTCGCATCATGCGACAGGTGACATAAGGTCTTGACAATGCGACACTGCGACTATTAGAGGTTGGTCACCGTCTTGTCACGGTCGACCGATACAGGAGACAGCCGTGGCCCATACCCATCCGTCTGATCACGCAGAGGTCAGTCCGGTTTCGACGCAACTGCAGTTGGCGCGCCAGCGCTTCTTTGAAGAGGGTGGCAACCCAGACGGGCTCGTACCTGAACTCATCGCGCGCTCATGGCGCCGATGCGCAACGATTGCCTCCACATTGAGCGAGACACCCGAGCCTTTGCCGCATCAGGAGTTATCCAGTCGGCGTGATACGCAAGGGCGGTTGCGCAGGCACGCCCTTCCCGAATTGGAAGCTTTGGCCGAGGCGTTATCGCCTTCACGCGTCATTGTCCTGTTGGCCGACCCGAAGGGGATGATTCTTGACGCGGCCGGATCCGACGCCTTCATGAGCAAAGCCCAGCGCGTGGCCTTGATGCCCGGGGTCGATTGGTCTGAGCTCCATCGAGGTACGAACGCGATTGGGACCGCCTTGACGGAAATCTCCCCGATCACAGTCCTTGGGACCCAGCATTACCTGGAGCAAAACGCGGCGTTGGGCTGCACAGCTGCGCCGCTTCTGGGCCCCGATGGGCAGATCATGGGTGTCCTTGATGTTTCCGGCGATCCTCGCTGCATTCAGCCACAAACGGTAGGCCTCGTGCGCATGGCGGCGCAGATGATTGAGCATCGCATGGCGTTGGACAATGTGCCCAAGCACACCGAGATCCTTCGTTTCGCACATGACCCGGCCTTGATCGGTTCGCATCGCGAAGCTTTATTGTGGATACGCAATGAATCGATCGTCGGCGCCAATCGCGCCGCACTGCGCGTGTTGGGCATGACGTTTGAGCAGCTGCGTGGTCGATTCATTGACGACCTGTTCAGTTCGTTGCCGGCCGCGGACTGCGAGCAATTTGATTTGTCGCTTCACCCTTGGCTTGCACGCCCAGGGCGCTCGGCGTCCTGGACTTCGGGTTGGGTCGGGCACAAGACTGCGGCACCCGCTGCGGGGGCAGTGAACATTGGTGCTTGCGCCTCTGCGCCTCCGGACGCACGCTCCATGGCGGCACCCATCATCGGGGACCCCGAGCGCGACGGGCAGCTCGAACGAGCTGTGCGCGTCTTGGATTGCGGCATCCCCGTGCTGGTGCTTGGCGAGTCCGGTGTTGGCAAAGAGATTTTTGCCAGACAGTTGCACAAGCGCGGACAGCGCAAGGAGGGCCCTTTTGTCGCAGTCAATTGCGCTGCCGTGCCTGAGGGCCTAATCGAGGCGGAGCTGTTCGGCTACGAGGAGGGAGCATTTACCGGGGCGCGACGCAAGGGGCAGTCAGGACTCATCCGCGAAGCGCACGGTGGCATCCTGTTTCTCGACGAGATTGGAGATATGCCCTTGTCGCTGCAGGCTAGGCTACTGCGTGTTTTGCAAGACCATGAGGTCAAGCCTCTTGGTGGTGGACGCCAGCAGCCGGTCGATTTCGCTTTGGTGTGTGCGACACATCGTGATCTCAAGGTGATGGCCGCCGAAGGTGGCTTCCGATCAGATTTGTATTACCGACTTCAGCATTTCACGGTGCGCTTGGCGGCCTTGCGAGATCACGTCGGGGGGCAGGCCCGCATTGAAGAATTTTTGCAATCGATGTTGCTCCCACGGAGCATCCGGCTCAGTCCGCAGGCGCGTGAGGTTTTGTTGTCCTATGCGTGGCCCGGCAACTGGCGCCAACTCGCCGCGGTCACGCAAACACTCGTTGCATTGGCGGAGCCGAACAGTTGTATTGAGGTGGCGGATCTTCCCGATGACATTCGACACGCTTGGCGCGATAAACGCCAAACGCAGCGCCCGACGTGGGACCCTTCGGCGAGCGTTGACGCGTCGAAGACGGGTCTTGATGACGAGCACCTACCGACGACGGCGTTGCGCGCTTTGACGGACTCAGCAATTCAGGCTGCGATTGCGTCATGTGCCGGCAACATCAGCCGAGCCGCCCGGTTGCTTGGCGTGCACCGAAGTACGCTTTACCGGCATAGCCTGCAGGAACGCCAGAAAAACAGTCTGGGTCAAGGTTAAGTCGGCCGGCACCCGCTCCAAGCGCGTGGCCGACCATCAGAGGCCACCGGCGACCACATTAACCGTCAACGCGATGATGAAGACGTTGAAGAAAAAAGCTGCCACGCTATGCAGGAGCACCATGTGGCGCAGGTTGCGACTGCTAATGTTCACATCCGATGTCTGGAAGGTCATGCTCAGTACGACCGAAAAATACAGATAGTCCCAGTAGTCAGGGGCGTTGGCGCCAGGGAAAATCAGCCCCGGTTGACCCGTCAAGCGCTCCAGATGGTCGCTATGTGCGTACGTTTGAGCAAACACGACGCTAAAAAAAAGCCATGCCAGCACGATGCTGGCAGCAGGCAATCCCACGTTGAGCATTGAATTGCCCTTGCCGGCATGCAATTCGGTCCTCAGTGCGAGCAAGACCACGGCCGAAACCGCTGTGCTCAGCACCAGTACCGTCCACTTGCCTTCCATTTGCTGCTCGGCGCGGCGTCTCAGGGTTTCGGGCGTGGTTCGTGCCATCATCCACGCGATGGATCCGAAGTAGGCGCAGGATGCGATGTCGAATGCGAGCAATAGTGCGCGCCCCGGGCCGAGCGCAGCGTCGAGAGCAACGAACAGCAAAACGGCCAGCATGCTTGCCAAGCCCAGGCGCGGGTGATGCAGGATTGCTCGAGGGAGGCGGCTCAACCGTGTCATGAAACCGGAGTGTAGGCGAGGCGAAACGGACGCAGGCGCGCCATCTTCACGCGCGAGGTCTGCCTTGCGCCGGTGCGTATGGCAGACGTCCCTGAATTGCGAAGGCCAACGCAGGACGAGAACCTGCGGAGATTTCGATGGGCCCGGGCGGGAATGAATCATCTGACAGCGCGCATATCCCTAGAATTTGCGTGTTCGACTGTGCGCTGCTCCCCTATTCCCATTTCTGATTGCCATGAACGATGCCCAAGCCACCCCTGAACTGACGCATATTTCTCCGCGTGACAAGGCAGAGATCCTCGCCCAGGCGCTGCCATACATTCGCAAATTCCACGGCAAGACTATCGTCATCAAGTACGGTGGCAATGCCATGACGGATCCCTCGTTGCAGCAGGACTTCGCGGAAGATGTCGTGCTTCTCAAACTTGTCGGCATGAATCCGGTTGTGGTGCATGGCGGCGGCCCGCAGATTGATGACGCGTTGGCGAAAATCGGAAAAAAAGGCACGTTTATTCAAGGCATGCGTGTGACAGATGCGGAAACCATGGAAGTGGTGGAGTGGGTGCTTGCGGGCCAGGTGCAGCAGGACATCGTGGGCTTGATCAACGTGGCCGGCGGCAAGGCAGTCGGGCTGACCGGGCGGGATGGCGGCATGATTCGTGCCCGAAAGCTGAGGATGCGCGACCGCGAGAACCCAGAGCTTGAGCATGATGTCGGCCAGGTGGGCGAGATTGAGGCCATTGACCCCAGCGTGGTCCAGGCACTGCAGGACGATCAGTTCATTCCTGTCATCTCACCCCTGGGCTTTGGTGCTGAAAACGAGAACTACAACATCAATGCTGACGTCGTAGCCGGCAAGCTAGCCGAAGTGCTGAACGCCGAAAAGCTGGTACTGTTAACCAACACGCCGGGTGTGCTCAACAAGGCGGGTGAATTGCTCACGGACTTGACTGCGCGTGAAATCGACGAAATGTTCGCGGATGGCACCATTTCGGGCGGCATGCTTCCCAAGATGTCTTCGGCTCTGGACGCGGCACGCTCAGGCGTCAACTCGGTGCACATCATCGACGGGCGCATCCCTCATGCCATGTTGCTGGAAATCCTCACAGAGCAGGCGTTCGGTACGATGATTCGGTCGCATTAAGCGGTGGATTCTTGGTCATCGCAAACGAGATCCCTCCTAAGGTGCCAAGGGCACCAGGGACGGGGGCGTGCATCCCGAGCGAGGCCGGCGGGACTTGCTTCCGCGCGCCTGACGGACGCGGTGATGGCGTGCTGGCCTCGTGCCCATCGACAGTCAGCGCTTGCCGAAGGGGTTTGGCAAACCCGACTTTTCTCTTGATTGGAAAGCCGTGATGCCAAGTACTGCTTCCGGCGTTGCGATATGGTTGTTCGACATGGACAATACGTTGCACGACGCCTCTTGGCGTGTGTTTCCCATGATGAACGCTGAAATGACCGCGTATATCGAGCGCCATCTGGGCGTAGGGCATGCCGAGGCCAACCGGATCCGCAGCCATTTCTGGCAGCGCTACGGTGCCACGTTATTGGGACTCGTACATGAACACGGAGTGAAGGCCGAGCATTTCCTTGAGGCGACGCACCGGTTTCCCCAACTGCGGCGGATGCTGCGTGCAGATGCCAACCAGCGCGCGGCGATTCGCCGTTTGCCTGGGCGAAAATTCGTGCTGACCAACGCCCCTCGCGACTATGCCTTGCGTGTGCTGCACCAGCTTCGACTCATCAGGCTATTCGAGGGCGTCATCAGCATCGAGGACATGTACCAGTTCCGCCGGATCCGACCCAAGCCCGATGCACGCATGTTGCGTCATGTTCTTCACCGCCGCGGTTTGCGCCCGGCGCGTTGCGTGCTGATCGAGGATACGTTGCAACACATCGCGGCGGCCCGGAGTATTGGCATGCGCGGTGTATGGTTCACGCGCTATGCGCACCGCGCCGCACGCAGGCACCGAGATCTGACGAGCGAGCGCGCTAGCCTTCACGGCCGCCCGGGCTACGTGCGTGCGAAAATGACCACACTATGGCAGCTGCACTCATCGATCCTGCGTTAACTCAGGCCTCAGCACTGGCCGACGAGGCGCCGCCGCGCAAGCGACCCAGGCCGGGTGAGCGCCGCGAGCAGATCTTGCAATGCCTGGCTGGCATGCTGGAGCAACCGGGCACGGAGCGCATCACGACTGCGGCGCTGGCGTACCGTCTGCAGGTGTCCGAGGCGGCCTTGTATCGGCATTTCGCCAGCAAAGCGCAAATGTTTGAGGCGCTGATCGATTTCATCGAGCAGAGCATGTTCGGGATGATCAATCAGATCGCTCAGCAGGAGGAGTCTGGGCTGGCCCAGTCCGCACGCATCGTGCAATCCTTGCTGGGTTTTGCTGGCAAAAACCCGGGTCTGTGCCGTGTCATGGTGGGCGATGCCCTGGTCGGCGAGCATCCGCGCCTCCAAGCTCGGATGAACCAGTTTTTCGGGCGCGTGGAGGCAACCCTGCGGCAAAGCCTCAAGCTCGCTGTGGAGCAAGACGCCGTGGCCTCAGGCTTTGACCCAGCGCAGCGCGCACACCTGCTGGCCAGTTATGCCAGCGGCTGCCTGTTCCGATGGGCACGCAGCAGCACGGCCAGCCAGCCAGTTGGCGGGACCGAAGGCGTGGTGCACATACTGCTCGCATAAAAACGGCGCGCCGCTGTCGAGGCAACGTGCCTCAGGGAAGGCTATGGGGGTGCCATGTAA